>CALWFY010000108.1 GCA_944377775.1 uncultured Mediterraneibacter sp.
AACGCGCCACTTAAAGTTTTGCTTATATGATACAGCTTCTGTGAACTTATTTATTCAAATCAGAAAAACTGCATTTCGCAGCCCGTGGGAGAAGTTCCCTGTCGGAAGTGTCTGCCGGCCTGAAAGCCGCGATGCAGTCATAGTTCTGCGGATATCGTATGTTATGGAAGCTAAAATTTTAAATACTCTCAGCTGTTATCTATGTCAGAAAGATGTATTTACAAAGATAATTTCCGTTTATAGTGCCAGCACAGGTACACATAGGCAAGAACAGTCAGCGTGATCAGGGTGCGGAAAATTCCGGTGGGAGTAATTCCTGTAGGGGTATTCCTGAGTATATAGATGGAAAGGTAAAAAAGAAATACCCAGGCAATATCTGCCGGAAAGAAATTTTTCCCGTAGGTTCTGTAAATATAGAGGTCATTCCTGAAAGTGATGATCAGGCCTGTTACGAGAAGCAACATGTAGATAAGAAGCAGAATTGCATTGTTCTCTATGCTGAAATCTACTTTCAGAATGTTTAGCAGACCGACAAAAACACAGGAATATCCTGTGAAATCTTTTATCTGCCGGTTCATGACTCCGGGGACCTTGTCAAACTGCATGATCTTGTGCATCTGTTCTGTCCAGAGTCTGTCGTTGTCTGCGATGGAGACATCCAGGTTCTCAAAATCTGTATGTTCCGCCTGAAGTCTGCGGCATAAAGTTCCGATCGTATCCAGTCGGTCCTTTTCCTGCTGAAGTTTCTCAAGTCTTGCGGCAAGAACCTGGTCGAGGGAGACGTTACCGCTATGCAGCCGTTTTATATCAGGGATGGGAATATCGAGCGCCCGTAAAAGACGCACTTTTTTCAGGAATTCTACGTCTTTACTGCTGTATTCCCGGTAATTATTTACACTATTGCGTGCGGCTGTTATCAGTCCGGCATCCTCGTAGTAACGGATGTTTGCTTTTTTTATTCCCGTCTGTTTTTCCACTTCTTTTATATTCATGGTATCCTCCTGTTTAGACATCTGTTAAACAGTACTTTTTGTTTTATCCTATACCTTCCAGTTGCTTGAAAGTCAAGAAAAACAGAGAATATTTCAGCAAGTTCAGGCTTTTTCAGCATCAATCCCCTTTTGAACAAAGAATTTTTCCACCATTTCATCCCAGGCGTGTTCCAGTGTTTTGTCCATGGTAAATGTCTTAAATGAAGTTCCGGTCACACAGGAGAGGTTCGTTCCGTCATAGTGAATGTTCAAATACAGCCCCTGTACATTTTGTGGGTCAGCCGGCAGAGAATTTTGTGCGATAATCCTTTCTATATTTTTACCGGAAAGACTGAAGATGAATCGGAAACTCAAAGGTGTCCGTTTCCCTTTTATGAGAGAGAAGCAGTAATCTCTTACATTTTTCCATGGCGAGTATTCCGGAAGCTCTGCGTCTGAATCAAAGAAGTCTTTCTGTATAAAACCGTCAATCTGGAATGTGTTGAATGTCACGATTTCTCCTTCGATGAACGCGAAATGATCAAACGTGTCTGAAAGGAGGAGGTGGGACATAAAATCTTTTATATTTGTCAGGGAAAATGCAATCATAGAAGACTCCTTTTAACCGATTTCATGCCTCTTATTGTATCATAAACCGGTGGAGTTTTCATTGACTTTTAAAAAGAAAAAAAGTATCATTA
This sequence comes from uncultured Mediterraneibacter sp., assembly GCA_944377775.1. Classification (GTDB taxonomy): domain Bacteria; phylum Bacillota; class Clostridia; order Lachnospirales; family Lachnospiraceae; genus Mediterraneibacter. The sequence goes on from CALWFY010000108.1 coordinate 1,673, forward strand.
TATAGATAAAGTGGTGTATTATTGCCATAAATCATTTTTATTGTTTTGTTTATTGTACAGTGTGAGATTTATTATAGAGAGAGACTTATGAAAAGAATGAATCAGAGAACCAAAAAGAGGATTCTTCTGTGCGCAGGCGCAGTGGCTGTTGTGTTCGCTGCCGTTTTTATTATCAGAGGCGTGGGAAGCCTGCTGGAAAAAAGGGCGGACACATCGGCGGGGCTGGAATATATCAGACAGGAGGAAGAAGGAGATATCACCGCCATAGAAGAAAAGATCAGTCTGCTGGAACAGCAGGATAATAATGAGGAGGATACGCGCAGCATAAAAGAAAAATTTGCAGGCACAGTAGTGATGGGAGATTCAGTGGCAGCAGGATTTGCGGAATATGACATCCTGAACATGTCCAGTGTGACCGCGGAGATCGGTATTCATTTAGATGAACTGGAAAATCAGATCGCCCAGGTAAAGGGATTAAGTCCGGGCATCATTTTTCTTGCCATGGGAACAAATGACGTGACTGCAACCAATGGAGACGTGGATGCATTCATTTCTGAATACAGAGCAGTTATCACACAGCTTCAGGAGGAGGTTCCGGACGCCCATATTTTTGTGAACTCGATTTTCCCCGTACAGGAGAAAGTGCTGGCAGAAGAACCTGCGCTGGAGAAAATACCGGAGTATAACAGCGCGCTCAAGGACATGTGTGATCGTCTGACCATTGGCTTTATCGACAATACAGAGCTTGTAGAAGAACAGTATTATGAGGAGGACGGCACACATTTTAAAGCTGATTTCTATCCTGTCTGGGCAGAGCGCATGGCGGAGGTGGCTGCATTATGAAAACAGAGAGACTGAAATACGCCTATATTATGAAATACGTTATGCTCGTGCTGACAGTGGCGTTCGTTGTGCTTATTATGATGTATACGAGCGGGAGCAATAAGCCTTTTGAGGCTGTTGAACAGGCAGTCAGCAGTTCTTTGGATCAGGATGGTCTGGAAAAGCAGAGCGGGGCTTCTTTTAAAAGAGAGTTTGGACTTACGGAGGCGGATTACGCAGGAGTGATGTATTATGCTTCCGAATTCAGCATGTCGGCAGAGGAAGTGCTGCTTGTCCGGGTGCACAGTGAAAGTCAGGTTGCGGAGGTTATGGAAGCCATTGAGGCCAGGCTGGAGGCGAGAAAGAATGATTTTGAGGGATATATGCCGGAGGCTGTGAAGCTGATTGAGGACGCAAGAAAGAGTGTTCGGGGAAAGGATATTTTCTTTGCTGTGTCGCCAAAGGCAGATGAATATCTGAACATTTTTGCCGAAAGTCTGTAAAAGAGAGGAAAAGATCAGATGTTATTCAGCAGTATCACGTTTTTGTTTTTATTTCTGCCGGTTGTTCTGGCAGTTTACTATCTTGTTCCCGGCAGAGGGAAAAATATTTTCCTGCTTATCGCGAGTCTGTTCTTTTATGCATGGGGCGAGCCAGTTTACGTTGTGCTCATGATATTGTCCATTGTGCTGAATTATTTTTGCGGGCGCGATATATGGGAGAAAAAAGATGATCCGAGAAGGGCGAAGCTCAGTATGGCTTTTGCCGTGACGGTCAATGTGCTTATCCTAGGATTCTTTAAGTACTATGGATTTCTGATCGACACAATTAATGCCATATTTTCAGTTGACATACCGTACCGGGAACTTGCCCTGCCGATCGGAATTTCATTTTATACATTTCAGGCAGTCTCCTATATTGTAGATATTTATCGGGAAAAGGCAGAGCCCCAGAAAAACATCCTGTATTTTGCTCTGTACATAAGTATGTTTCCCCAGCTGATCGCAGGTCCGATCGTGAGATATGTGGATGTTGAGGCTCAGCTTCGCCACAGACAGTTATCAGTGCGCAGGCTGGGACAGGGCTCTATGTTTTTTATTATCGGACTGGCAAAGAAAGTGATTATTGCCAACACGGCAGGGGCTGTATTTGAACAGATTTCCCAGATGCCTGCGGCAAGCCTGTCGGTGCTTACCGCATGGGTCGGAGCTTTTTCCTATGCTTTCCAGATATACTTTGACTTCAGCGGATATTCAGATATGGCGATCGGCCTGGGTAAAATGTTCGGTTTTGAATTTAAAAAGAATTTTGATTACCCGTATGTGTCAAAGAGTATTACCGAGTTCTGGAGGAGATGGCATATCTCTCTGAGCACCTGGTTCCGTGAGTATGTGTATATCCCTCTGGGAGGAAACCGGTGTTCTGTATCCAGGAATATTTTTAATCTGATGGTTGTGTGGACGCTGACCGGCATGTGGCACGGAGCAGCGTGGAATTTTATCGCATGGGGCGTGTACTATGGGGTAATCCTTGTGCTTGAGAAGTATGTGTGGGGAGAGCCTCTCGACCGCCTGCCGAGCGCTGTAAGGCATATTTATACTGTGGTACTGGTGCTTGTGGGGTGGGTGTTTTTCTTCAGTCCGAGCCTTGGATATGCCCTGAGATATCTGGGAGCCATGGTGGGAGCCGGGGCCGGGATCGTGGACGCCAACGGAGCATTTTTCCTGTTTACTCACTGGCTGTTGTATGTGGTGGCAGTGCTGGGTTCATCTGCGATGGGAATGCGGCTTATCAACATGGTGATTCGGATGGTCAGAAACAGAAAGGCAAAGACAGCTGTGGCAGCAGTTATCTACATGGGAATCTTTGTGATATCCATTGCTTTTCTTGTAACAGATACATTTAACCCATTTTTGTATTTCAGATTTTAGGTGGAAATTATGGATAACAGAAAAAGAAAAGGGCACATTGAGGGCCTGATCGGAAAACTATTTATATTAGTTCTGTTTCTTGTGTTGATCGTGAATCTGATTGTTCCCGATAAGGAAATATCCGAGGAGGAGAACCGGGCGCTGGAATCCAGACCCAATCTGAGTCTTACCTCTGTTGCAACCGGGGATTTCATGGAACAGTGGGAGCGTTATCTAAGTGATCAGTTTGTCGGAAGAAATATGTGGCGAAAGCTCAAAGTCGGTGTGGACAGACTGGGAGGCAGCGCGCTGGAAAACGGTGTCTATATCGGGGATAACGATCAGCTGTTGGAAGACATTGCGCTGCCGGATGAGGAACAGTATTCTGAAAATATCAATGCGATACAAAGTTTTTTGAATACTTATTCTGACATACCTGCCACCGTCATGCTTATTCCGGATGCTGCCAGTGTCTTAAGTGAAAGCCTTCCGGCTTTTGCGACAGTGGAAGATCAGCGGCAGATGTTCAGTATGGTGGAGCGTAAACTGGGAGATTCCGTAAACTGGGTGGACGCATATTCCATATTGAATAGACATAAATCAGAAAAGATATACTATAAGACAGATCATCACTGGACAACCCAGGGCGCGTTCTATGTATTTCAGGAGGCTGCGGCAAGTCTTGGTATTGAAGGGGACGTGTCAGATGACTATGTTTCCTATACTGTGACGGACAGTTTTAACGGAGCGCTCGCTTCAAAGAGCGGTGTAGGGCTCGATGAGAAAGAGCAGATTGATATTTATGTGCCCACATCAGGGGACGATGATGTGATCGTGAATTATGTGGATGAGGCAAAGAAGCGGACGTCACTTTATGATTCTTCTAAGCTGGAGACAAGAGATAAATATGGCGTATTCCTAGGGGGAAATACATCGGTTGTAGATATCAAGACAGTTTCTTCAAGCCAGAAACGTCTCCTTGTGGTGAAGGATTCGTTTGCAGACTGCTTTATTCCGTTTCTGACACCGTATTACAGGGAAATCGTGGTGGTTGACCCGAGGTATTACAGCGGGACAATGACAGAGATCATGGATACATACAGGATTACAGACATGCTGATCCTGTACAGCGGGAATACATTTTTTACGGACAATAATATAAGTGGAGTATTTTCAGGTGAGTAATCGGATACAGGAAGAATTTTCACAGAAAAAAGAACAGGTAAGGCTGAATAAATATTTGAGCGAGGCGGGCGTCTGTTCCAGGAGGGAGGCGGACCGCCTCATTGAAAGTGGAAAAGTGACGGTGGATGGAAAGACCGCTCAGACCGGAATGAGAATTATGCCGGGACAGGTTGTGAAAGTGGGAGCCAAGATTGTTTCCAGACAGGATGAGATGATCGTGCTGGCAGTGAATAAACCGCGCGGCATCGTCTGCACAGAGGAACGGCGGGAGAGAGACAGTATCGTCCGCTTTCTGAATTATCCGGTGCGCGTCACTTATGCGGGGCGTCTGGACAAGGACTCCAGAGGACTGCTTCTTATGACGAACAACGGAGATATTATCAACCAGATGATGCGTTCTGCCAACTGTCATGAGAAAGAATATAAAGTGACAGTGGATAAGGAGGTCACGGAGGAATTTATAAGGAAGATGTCGGGCGGAGTGCCTGTACTGGATACGGTAACAAGACCGTGCAAAGTGGTGAAGATCGGGAAATATACTTTTTCCATCACGCTGACCCAGGGGCTGAACCGGCAGATACGGCGCATGTGCGAGGCGCTGGGATATGAAGTGCGGGACCTGGTGCGCGTGAGAATCATGAATATCCGGCTTGGAAGCCTGAAAGAAGGGCAGTACCGGAAGCTGACAGACGATGAATTAAATGAGCTTTATGACCAGATCAAAGAATCACCCGGAGGACAGAGATGACAGAGAAGATGAAACATCAGACAGAAGATAAAATGAGACGGATGCGGGATTTGGTGGATATTCTGAACAGAGCCCGCCGTGCATATGAGCAGGAAGATAAGGAGATCATGAGCAACTATGAGTACGACCGGCTCTATGATGAACTCCTGGGACTGGAGAACGAGCTGAATACCACGCTTGCTGCAAGTCCCACCGTCAATGTGGGATATGAGGTTTTAAGTGAACTGCCGAAAGAACGCCATGAAAGGCCGATGCTCTCTCTGGATAAGACAAAGGATACAGACAGACTGAAAGAGTTTTTAGGCGATCAAAAGGCAATGATATCGTGGAAGTTAGACGGTCTGACGGTTGTTCTCACTTACAGAGAGGGAACGCTTGTAAAGGCCGTGACCAGAGGAAACGGAGAAGTAGGGGAAGTTATCACCAACAATGCCAGAGTGTTTCAGAATCTTCCTCTTCATATTCCTTATCAGGGCGAGCTTGTTTTAAGAGGAGAGGCCGTTATTTCCTACAGGGATTTTGAGAAGATCAATGAGGAGATCGGAGATGCGGATGCAAAATACAAGAATCCGCGGAATCTGTGCAGTGGTTCCGTCCGTCAGCTCAATAATGAGATCACGGCGAAACGGAATGTGCGGTTCTATGCATTTACTCTTGTGAGCGCGGCTGACGTGGAATTTTATAATTCCCGCCTGTATCAGATGCAGTGGTTAAAAGAGCAGGGATTTGATGTGGTAGAACATCATCCGGTTACCCGGGAAACAGTTGAGGATGAGGTGGCATGGTTTGCCGGGCAGATAGAGAAAAATGAAGTGCCTTCAGACGGTCTGGTGCTGGTGTATGACGATATTGCATACGGCCAGTCTCTTGGCACAACAGCAAAGTTCCCGCGGGATTCTTTTGCATTTAAGTGGGCGGATGAGATCAGGGAGACAACACTTCTTGAGATAGAGTGGAGTCCGTCCAGAACCGGACTGATCAATCCGGTGGCCATATTTGAACCAGTGGAGCTGGAGGGGACGACAGTGAGCCGTGCCAGCGTTCACAATATCAGTATTATGGAGGAACTGGAGCTGGGCATTGGAGATCAGATCACGGTCTATAAGGCAAATATGATCATCCCGCAGATTGCGGAGAACCTGACGAGAAGCGGAGTCAGGGATATTCCGAAAACATGTCCGGTATGCGGGGGAGCTACCCGTATTTCCATGGATAATGAGACGAAAACACTGTACTGTACAAACCCGAAATGTCAGGCAAAGCATGTGAAGTCTTTTACCCTTTTTGTGAGCCGGGACGCCATGAATATCGAGGGACTTTCTGAAGCAACACTGGAGAAATTTATTATAAACGGATATATAAAGGACCTGACAGACCTCTTTCATCTGGATCGCTATGAAGAGCAAATCAAAAATATGGAAGGTTTCGGGGAAAAGTCGTATGAAAATCTCCAAAACAGCATAGAAAAGGCGCGCACGACCACCCTTCCCCGGCTTGTATACAGCCTGGGAATACCTAATATCGGGATTGCAAATGCAAAAGTGATCTGCAGGGAGCTTGGTAATGATCCGCAGCGGGCACTGAATGCGACAGCAGAAGAGCTGGCTGAAATTTCAGGCGTGGGGGAAGTGATAGCCAAAGCGTATGTGGAGTATTTTGCGGATAATGAACATCGGGATGTGTTTGAGCGGCTTCTTAAAGAAGTGGAGATTTCAAAGGAAGAGCAGAGCGCGGACAGTGAAAAGTTTGCAGGAGTGAACTTTGTTATCACGGGAAGCGTGGAACATTTTGCCAACCGTGCCGAGGTGAAAGAGGAGATCGAAAAGTGCGGCGGCAAGGTGACGGGGAGTGTGACATCAAAGACGAATTATTTGATCAACAATGATGTAAATTCTACATCGTCCAAGAATAAAAAGGCGAGGGAACTGGGGATTCCGATCATATCTGAGGAAGAATTTATGAAAATGCTGAAAGGATGAGAGGTAGATGACACAGGGGCTGCATTGCGGCAGAGGATGCATGCGGCTGAAGCATGATAATGAAAGGCAGGGAATGTGTGAATTTAAGGACAGCAAAGTTAAAAGAGCGATTGCAGGAAAAATTAAATGAAACTCTCAAGGCAGTACTTCCGATCATTGTGATCGTGCTGGTTCTGTGTTTTACGATAGCGCCTCTTGAACCGGGAATCCTTCTGGCGTTCCTTTTGGGAGCAGTGCTGTTGATTGTAGGAATGATGTTTTTTACGCTTGGCGTGGAGATGTCCATGACGCCTGTTGGAGAGAATGTGGGAACGTGCATGACCCGGACGAAGAAACTGTGGGTTATGGTTTTGTTAAGTTTCATACTTGGTTTTATTGTCACGATTTCCGAACCGGACCTTCAGGTGCTGGCAGAGCAGGTTCCGTCTGTGCCCAATATAATACTGGTGCTTTCGGTGGCTTTTGGCGTGGGGATTTTTCTCGTGGCATCGCTTCTTCGCATGCTTTTTAACATTACTCTGGCACACATGCTGATCGTGCTGTATGTGATTGTGTTCGGCCTGGCGTTTCTTGCACCAGGAGATTTTATTGCGGTGGCGTTTGACGCAGGAGGAGTGACCACGGGTCCTATGACGGTGCCTTTTATCATGTCTCTGGGTATTGGTATTTCTGCAATTCGAAACGATGAAAGGGCGGAGGATGACAGCTTTGGTCTTGTGGCGCTGTCTTCTGTGGGCCCGATTTTGTCAGTTCTTGTACTTAGTCTGATCTACCGTCCGGAAAGCGCTGAATATGTCCCGGACAGTATCCCTGATATCAGTAATTCTGTGGAATTGTGGCAGCTTTTTTCAGGAGAGCTGCCGAAATATATGAAAGAGATGGCTGTCTCTTTGATGCCGATCATTATCTTTTTTGTGATTTTCCAGATTATTTTTAAAAGGATGCAGAAAAGGATGTTGATCAAGATCACGGTGGGAATGGTGTACACTTACGCAGGGCTGGTTTTATTCCTTGTGGGGGTAAATGCAGGGTTTATGCCCGCAGGGAATTATCTGGGGCAGGTGCTTGCAGACAATCCGTACCGCTGGGTGATTGTTCCTATTGGAATGATTATCGGATATTTTATTGTTCGCGCGGAACCGGCGGTATTCGTTCTGACGCGGCAGGTGGAAGATATTACTTCAGGGACGATCACTTCCGGGGCCATGAGCTTAAGCCTTTCCATCGGAGTGGCGGTTTCCCTGGGACTTGCGATGATTCGTGTCCTGACCGGTATTTCGATCTTCTGGTTTGTGATTCCCGGATATGCAGCAGCGTTGATTTTATCATTTTTTGTGCCTAGGATATTTACGGCGATTGCGTTTGATTCCGGCGGTGTGGCATCAGGCCCCATGACTGCTACATTTTTACTTCCCTTTGCGATAGGAGCATGTGTCAGCGTGGGCGGGGATATTGTCACGGATGCGTTCGGTGTGGTGGCCATGGTTGCCATGACCCCTCTTATCACCATACAGATTTTAGGACTTGTATACCGGTTCAGTTCGGGAAACTCTGACAGAGCGGAAACTAAGAGCAGAACAGCCGGGGCACACATACCGGATGATGAGATTATAGAGCTTTAAGAGGTAGAATATGAGTGAGATTTATATGCTGATGACGATTACGAAACGGACAATGGGGCGCAGACTTTTGGCGTGCTATGAACGGAACAGGCTTTCCGCCGTGCTTTGTACTCTTGCAAGAGGAACTGCAACCAGTGAAATCCTTGACTGTTTCGGACTGGAAGTGACGGAGAAAACTGTCATGATGACGGTGGTTTCAGGAGAAACATGGGAAAATGTCAAGAGAGATTTAGAGGAGCAGCTGCAGATTGATGTTCCGGGAACAGGGATTGCATTTCTCGTCCCGCTCTCCAGCGTGGGTGGAAAGAAAGTGTTTCAGTTTCTGATGGACGGGCAGAAGTATGAGAAAGAAGAGGAGAGTGTGATGAAAAACACAAAATATGAATTGATCGTTGTAATTGCAAACCAGGGCTACAGCGAGGAAGTGATGGATGCTGCCAGAACACAGGGGGCTGGGGGAGGAACCGTCATCCATGCGAAAGGGACCGGACTTGAGAAAGCTGAGAAATTTCTTGGAGTTTCAATCGCGGATGAAAAGGAGATGATTTTTATTGTGGCAAAGTCTGAGATGAAAAATGGCATTATGCGGGCCATCATGGAAAATGCCGGACTTGAGAGCCGCGCAAAATCAGTTGTATTTTCGATTCCGGTGTCAGATACAGCCGGGCTGCGGCTTCAGGAGATACAGTAGCCGTTTAGAAAAAGTTCATTTGTATAACATGGGTGTGTGTACTATAATGGGGGAGTAGTCAGGGCAAGGGGACAGATATGTCTCTGCGGCCGGGGAACATTAACTTAAAGAAGGGAAGAACTTATGTCAGACAACGATTTTATCATAGTAGACCAGGAAGAAGAAAAAGCAGAAAATGAGATAAAAGACAGCTCCTCTGATCAGGAAGAAAAGAAGGAGATCGCCGCGGCAGAGCAGGAAGATAAGGAGAAAAAAGAGGACGAGGAAAATGAGTATGAAAAAATATGCTTCATCTGCCATCGCCCGGAGAGTGTGACCGGGAAGATGATTGATCTTCCTAACAACATTACGGTCTGCCCGGAGTGTATGCAGAAGAGTTTTGACGCCATGACCAGCGGAGCGGTGGATTTGAACCGTCTTATGAATATGCCGGGCGTTCAGTTCCTTAATCTGTCAGATTTGGAAAATATGCAGCCAAAACAGCAGAAGATCAAGAAGAAAAAGGAGAAGCCGAAAGAGTTCCGTCAGCTTGATATCAAAAAAATTCCGGCTCCCCACAAGATTAAGGCCCGGCTGGACGAGTATGTGGTAGGACAGGAATATGCCAAGAAAGCCATGTCGGTGGCAGTGTATAACCACTATAAGAGAGTGGCGGCAGGCACTGCAGATGATATTGAGATTGAGAAATCCAACATGCTTATGATCGGACCGACGGGAAGCGGAAAGACGTATCTGGTCAAGACTTTAGCCCGTCTTCTGGATGTGCCGCTGGCGATTACGGACGCTACATCACTGACGGAGGCAGGATACATAGGTGATGATATCGAGAGTGTTGTATCCAAGCTTCTGGCAGCAGCTGACAATGATGTGGAAAAGGCGGAGCAGGGGATCATATTTATTGATGAGATCGACAAGATCGCAAAGAAGCACAACTCCAATCAGAGGGATGTAAGCGGCGAGTCTGTCCAGCAGGGCATGTTAAAGCTTCTTGAAGGCAGTGATGTAGAGGTGCCGGTAGGAGCCAACAGCAAGAATGCCATGGTGCCGCTCACTACAGTGAACACGAAAAATATTCTGTTTATCTGTGCGGGAGCGTTCCCTGATCTGGAGGATATCATCCGAGAGAGACTTCAGAAAAAGACCTCTATGGGATTTAACGCAGAGTTGAAAGATAAATATGCTCAGGATAAGGAAATTCTCTCTAAAGTGACCGTGGAAGATTTGAGGAAATTCGGTATGATACCGGAGTTTTTAGGTCGTCTTCCCATTATTTTCACGCTTAAGGGCCTGGACAAGGACATGTTTGTGAAGATACTGAAAGAGCCTAAAAATGCGATTCTAAAGCAGTATCAGAAACTGCTGGCCCTGGATGAAGTGCGGCTTGATTTTGACGATGGGGCTTTGGAAGCAATCGCGGAAAAGGCGATGAAGAAAGATACAGGTGCCCGTGCCCTGCGTGCGATCATTGAGGAATTCATGCTGGATATTATGTATGAAATACCCAAGGACGACAGCATCGGGGAGGTGACAATCACACGCGAATACATTGAAGGTACAGGCGGACCGATTATCCGGCTGAGAGGGCAGGAAGTGCCGCTTCTGGGGTAATTAGTATATAAAGCGTTCTGTTTTGAAAGAAAAAAGGACAGGTTTCAAATTTTGAGTAATTTTGTTTCGATTTTGAACCTGTCCTTTTTGTCTTTTTAAATGCGGATAGAGGGAAAAACGCTTGTAAAAATGTTAAAAATGTTGTATGATATGGACGATTTGTTGTAAAAATTGACTAGGGGTGAGAGAAAAAATGGACAGTTACAGGTATTTACTGGATTTGGCAATTATCCTCTTATCGACAAAGGTGCTGGGGCTTCTTACAAGGAAGGTTCAGATGCCTCAGGTCGTCGGAGCGCTGCTGGCGGGACTGATACTCGGACCTGCGGGTTTCGGGCTGCTTGCAGACACGGCTTTCATCCACGAGGTGGCGGAGATCGGCGTGATCGTGCTGATGTTCTGTGCGGGCATGGAGACAGATATCAAAGAGCTTAAAGCCAGCGGAAAAGCGTCTTTTGTCATTGCGCTTTGTGGTGTGATCGTTCCTCTGCTGGGCGGATTTGGAGTAACATGGATATTCAACCGGCCGGGACTGATTCAGTCCAATGCAGATGCTTCCCTGTTTCTTCAGAATATTTTTATCGGCGTGATCCTTACGGCAACTTCTGTGAGTATTACAGTTGAGACGCTTAAAGAGCTGGGGAAATTAAAGACACGTTCAGGAAATGCGATTCTGGGAGCAGCTATCATAGATGATATTCTCGGGATCATTGCTCTCACGATCGTGACGAGTATGGCGGATTCTTCCGTGAGTCTGGGGCTTGTGATACTGAAGATCGTGGGATTCTTTGTGTTTGCCGGAGGGGTTGGTGTTGTTTTCTATAAACTGTACAAAAAATGGGTTGATGAAGCCCAGAAAGAACTGCACAGGCATACGATCATTGCGTTCGTGTTCTGTCTGCTTATGTCATTTATTGCGGAGGAAGTATTCGGGGTGGCAGATATTACAGGCGCTTTTGTGGCAGGATTGATCATTTCAAATGTGCGTCGCTCTACTTACCTTCAATCCAAGTTTGATACAATGTCCTATCTGCTTCTCTCTCCGGTGTTTTTTGCCAGCATCGGGCTTAAAGTAGACCTTCCGGGCATGTCGCCGGCGATCATTGGTTTTGCAGTTGCTCTGTGTATTGTGGCAATCGTGACCAAAGTGATTGGCTGCGGACTGGGAGCAAAGATGTGCGGATATAAGAATTATCAGGTGAAGAGAATCGGCATTGGGATGATATCCAGAGGAGAAGTAGCGCTGATCGTGGCAAGCAAAGGTGCTGCGCTGGGACTGATGGGCTCTGCCCTGTTAGGACCGGTCATCCTTGTGGTTGTGGTTACAACGATTGTCACACCCGTGCTTTTGAAAATTGTGTTTGCGCCAGGGACTGCACCTGTACCGGAGCAGATTGTACCGGAGGCAGAACGGGTTACCAGTTATTATGAGAACAGGGGGCAGGAGTAAATCTGGATTTATCGAGATAATGTAAAGCGCGTCCACCGGGGAAAGATATCCCCCGTGGACGCGCTTTCGCTCGGGCGCAGCGCAGCAGTGCATAGGACTGCAAAGGAGAACATAGTGATTTTGGCATATCCAGATTTATAGTGCCAAGAAAGGCAAAATGTGTTAAACTTCTACTTGCAGGAGGCGATTATCGTGGAAACGTATACAAGTTTTGCGTCAGTATATGACACGTTTATGGACAATGTTCCCTACCAGGAGTGGGGAGAATATATACATGATCTGTTATGCAGGTGCGGGGTGGAAGACGGCATCGTGGTCGAACTGGGATGCGGAACAGGGACGATGACGGAACTCCTTGCCGGGTACGGGTATGACATGATCGGTGTGGACAATTCAGAGGAAATGCTGGAGCTGGCTATGGAAAAGCGCCTGGAATCAGGGCATGATATTTTGTATCTGCTTCAGGACATGCGAGAGTTCGAGCTGTACGGTACAGTTCAGGCGGCAGTCAGTGTCTGCGATTCGATTAATTATATCACTGAGCCGGAGGAACTCCAGGAAGTGTTTCGGCTGGTAAACAATTATCTTGACCCGGGAGGTCTCTTTCTTTTTGATTTTAATACGGACTATAAGTACCGGGAAATCATGGGAGACTGTACGATCGCGGAGGACCGGGGTGAGTGCAGTTTTATATGGGATAACTGTTATTATGAGGAAGAACAGATCAATGAATATGATCTGACGTTTTTTA
>CALWFY010000109.1 GCA_944377775.1 uncultured Mediterraneibacter sp.
AAGGGATATTTACTTTTCAATGATAGCTGAAAAGCCCCGTGAAATCAAGGTTTTTCAGAGGTGAGCTTCCAAAAAGGGCATTCGATTTCGAGTGCGCCCCGTTATGACCACTTCGATACGTCTCCATATACAGGCTGTGAATTTTTAAGTATCCACAGCTTTTTTATTCTATCATGAGTGCACAAAAAAGGAAACCCTAAAGTTTGAAAAACCTTAATCTTCATCCTCTGTCTGTACGGAGTAGGTCTGTCTCTTTCTTGCCATCTCGTCGCTCTCAAGATACTCATCATATGTGGTGATCTTGTCGATAAGCTGTCCTCCCGGCACGATCTCCATGATCCGGTTGGCAGTCGTCTGTACAATCTGATGGTCTCTTGAAGTAAAGAGCAGTACGCCCGGGAACTTGATCAGTCCGTTGTTCAGCGCGGTAATGGCTTCCATATCCAGGTGGTTGGTTGGTTCGTCAAGAATAAGAACATTCGCTCCGGAGATCATCATCTTGGAGAGCAGGCAGCGCACCTTTTCTCCTCCTGAGAGCACTTTGATCTTCTTTACCCCGTCCTCACCGGAGAAGAGCATTCTTCCTAAGAATCCACGGACATAAGTGACATCTTTTTCCTCAGAATACTGGGTGAGCCACTCGGTGATATTATAGTCACTGTCGAATTCGCCGCCGAAATCTTTCGGAAAATATGCCTGGGATGTGGTAACTCCCCACTTGTAGGTTCCTTCATCCGGCTCCATCTCGCCGATCAGGATTTTAAAGAGTACGGTTTTTGCAAGCTCATTTCCTCCCACGAATGCGACCTTGTCGTCATGTCCGAGAGTGAAGCTGATGTTGTCCAGAATTTTCTCTCCGTCAATGGTCTTGGAAAGCCCTTCCACTGTCAGAACCTCATTTCCGATCTCGCGGTTGGGACGGAAGTCAATATAAGGATATTTTCTGCTGGACGGTTTGATTTCATCGAGCTGGATTTTTTCCAGGGCACGCTTCCTGGAAGTCGCCTGTTTGGATTTGGAGGCGTTGGCACTGAACCGGGAAATAAATTCCTGAAGTTCCTTGATTTTTTCTTCCTTTTTCTTGTTGGCCTCTTTCATCTGACGGATGAGGAGCTGACTGGATTCGTACCAGAAATCATAGTTTCCGGCATAGAGCTGAATCTTGCCGTAATCAATGTCAGCGATCTGAGTACATACTTTATTTAAGAAGTAACGGTCATGGGAGACCACGATGACTGTGTTGTCAAAGTTAATCAGGAACTCCTCAAGCCATGCGATCGCGTCCAAATCCAAGTGGTTGGTGGGCTCATCCAGAAGCAGGATGTCCGGATTGCCGAACAGAGCCTGAGCGAGAAGTACCTTGACTTTCTCCGGGCCGGTCAGTTCTTTCATGTATTTATAGTGGAGGTCTGTCTCAATGCCCAGACCGTTTAACAGAGAAGCGGCATCGGATTCAGCCTCCCAGCCGTTCATTGTGGCAAATTCTGCCTCCAGCTCGCTGGCGCGGATACCGTCCTCGTCCGTGAAATCTTCTTTAGCATAGATGACTTCTTTTTCCTTCATGATCTCATACAGTCTGGCGTTTCCCATAATGACTGTATCAAGAACCGGGTATTCGTCATATTTGAAGTGATCCTGCTGTAAGAAAGAGAGGCGTTCACCCGGAGTGATGGCCACTTCTCCCTTGGTCGGCTCAAGCTGGCCGGAGAGAATCTTCAGGAAGGTAGATTTCCCCGCGCCGTTAGCGCCGATCAGGCCGTAGCAGTTGCCTTCTGTAAATTTGATGTTTACATCTTCAAAAAGCGCTTTTTTTCCTACGCGCAGCGTCACATTATTTGCACTGATCATACTGATATCTCCTTATTATGATTATCAAATCTGGTTACTGTTCCGACACCTTTTCTGTCGGAAAGAGCGCATATATACGCTATCGCTTATATTAACACGGGCTGATGGTAAAATCAATCATTATGGGACAGATTCTGCATTGAACAGCATCAGGATTACTGTTATAATCTGAATAAAAGAAAAGAGGTTATGATTATGGATATAAAAAAAGCGACATTGGTTCTGGAGGGAGGCGCCACAAGAGGCGTGTTTACTTCCGGGGCTTTGGATTATCTGATGGAGAGAGATGTCTATCTGTCCCATGTGATCGGAGTGTCTGCAGGAGCGTGCAATGCGGTGGATTATGTGTCCAAACAGCCGGGAAGGACACGGGACTGTATGATTCCAACGGACAAAAACGGGAATTATTACTATGGGTTCAGAGACTTTGTAAAAGAGAAAAGCGTGATGAACATGGATTTGATCTTTGACAAGTTTCCCAACGAAATAATTCCCTTTGATTTTGACACTTATTTTAGTTCAGAGATCGAATGTGAACTGATTACAACGAACTGCCTGACCGGGAAAGCAGAATATATGACAGAGCGCCATGACCGGGAACGTCTTATGAAAGTCTGCAGAGCGTCATGCAGCATGCCGCTTCTGACGCCGATCGTAAATGTGGACGACACTCCATATCTGGACGGCGGACTGGCGGATTCTGTTCCTATAAAAAGGGCGCAGGCACTGGGCAATAAAAAGATCGTGGTCATTCTGACAAAGAACAGAGGGTACAGGAAAAAAGTAGTGTCGCCGGCCATGCAGAGGCTGTACAGGCGGGCCTATAAGTCCTATCCGAACCTGGTACGCACCATATTCAGAAGGAGTTTTGAATATAATAAGACTATGAATTATCTGGACCAGCTGGAGAAGCGGGGCGAGATATTCGTGTTAAGACCTCAGGTGAAGCCGGTGTCAAGGTTGGAGCGCAATAAGGAGACGCTTCACGCATTTTATGAGCACGGGTATCATTACATGGAAAGAAAATTTGATGATATGATGAAATATCTGGAGCAATAGAATAAAACCGGCGCTGACAGCAGACGGATGACAGGAAAATGTCGGATAAAGAAGAGAGGAGGCGCGGCATGGAAATCCCGGAGATACTTGATTATACGCAGAACAGGGAGCTTTCATGGCTTCGTTTTAATCAGAGAGTTTTGGAGGAGGCAAGAGACGAGAAGGTTCCTCTTATGGAACGGATGAAGTTTGTCGCTATTTTCACCAGCAATCTGGATGAATTTTTCATGATTCGGGTGGGAAGCCTTTATGATATGGCAGCAGTGGACAATAAGAAAAAAGACACCCGTTCCGGCATGACGCCAAAAGAGCAGATCAGTGCGATCTATCAGGCGGTGGCGCCGCTTTATAAAGAGCGGGATAAGACCTATGCCGAGATCAAGAAACAGCTGAAACCATACGGGGTATGCGGTCTGGATATCAAGGAACTGGAGCAGCAGGAGAAGAAGTATGTAAAAAAATATTTTAAAGAACAGGTGCTTCCGGTGCTCTCGCCCCAGATTGTGGACGCCAACCACCCGTTTCCCCATCTTCTTAATAAGGAAATCTATGTTGTAGCGAATTTAAAGCTGGGCGGCAAGGCAATGATGGGAATCGTGCCGGTCCCTCAGTACATATCGGATATACTCTATCTTCCGGGACATGATATCAGGTATATCCGTATGGAAAAAGTCATTATGGAATACCTGGAGCTTGTGTTTGATAAGTATCAGGTGTCGGATAAGAATTATATCTGTGTGACGCGAAATGCAGATATTTCACCTGATGACGAGGCCTTTGAAGATCATGAGGACTTCCGTTTCATCATGAAAGAAACCCTGCACAAGAGAAGACGGATGGCAGTGGTGCGCCTTGAGACAGCGGCTCCTCTTGGAAAGGAGATGGAAAAATACTTCTGCGACCGTTTTAAGATTACTTCCGAATGTATTTTCCGTACCAAAATACCCATGAGGCTGGGATTTATTTTTGCAATCGCAGACAAACTGCCCGAGTCCATGAGACGGGCGCTCACAGATGAACCGTTTGCGCCCCAGCCGTCTGCTTCATTGGCGGACGGAAGTGTGATGGAGCAGGTGCAGAAAAAGGATGTTCTTCTGTCCTATCCGTATGAGAGTATGGATTCGTTTCTTAAGCTCATTAAAGAGGCGGCTTATGATCCTGACGTGATGACTATTAAGATTACGATCTACCGCCTGGCCAAGAAGGCAAGGCTTGTGGAATATCTCTGTGCGGCAGCAGAAAACGGCAAGGAAGTGACTGTGCTGATAGAACTCAGGGCCCGATTTGATGAGCAGAATAATATCGAGTGGTCAGAGCGCATGGAAGAAGCCGGATGCCGTGTGATCTACGGATTTGAAGGATATAAGGTGCACTCCAAAATCTGTCTGATTACATACCGGAGTAAGAATGAGATACGCTATATCACTCAGGTGGGTACGGGAAATTACAATGAGAAAACCGCAAAAATGTACACGGATTATTCTCTTATAACTTCCGATCAGGAGATTGGCGAGGATGCGGCAGTGTTCTTTAAAAATATGTCCATCGGCAATCTGGACGGTGTCTACAACCACCTGATCGTGTCTCCCACCAGCCTGAAACAGAAGGTACTCTCTCTGATGGATGAGGAGATTAAAAAAGGAGATAACGGCCGTATTGTCATGAAGATGAATTCTGTGACTGACATGGATTTTATCAAAAAGACGGAGGAGGCATCAAGAGCCGGGGTTAAGATTGATCTGATCGTCCGTGGAATCTGCTGTATTCTTCCGGGAATACCCGGAAGAACGGATAACCTGCGGGTGACAAGTATTGTGGGACGATATCTGGAGCATCCCAGAGTATTTGTGTTCGGGACAGGGGCGGGCGCCAGGGTGTATATCGGCTCGGCGGACATGATGACGAGAAATACAGAAAAGCGTGTGGAGGTAGCATGCCCGGTCTATGATGAGAACATCAGACGCCGGCTGATCCATGACCTGAAAGGCATGCTCTCTGACAATGTAAAAGCAAGACAGATGGACAGTACGGGCGCTTACAGAAAAAAGAAGCAGGACGCGGCTCTGGTAAACGCGCAGGAGACTTTCATGAAAGAAGCGCTCAATGCCAGACAGCCGGCTGCTATTTCAGGAAAACGGAGGACGGATACACTTTTGGGCAGGGTGCTCGGTATCTTCCGGAGGAAGTAAAATATATCTTTATGACATAGATTAAGATACGTTCCCGGAATCTGTATCATAACGCAAAACCGTTCCGCTCTACTTCAAAGATTTGGGAGGATGTAACGCCAGAAGCAGATGTTCGTCCAAAGGGACTCCATCTGCCCTGCCTAACCTCCTCCTCAAATGCTTTTCAGAACGCTTTCACTTAAAGTTTTGCTTATATGGTACAGTTTCCGGTAACTTACTTACTCAAGTCAGAAAAGATATATTTGTACTGCCTGTGGGAGAAGCTCCCTGTCGGAAGTGTCTTCTGATTTCGACACTCTGCCATGCAAATACATTTTTATTATACAGATCAGCAACTGAAAGCATATGAAATTTCCGATTTCATAAAACAAGATATCCGCAGGACTATGTTGCGTGAGCGGCTCGTAGAGCGCAGCGCCCGAAGCCGCGATGCAGTCATAGTTCTGCGGATATTGTACGTTATGAAAACTAAAATTTCAAATACACTCAGCCGTTTATCTGTATAAGGAAGAGGTGTTTTTCCTCCATTGACGGGCAGACAGTCCATAGTATTTCCGGAAAGCCGCTGAGAAGTGTTCCACGGAAGAATAGCCCAGCTGTATGGAAATATCAGTGATGCTGTTGGACGGGTCTTTTAAAAGAACGAGCGCTGCAGACATTTTTGCGTCATATTTTTTCTGGAGAAAGGTTTTTCCATAATGCTTCTGGAGCAGGCGCTCTGTCTGACGGTGGCTTAGTCCCAGCCGCGAGGAGAGGTTTTCCAGTGACAGGTCCTGATATTCATACAGGAAGTATTCTTCTATAATAAGATAATTTCGGTCGGCAATGGAGGATTCTGCTGCCGGATCTTCGTTTTTTGTAAATTCCAGGTTGCGTACCGTCAGCACGAGAAGCTGGGTCAAAAGAGCTTCCAGAGCTGTGTGATATCCGATGCCGGGGGTTTCCAGTTCCCGGAAGATGGACTGCATCAGAGGGTGCAGGTTTTGTTTGTCCGGACCGATGAACCGGTCGGTCGCAAAAAAATGATTGATAAATTCCGGGTTTTTCTTTTGAATCAGCGGATGATTCTTTGAGTCGAATTTCAGATAGATACAGTATTCAGCCATGGGATCGTCTCTGTCCGGTGTCTGAGAATGTTCCATGTGCGGACCCGTGATAAAGAAAGATTCCGGCCCTACTTTGTGTACTCTATGGTTGAGCGTGATTGTACCTTTCCCGTAAGGAATATAGTGAATCTCCCAGCTGTTGTTGCTGTGGCTGTGACTCGGAAAGGAACGGCGCATCTGCTCGAAAGAAAATTTAAGCGCGCGGCAGCGCACATTTCCAATCGGAAACGAGAGATCAACCTTGTCATAAAATTTGCCGATAATCTGCTGTGTATCTTTCATAAAGGAAACCTCTCTTAATTTATTTTGCTGTTTTAGTGTCCTATTTTGCCCGTTTGGCACCCGCGCTTGTTTTCGGGTTTATTTCTGCTATGATTATAATATCAGCACTGGGAAAGGTCAATCCCGCAGGAGCGGAAAGGGGAATACTGTGGCGCAGTCTTTTCAGTGCCGTATTGTTTTCCGTACACTGGGACTGTACATATTTGCGCGGAAACTAAAAAAATATTCGACAATACGACATTTGGAAGCAACTCTTGTCGCTGTCCTCTCTTATTGTTTTTGTTTTCTCTGCTATAATGAAACCATAAGAAACATCACAGATTTATGAAAGAAACAGGAGGTAACATTATGGGAGTTAAAATGATTCCTAAAACAATGGTAGGAGCGACTCTGCCGGGCAACAGCACAGTGGAAATGAAAGAGTTTGAAATCCCGAAACCGGGACCGGGCGAAGTGCTTATTCAGACAAAAGCAACGACGATCTGCGGAAGTGATATTCGCTGCATTTACAGGGAACACACGGGAAAAGGCGCAGAAGGATACATACCCGGCATGGTGGCAGGACATGAGCCCTGCGGCGTGATCGTGGAAGAAGGAACAAACTTAAGAAGATTCAAAAAAGGCGACCGCGTAATCGTATATCATATTTCAGGATGCGGCGTGTGCAACGACTGCAGAAGAGGATATTATATTTCCTGTAAGAGTCCGTTCCGCAGAGCTTACGGCTGGCAGAGAAACGGCGGTATGGCTCCGTACATTCTGGCAGAGGAGAAAGACCTTATCGCACTGCCGGATGAACTGACATACAAGGACGGCGCTCAGGTGGCATGTGGATTCGGTACCGTGTATGAGGCAATCGAGAAGATCGGTATCTCAGGAAATGACGCAGTTCTCGTAACAGGTCTGGGACCGGTAGGTCTTGCGGCATTGATGCTGGCAAAGGCTATGGGAGCCAACCATCTGATCGGTGTTGAGATGAATCCGTACAGAATCGAGCTTGCGAAGAAGCTGAACCTTGTCGACGAAGTGTTCACTCCGGGAGAGGATACGCTGGAGCAGATTCTGAAAGTGACAGGCGGACACGGTGTAGAGCGTGCCATTGACTGCAGCGCTAATGACGCAGGACGTCAGCTTGCCATCCGCGCTACAAGAGAGTGGGGCAAGATCGCATTTGTAGGCGAGGGCGGTACATGCAATTTCACACCGAGTCCGGATATCATTCACGGACAGAAGACGATCTACGGTTCATGGGTAACCAGTCTGTGGAGAATGGAAGAACTGGTTGAGCGTCTTGTAAGATGGGGCATCCATCCGGAAGACCTGATCACACACGAGTTCCCCATCGAGAAAGCAGGAGAGGCTTATCAGCTCATGGCAAAGGGTGACTGCGGAAAAGTGGCAGTGATCTTTGGCGATCAGAATGAGTAAGCATAAAAGAGGTTGTAAGACAGATGGAAGAGAAGAAAATGACAGATTTTGTTGACCCGAAGCTGGTTCCAAAGCGGAAACTGTACACGGGTGCGGAAATTCCCGTTCTCGGAATCGGAACCTTCGGCTCTGATAAATATGGCGCCCGGGAGATATCAGACGCTGTGTACGGGGCAGTGAAAAGCGGATACCGGCTGATCGACTGCGCAAGCGTTTACCAGAACGAGAAAGAGATCGGCGAAACGCTGAAAAAGCTCTTTGACGATAACGTGGTGACAAGGGAAGAACTCTTTATCACAGGAAAAGTGTGGAACGACATGCACGGCGATGGGGAAGTGATCGCTTCCTGCAGGCAGAGCCTGGAAGACTTAGGGCTTGATTATCTGGATTTGTATCTGGTACACTGGCCATTCCCCAATTACCATGCGCCGGGATGTGACGGAGATTCCAGAAATACGGATTCCCGCCCCTTCTTTACAGAGGAGTTTATGGCGGTGTGGCGGCAGTGCGAGAGCCTGTTAAAGGAAGGGCTGGTGCGTCATATCGGTATGTCGAATATGACGATCCCGAAACTTGAGAAAGTGCTGCCTCTGTGTGAGATTCAGCCGGCAGCCATCGAGATGGAACTGCATCCGGGATTCCAGCAGCCGGAACTTTTCAAATATGTGCAGGAGAAAAATATTGTGCCCATCGGGTACTGTCCTCTTGGTTCTCCGTCCCGCCCGGAGAGAGACCGGACGGCGGAGGATGTATCGGATATGGAGCTTCCGGAGATTGTGGAGGCAGCAAAAGCACATAACGTGCATCCGGCGATCATCTGCCTGAAATGGGCAGTACAGAATGGACAGATTCCAATTCCGTTCTCCGTAAAACCGAAACAGTATGTGGAGAATTTAAGGTGTGTCACCGAAGATCCTCTGACTGACGAGGAGATGGATAAGATCAGGAAAGCGGATAAAAACTGCCGGCTTGTCAAGGGACAGGTATTCCTCTGGCCGGGAGCCACAAGCTGGGAAGACCTGTGGGATTTAGACGGAGAAATCAAAGGCTGGTAAAACAGATGATGGGAGCGGAGCATGTCCGCTCCCATCATGCATATATGTGGACAGAGAAGAAGAACGATAGTATAATTGAAACAGATGTTTTTTTAATTTCAGGAGGAAAATAAAATGGAAAAACAGGCAGTGACAGGATTTGGAATGACAAAGGACGGAAAGGAGGCCCATCTGTACATACTGGAGAACAAAAATGGCATGAAGGCTTATGTGTCCGATTTTGGAGCAACTTTAGTACGCCTTTTTGTTCCGGACAAAGAGGGCAATCTCATCGACGTTGTACACGGTTATGATGACCCGGCAGGCTATACGAGAGGAACGGAAGGATTCGGAGCAACAGTCGGAAGAAACGCAAACCGTATCGGAAAAGCAGAATTTGAGCTGAACGGAGTTCACTACGATCTGGAGAAAAATGATAACGGAAACAATCTTCACAGCGGCCTTGATTATTATCAGAAGAGACTCTGGGAAGTAAAAGAGTATGAGGCCGATCACATCGCTTTGATCCTCCACAGCCCGGACGGCGATCAGGGATATCCGGGAGCACTGGATATGAATGTAACCTACATGCTGGATGATGATAATACACTGAATATCCACTACGAGGCTGTGCCGGACCAGGATACGATCATTAATATGACGAACCACAGCTATTTTAACTTAAACGGACATGACAGCGGAACCGTGCTTGGCCATAAGGTGACGATCAATGCGGACGCGTTTACTCCGGCTGATGAAGAGTCCATTCCGACCGGGGAAATCCGCAGCGTGGAGGGCACTCCCATGGACTTCCGTGCGGGAAAAGTGCTGGGAGACGAGATTGACGCAGACTACGAGCCGGTGCGTTTCGGTAATGGATATGACCACAACTGGGTGTTGAAAAATGAGGGCAGATTTGATAAAGTAGCAGAAGCAGAATCAGACAAGAGCGGAATCGTGATGGAAGTGTACACAGACCTTCCGGGCGTTCAGATGTACACAGGAAACTTCCTGAATAATGAACCGGGAAAAGACGGCGTATCATATGCAAGGAGAAGCGCTGTGTGCTTTGAGACACAGTATTATCCGGATGCCATCCATCATGAGAACTTCCCGCAGCCGGTATGCAGAAAAGGCGAGAAATATGACACCCGTACGGCATACCGTTTTCTGACAAGATAAGAAAAGGCAAAAGGACAGACCGACAATAATATATATGGGAAAAGCAGTATACATCGCGGAGAAGCCCAGTGTGGCGCAGGAGTTCGCAAAGGCATTAAAACTGAACACAAAACGGCGTGACGGATATCTGGAATCTGACGAGGCCATCATCACATGGTGCGTGGGTCATCTGGTGACCATGAGTTATCCCGAAGAATATGACCCGGCGCTTAAAAAATGGACGCTTCAGACTCTTCCGTTTATTCCGGAGGAATTTAAGTACGAAGTGATCCCTCAAGTGGCAAAACAGTTTCAGATTGTAAGCTCTCTTTTAAACCGGGAGGGCGTGGACACGATCTATGTGTGCACGGACTCCGGGCGGGAGGGAGAGTATATTTACCGTCTTGTGGAGCAGGAAGCCCATGTGACAGGGAAGAAGCGCCGCAGGGTGTGGATTGATTCCCAGACTGAAGAAGAGATTTTAAGGGGCATCCGCGAGGCAAAAGACCTGTCAGAGTATGATAACCTAAGCGCTTCCGCTTATCTGCGGGCAAAAGAAGATTATCTGATGGGGATTAATTTTTCCCGGCTTCTGACC
>CALWFY010000110.1 GCA_944377775.1 uncultured Mediterraneibacter sp.
CCGCTGGCTTCCATCATAATCTTCAATGGTCATACTCCCCTGGCCTTCTGATTCAACTCCATCCGGTCTCCAGTACCAGGGAACCCCCGTAAGCCCCGGTTCCTCAGCCGTGACATCCCTCCTTTCACCCTCCTCTGCTACGTCTGCCACAGTATCAAAAGCGCTCTCTGCAAATGATGTTATAGGCAGCGTTCCCGACAGAAAGCTTACTGCCATAAATAGGGCAAGCAATCTACGAACTTTACTCTTCATCCTTATTCCCTCCTGTATATATGAATACAAAATTATCTACTGTTTGTGACATTATACCTCTTTTTACGATAAAAGGAAAGATATTATTTCTATAATTCCCCCGAATCATGCACCGTACTATTGCCTCACTGTCTCAAGAGCCATCTCCAGCTGATTATCCGACTTCGGATTTTCTTCATTATACTCATACTCTACTTCCACATCCGGCTTAACTCCTGTCCCATTAATGCTTTTGCCGCTAGGAGTATAATATTCTGCGATCGTGACTTTCAGATAAGTTCCGTCTCCCAGATCCATAAGCTGCTGGACAACACCTTTGCCGTAAGTTGTTGTCCCAACGATTTTTCCGATTCCATAATCCTGCACTGCACCACAGAAAATCTCAGAAGCACTGGCACTGTACTCATTCGCCAGCACTGCAAGGGGTTTCGTAAACTCATGGGTCCCGTCGCAGGTAATTTCTTCTGTGTTTCCATATTTATCTTTTGTAGAAACAATAGTCCCTTTTGGAAGGAGCAGCCTGAGCATATCAGTCACAGTAGAGAGATTCCCTCCTGGGTTTCCTCTCAAATCAATGACCAGCCCCTGCATGCCCTGTGTTTCCAGATCATTAAACGCTGCCTCAAACTGCTCGTATGTCACATCATCAAACTCACTGACTGCTATATAACCGATCTGTCCGTCTTTCATCTCATATTCTACAGTCTGTATTTCTATAATATCCCGGGTAGCTGTTGCCTCAACTTCTTCTCCATCGCGCAGCACATGCAGAGTCACGTCCGTTCCCCTCTCGCCTTTGATCCATGATACGACCGTATCCAGATCATACCCCGCAGTCTCCTTATCGTCCACCTGATACAGGATATCCCCTTCTTCAAGTCCTGCCCTATCCGCCGGGGAATCTTCATATACGTTTACAATGGTAATCTCATCTCCATTAATGCTCTTTGACATTGTGGCGCCGATTCCTGAGAACTCGCCTCTGGTCGTCTCCAGAAGCGTCTGCGTGGCTTCCTCGTCATAATATTCTGTGTAAGGATCCCCCAGAGCGGCTGCATACCCCGAATATATCCCTTCTGTCAGAGCATCCGTATCAATCTCATCTTCATACAGATAATAGTTCTCAATCAGGCCGTTGATCTGATCCAGTTTCTTCTCCACATCAGCTTCTGATACACTGCCGGATGTATAATCTCCTCTCCGCAGCAATCCTCCGATCTGCCATACGCACCATATCCCGGCAAGCAGAAACACTGCTGCCGCAAATCCAACGAACGCCCCCATCCAGAATCTCTTTGTCCGAATTTTCTTCTCTGTCTCCCAATCCATAATGATCCGTCTCCATTTTCTGTCTTAATTGATTTTTTAAATTCAGAAAGGACAAAACGAAACACTCTTTCCGCTTTGTCCTCCCTCGTCTTATGCAGTCCTGTTATGTCAGACCGCTATGTATTACAAATATAAATCTGGGTTCACGGCAACACCGTTTAACTCTACCTGGAAGTGAAGGTGATTTCCCGTGGAGTATCCTGTAGTTCCTACCCCACCGATCTGCTGTCCCTTTTCTACATACTGTCCGGCGCTCACATACAGAACACTGTGATGCATGTATTTTGTCACCAGACCGTCTCCGTGATCAATAACCACCCAGTTTCCAGCACTAGTACTGTATCCGGCTATCACGACTTTACCTGCTGCTGCCGCATAGGTAGGGGTTCCTGCCGGAGCCGCATAATCATGTCCCTTGTGAGGTACTGGATCAAAGTCTCTTACCTCTCCGAAGTAGCTGGACCGATAGGAATATCCCGGACAGGGATGGGTAAAATATCCGTTGCCGCTGATTACATTCCCTCCGGGCGGAGGAGTGGTAACTACGCCGCCTCCGCTGTTCTGTTCTTCCTGAACTCTGCGTTCCTGCTCCGCCGCCGCCTGCAGTTCCTGAAGGAGATCGGCATTTTCATTAATCTGTGACTGGATATCCGCAAGCTCCGCCTCATTGCTGTCAATCAGCGTCTGAACTTCTTCCTGCTTTGTGATGAGCTCTGTCTGAAGAGTGTCCAGATCCTGATACTCCTGCTGTATCTGTTCTTCCTTCTGCTCTACTTTTTCTACGGTTTCCTGATACTTCTCCAGCTCATTTCTATCATATTCAGAAATCTTGGAAACATACTCCGCTTTATTGAGAAAATCTCCCATGTTCTCACTGTCCATGAGAACTGCCACCATATCATTTCCGCCGCTTTCATACATATACTTAATGCGGACTTTCATGCTCTCATACTGATTGCTGGCATCAATCTGGGCCTGGGCGAGTTCTTCTTCAACCTCAGCCACTTCCGCTTTTTTGTCCTCCAGCTTCTCCTGCGTATCCTGCACATCCGCCAGAATGGTTTCCAGCTTTTCAGCCAGCGAAGCCTGCTCTGCTTCAGCTGCGTTTTTCTGTTCTTCCAGCTCATCAGCTTTCTGCTGCGCCTCATTGAGAGTAACTGCATTTACATTGTATGCCATGCCCGCAGTCAGCGTGACCGCCATCAAAAGTCCTGCCAGTTTTCTTGTCCGTGTTTTCATGAGCCGCCTCCTAAACTTTCAGGTGCTTACGCACAGTGAAGAAACTTCCGAGGAAACCAATTCCGATTCCCATGACCACTCCAATCGGGAGAAGTATCTGATATACACTTCCCACCGGCAGAAAAGCGATAATATTCTGCAGGATGCTGAACTTCTCCATAATGTACTGCACTGCCTTGTCATACAGAAAGAACAAAAGTACAAGCGGAATCGCAGCTCCGAAAATACCGATGATCAGACCTTCGATCACGAACGGCGACCGCACCACAAAGTCCTTTGCACCGATATACTTCATGATCGCGATCTCTTCCCTCCGGACCGTAATACCCATTGTAACAGTATTACTGATCAGGAAGATGGATACTCCGAACAGAATAACGATGATCACGATGGACACCACTGCCACAAGCGTATTTACACTGGACAGAGTGTTTGCCACTACATCTGACTTGTTGACTTCACGCACACCGTCAAGCCCCTGGGCAAACTCAACAAGTTCTTTCTGTGTCTCAGACAGGGAACGGCTTCTTGCGATCAGACTCTCGTTATTTTCCGAAGTTTTCATATATACTTCATAGTTGTCGGAGCTTGCCAGCGGATTGTCATCCTTGAAGCCTTCTGCAAGTTCCGGGTTATCACCAAAATACTGTTTCTGGAATTCCTCCCACGCTTCTTCTGCTGAAACGTAATTTACCTCTCCGACGCTCTCGTGAGATTTTAGTTCCTCTCCTATCGCTCTTTTCTGTGCTTCCGTGGCATCTTCTTCAAAAAATACAGTGATGGCCACGCCTTCCTCCGCAGTTTTGATAATATACTGGAAGTTTACAATAATCGAGAAAAATAAACCAAACAGGAAGATACAAGCTGACATCGTCGCAATGGATGCGAGAGAAAACATCTTGTTCCTCCAGATATTCTTAACGCCCTGTTTTCCAACGTATCCTAATGTACTAATCCTCATTTATATACCCACCTTTTTGTTCATCACTGACTATCACGCCCTGTTTCATCGTAATCACGCGCTCGTTCATCTCGTTTACGATCTCCTGGTTATGCGTAACAACGAGAACTGTCGTTCCACGTTCGTTCGCTTCTTTCAAAAGGCTCATGATCTCCCATGAGTTTGTCGGATCCAGGTTTCCTGTCGGTTCGTCGCACAACAAAATGGCAGGTTCATTTACGATCGCTCTTGCGATCGCAACCCGCTGCTGTTCTCCTCCCGAAAGTTCTTTCGGGAAAGACTTATATTTCTGCGCAAGTCCTACAAGTGAAAGAGCCGCCGGCACTTTTCTCTTGATCACTCTCGTCGGTGTCTCTGTCACTCGCAGTGCAAACGCAATATTTTCATAAATATTTCTGTCTTTCAGCAACCGGAAATCCTGAAAAACAACGCCAAGCCCCCTTCTGTACTTTGCAATATGGCGGTGCTTCATCCGGTTTAAGTTCTGCCCGTTTACAATGATCGTTCCCTCCGTCGGGTTCAGTTCCTTCATAATAAGACGGATCAGAGTGGATTTTCCCGAACCACTGTCACCAACGATGAAGACGAACTCTCCTCTTTCAATCTTCACGGAAACTCCATTAAGGGCAGCATTCCCCTTGGAATACTCCTTCGTCACGTTCCTTAATTCAATCATAAGTTCCTCCTAATTATTCATACTCCTGTGTATATTAATACTCTAATGATTCCATATACTTCATGTATTGTACAACCATCAGCGCAATTTTGAATGTAATCGCATCCTCGAACACCCGCAGATCCAGCCCGGTGCTCTTCTGGAGCTTGTCCAGCCTGTATACAAGAGTATTTCTGTGAATATAAAGTTGCCTGGGCGTCTCTGATACATTGAGACTGTTCTCAAAGAACTTGTTGATCGTCGTCAGCGTCTCCTCATCAAAATCGTCCGGAGATTT
>CALWFY010000111.1 GCA_944377775.1 uncultured Mediterraneibacter sp.
AGAACATCTTCTGAAAGGAAGGGTGGTGACCCGTCTTCTCTATGATGAAACGACCAGGACTGACAAGATCATTCCTCTCAATGAGACAAATTTCTATAAGAAACAGCATAGGGTGGCGCTTCGGAACTGCGGCGTTATCAACCCGGAAAATATTGATGAATACATAGGAACCGGCGGATATGAAGCGCTGGGGAAAGTGCTCACACAGATGAAGCCAGAGGATGTGATCCAGGTGCTTTTGGACAGCGGATTAAGAGGAAGAGGAGGGGCCGGATTCCCCACCGGCCTGAAGTGGAAATTCGCTGCAGCCAATGAGGCAGATCAGAAGTATGTCTGCTGCAATGCTGATGAGGGCGACCCGGGAGCGTTCATGGACCGTTCCATTCTGGAAGGTGACCCCCATGCGGTGCTGGAGGCCATGGCCATCGCAGGATATGCAATCGGGGCTTCTCAGGGTTACATCTATGTGCGTGCAGAGTATCCGATCGCGGTAAAGCGTCTTGAGATTGCGATCGGCCAGGCGAGAGAATATGGTCTGTTGGGTAAGAATATCTTCGACAGTGGCTTTGATTTTGACATTGAGTTAAGGCTTGGAGCAGGAGCATTTGTCTGCGGTGAGGAGACCGCGCTTATGACTTCTATCGAGGGAAACAGGGGTGAACCCCGTCCCCGCCCGCCGTTCCCGGCTCTTAAGGGACTGTTCCAGAAACCAACTATCTTAAATAATGTGGAGACTTATGCAAACATTCCGCAGATTATTGTCAAAGGACCGGAGTGGTTTGCATCCATGGGAACAGAAAAATCCAAAGGAACAAAAGTGTTTGCCCTTGGTGGAAAGATCAACAACACCGGTCTTGTGGAGATTCCTATGGGAACAACGCTTCGAGAGATTGTGGAGGAGATCGGCGGGGGCGTGCCAAACGGCAAAAAGTTCAAGGCAGCGCAGACCGGCGGTCCGTCCGGCGGATGTATCCCGGCAGAGCACCTGGATGTGCCCATTGATTATGACAACCTGATCGCTATTGGTTCGATGATGGGGTCCGGCGGACTGATCGTTATGGACGAAGATACCTGTATGGTGGATATCGCGAAATTCTTTCTGGAGTTTACTGTGGATGAGTCCTGCGGAAAATGTACGCCGTGCCGGATCGGAACAAGGCGTATGCTGGAGATTCTTGAAAAGATCACAAAGGGTCAGGCGACCATGGAAGACCTGGACAAACTGGAGGAACTGTGTTATCATCTGCAGTCCAACTCCCTGTGTGCTCTGGGACAGACAGCGCCGAATCCGGTGCTCTCTACTCTGCGGTATTTCAGGGATGAATATATCGCCCATATTGTTGATAAGAAATGTCCGGCAGGAGTCTGTAAAGACCTGCTTCAGTACAAGATCGACCCGGATAAGTGTAAGGGATGTACACTTTGTGCAAGAACCTGTCCGGCAGATGCGATCATCGGCAAGGTAAAAGAAGTACATATGATCAACCCGGAGAAGTGCTTAAAGTGCGGCGCCTGCATGGAAAAATGTCGGTTCGGTGCGATCTATAAGGAATAAGGGAGGGCAGTGAAGATGGAAAATGTGAATTTAAAAATCAACGGCTTAAATGTAACTGCACCCGCAGGTTCTACGATTCTTGAGGCAGCGCAGGCAGCTGGCATCCACATTCCCACACTGTGCTACTTAAAAGAGATCAATGAGATCGGCGCCTGCCGTATGTGCGTGGTGGAAGTAAAAGGCGCGAGAAACCTTGTTGCAGCTTGTGTGCATCCGGTCTCCGAGGGGATGGAAGTACAGACGAATACCAAGAAGCTGCTGGATTCAAGAAGAAGGACACTGGAGCTTCTTTTGTCCAACCATGACAAGAAATGTCTCTCCTGTGTACGCAGCGGACAGTGTGAACTCCAGGAACTGTGTCAGGAATTAGGTGTCACGGACGAGAATTATTTTGAAGGTGAAATGACGCACTATGATCTGGACGAGAGTGCAGTTCATATGGTGCGTGACAACAATAAGTGTATCCTCTGCCGCAGGTGTTCTGCCGTGTGTGAGAAGGTACAGAGTGTAGGCGTCATCGGACCGAATAACAGAGGGTTTGTTACCTTTATCGGTTCTGCCTTTGAAATGGGGCTGGGTGACACGAGCTGCGTGGGATGCGGACAGTGCATCGCGGCATGTCCTACAGGCGCTCTCTATGAAAAGAGCAATATTGATGATGTGCTGGCAGCAATCGCGGATGAGACAAAACATGTTGTCGTGCAGACTGCTCCTGCTGTTCGCGCGGCCCTGGGAGAGGAATTCGGATATCCGATGGGCAGTGATGTGGAAGGCAAGATGGCGGCAGCCCTCAGAAGGATCGGGTTCGACAAAGTTTTTGATACGGATTTCAGTGCGGATTTGACCATTATGGAGGAGGCGCATGAGTTTCTTGACCGTGTGAAAAACGGCGGCGTCCTTCCCATGATGACCTCCTGTTCACCCGGCTGGATTAAATACTGTGAGCACTATTATCCGGATCAGCTTGCACATCTGTCAAGCTGCAAGTCACCCCAGCAGATGTTCGGGGCGATTACAAAGACTTATTATGCGGAGAAGATGGGGATTGCCCCTGAGGATATTGTGTGTGTGAGCGTGATGCCGTGTACGGCGAAAAAGTTTGAACTTCAGAGAGATGATCAGTATGCGGCCGGAGTGCCCGATGTAGATATCTCCATTACAACGCGGGAACTGGCAAGGCTTATCCGCAAGGTGGGTATCAATTTCAGAAACCTGCCGGATGAAGGTTTTGACGATCCGTTAGGTGAATCCACGGGAGCAGGCGTGATCTTCGGAGCGACAGGAGGCGTTATGGAAGCGGCGCTTCGTACCGCAGTAGAAGAACTGACAGGAGAGACACTTGAGAAAGTTGAATTTACAGAAGTGCGCGGCACAGAGGGCATCAAGGAAGCAACCTACAATGTTGCTGGAATGAATGTGAAGATAGCGGTAGCATCCGGGCTTTCCAATGCGAAGATCATCATGGATAAGGTAAGAGCAGGGGAAGCAGATTACCACTTCATTGAAATCATGTGCTGCTCGGGCGGATGTGTCAACGGCGGCGGTCAGCCGCAGGTACATGCTGATGTGCGCAACTTCGAGGATGTGAAAGCGATCCGCGCCAAAGCACTGTATGACAATGATGCGGCCAAGAAGATCAGAAAATCCCATGAGAATCCGTCCATCAAGAAAGTGTACCGCGAGTATCTGGGGGCGCCGGGAAGTGAGAAAGCACATCATATCCTGCATACAACGTATGTGAAGCGAACCGTGAATTAAATTTGGATTTATCGAGATAATGTAAAGCGCGTCCATCGGGGAAAGATATCCCTCGTGGACGCATCCATATTTCCCGATAGTTCCAGATTTAAAGGAATGGATGCAAAGGGGAGCGTAACTGGTGAAGGGAATCGCGTTTTTTGTAAATCTGAAATTTGATGAAAGTCATTCTGCGCGAATCTGTGAGATGGCTGAGGTGACTTCGGAATAGAACTTAGAAAAATAAAAATCTGACGATATGCGTTAAACTATGCAATGGGATTGTTTGAGCCATAGGCGAGTTGCCCATTGCATAGTTTTGTTTTTAGCATATTGCCAGATTTTTAAAATTTTTCTTGTTCTATGAAGCGGAACCAAAGGCGCTCGCAGATTCGCGCAGAATATCTTTTCTACAAATTCAGATTTTCTCCCACAAACACAATCACCGACCGCTCGCCGAGCAGAAGTCTCTTTTCTGCAGTCGGCATCTTATCTTCGTTAAAAGTCTGATGTCTGGGGTCGCCTGTATTTACAGCGATCTTCCATACATATCCATGGGGGAGATCAGGCAGGGTCATTTCAGCCGGATACCAGTGGGAATTGACGGCCACATACACCAGGTCTTCTCTTGTGGTTTCATCGTCATACCCTGCAAAAAGGATGCAGGTGACATGAGCGCTTTCCGAGGCTTCCGGTTCCCAGGGAGTGAGTCCGTGAAGGCTCATGGAGGGAAAACCAATGTAGCTTGGTTCCAGGTCTCTGCGGATAGCTGGATGTTTTTTGCGAAACGCGATCATATACTGGAAAAAGTCAAAAAGCCCTCTGTTTTTTTCGAGCAGAGTCCAGTCCAGCCAGGATATCTCATTGTCCTGACAGTAGGGGTTATTGTTTCCATAGCGGGTGTCCCCGAACTCATCACCTGAGAGAAACAGAGGCGTTCCTCGGCTGCACATGAGAGCAGCGCAGGCGTTTTTCATCATCTTCATGCGAAGGGAGAGGATATTCTGATCATCGGTTTCTCCTTCAGCTCCGCAGTTCCAGCTGTTATTGTCGTCACAGCCGTCAGTGTTGTCCCACCCATTTGCCTCATTGTGTTTCTGATTGTAGCTGTACAGGTCGTACAGGGTGAAACCGTCATGGCAGGTCAGAAAGTTGACTGAGGCATTGCCGCCCCGGTATATTGGGTCATACAGATCGGTAGAACCGGTCATGCGCTGTGCGGCAGTGTGAGCCATGTGTGCGTCCCCCTTTAAAAAACGGCGCATATCATCGCGGTAGCGACCGTTCCATTCAGCCCATCGTTTCCACGAAGGAAAAGAGCCTACCTGATAAAGCCCTCCGGCGTCCCACGCTTCGGCGATGAGCTTAATGTTTCCCAGGATGGAATCAAACGCCAGGTTGCGCAGAAGAGGCGGCTGGTTCATGGGGATACCGTCCTCGTTGCGGCCGAGGATGGAGGCAAGATCAAAACGGAATCCGTCCACCCGGTATTCGATCACCCAGTAGCGCAGACAGTCCAGTATCATCTCCTGAACGACCGGATGATTACAGTTCAGAGTGTTTCCGCATCCGCTGAAATTGTAATATTTTCCCTCGGGTGTGAGCATGTAGTAGATGTTGTTGTCAAATCCTTTGAAAGAAAAGCAGGGGCCGAGTTCATTTCCCTCGGCAGTGTGATTGAACACAACGTCGAGAATTACTTCAATTCCGTTCTCATGAAGTTCTTTGATCAGGTTTTTGAGTTCCAGCCCTTCCCGGTTATATTCTGTAGAAGAACAGTAGCTGGTATTCGGGGCAAAAAAGCCCACCGGGTTATATCCCCAGTAGTCCAGCAGCTGATTGTCGTCGATGAGGCGGGCGTCCCGCATTTCGTCAAACTCAAAGATCGGCATCAGCTCCACCGCATTGATCCCAAGCTCTTTCAGATACGGGATCTTTTCCATCAGGCCCGCAAATGTCCCC
>CALWFY010000112.1 GCA_944377775.1 uncultured Mediterraneibacter sp.
GAGCTGGCACCTTGGAGTGAAAAACTCCAATCTATCAAAAATCGCATGTGAATTATAGTGAATTACTCCAACTCGCAAAGGGCTGGGGTAATTTTGTATCTGACCGCATTAATATTTGGCGCTTACAAAATATAGATTCGTAAACAGAAAATTCTGTTTTACTATAAAAGCTACCATCATTAAGACAGTAGCTCTTACTAATATACATATTAAATCTTTACATCTGAATATCCAGCATAAAAACAAGTTCCTATATTCCCATAATTTCCATAATTACCAATGTTCCCATAGTTTCCATATACACCATAACATATCGATTTATAAGCTGAATTATTATTATAAAGTAATCTCCTTTTATCTACTATTTCTCCTAAATAATATCCCTGCATATTAATAAAAATACCTTCATTCTCCAAATAATGACCAATGTTTCTCCCCTGAACATCATGCAATTGTCCACTCACAAAATTTGCTATATGTCTACCATGACTATCGTGTAAATCAATCATATTTTTTATTCTCCTTATCCTCTACATTGTTTTCGTAATGCTTCTATCGCTTCATTAATTGCA
This sequence comes from uncultured Mediterraneibacter sp., assembly GCA_944377775.1. Lineage (GTDB taxonomy): Bacteria > Bacillota > Clostridia > Lachnospirales > Lachnospiraceae > Mediterraneibacter. The sequence goes on from CALWFY010000112.1 coordinate 573, forward strand.
TCATTATCAGGTTCATTATTATCCCATTCATCCCAAAAATCCTTTGTTGCACTAATTGGTCTATGTGTCTCTAACGGTTTATCTAATACTATTTTACTAGGTAATAATATAGCATCTCCTACCACTAATGCTTCTCCCACATCAAGCAAAGGCAAGAATTCTATTGTACTTTTCAATGAATCTGGTAGCAGATTTTTAATTACACCTTTATCTCTTTCATTAGTCAATCTCAAAACCACAAAATTATTGCATTGACTTAATATAGTTTTACTAACATCTGCTGGTCGTTGGCTAACTGCCAAAATCGATACCCCATACTTTCTTCCTTCCTTTGCTATTCGCTCAAAATTATATAATGCTTGCTTTTGAACCGCATCAGCATCCTCCTTTATAGGTAAATACAAATGTGCTTCGTCACAAACAAGTGTAAACGGTGTTCGTTTTTGTTCATTCATCCAAAACTGAATATCATATAATAATCTCGCCAACGTTCCTGTTACAACAGGTAGAACATCAGATGGAACTTCTGAGAAATCAATTATCTTAATCCCTTTTTGACCACTCTGATAGCCTAACAAGCGACAAGCCAAATTTGCCAACCAATTATACATTTGAATCTCATCCGTTGGTTGAAACATAAATCCATAAGTTTTATCTGCAATCTTAGTTTCCAATCTAGAAATGAATCGTGTTAATTTACCTTCCCATTCTCCTTTAATCGGACCATTTTTCCCCATACCTTTTCTAGTATCATCATCTTTTAACAACTCTAATAAATCTGTCATTAAAAATGGAATCGGCGAATCAACAGTAAATGTTTTCAATGTATCTGTCTTTCCTTCTCTAGTCAACGTTGCTTCTTTTAAACTGCGAATGTGCAACGTAAATCGAGATGCCTGATTCGGAGCATTTGAATCACTTCTATCTAAAATCATTGATAAGAGTTCTTCTCGGTTAAGTAACCAATATGGCAAGAACAAAGCATCGTCGTTCGACGTTTCCAAATCCCCAGGACCTGCAATCTTAAAAGATTGTGCAATTGCATCTGTCCCCTCCGTTAAACTTTTATATTCTCCATGCATATCAAACACAATAATATTAGTATATTTCAATTTACTTGCTTTTTCTAATATATTTGCCACACACCAACTTTTTCCCGATCCTGTACTTCCCAAAACAGCTGCATGTCGCTGAAAAAACTTGTTGCCATCAAGTACTGCTTCTGCACTTGTATCCATCATAAAAGAACCAATTTTCAATCGTTTATCTACATCAATATCTTTCCCCAAAATATTCATAAAATTTTGAAGGTTCTGACCTATAATCTCATAACATTTACTTTCAATTTGCGGAAAAGTTTCAACACCTCTTTTAAACAAATCATGTACAGAACCGTATACAGAATAATATGTACCTATTACACTTACTTTAATGTAATCAGTGGACGATGCCATCATCTCATCAATTTCATTATCTTCGTCCATATAAGTCTCCATATACTTTCGAGTCACTTTGTCAATGAGTGCAATTAAATTTTCATGTTGCTTTGATGTTTCTATCGCCACGAGATTTCCTACACAAATCTTGTTCATCAGATTACTATTTTCAATTTCAATAATAATCTGCTCTGTATCAACATGTGTTACATGTCCTAACATATCATTTTCCGAAAACACTAACAAATTTCCCATCAAAATACCTCCTTTATCATTTCATGCAAATCCCACAAATTTATTCCTGACAAAATAGTTTCACCTATTGAATTCAATATTTTTGTATCATTACTATTGGCATGACAAACCGCAGTAATTCCAGCACATTCTTTAACTATGTTTTCCGCTTTTGTTGACAATGAATGAGTAAGAATAAGTGCTGGTTTTCCAGCACGTAACTGTTGCATTAAATGTGTTTCTAAATGATCATCACCAAATCCATATCCAATAATAATATACCGCTGCGCCTTGTCAATTTCCTCATTAGCACGTGCTCGATGTATATCGAACGGAACACTATACCCTTCGCGATATTTATTTAATCCAGGAGTAATTATTAAACTATCCTCTATTGAATAATCAGGCAATGAATATGGAATACTATTAATTAAATGCCAACTCAAACAACCATGTGGTTTCAAAATAATCACTCTTGGAGAATACTGCAGTTTTTTCCCTTTTCCATTCGTTCTTTGCACCCCAATACAAGAGGCATACTTACTTTGATTGGGTTTGAAACGGGCTATATACTTTCCAACAAAAAGTGTATCTGCCATTATTTCATTAGTTTCACATGCGTACTCAAGCAATCGATCATAATTTGTTGTAATTACTGTCATTCCTTCATTTCTTATATTAAACCGTTGTAAATATTCCGAAAATCTAAGTTGTTTTCCAGTTTTTACAATATCTGTCAAAAGCCTTTTATCCGCTTCACCAATATATATTGCCGTTACTTTCCGAATACACTCTTCAACATATGAACTTGGCTTAGTATTGTGTAAAGCTTCTTCTAATCCAACTCCTTTTGCCAAATCGTTTTCAATATTATTCCAGTTTTTAATATCACCTGTCGCAGACAACAATCCTGGAATTTCCATTTGCAATTTCTTAGCTAGTTCGCCCATTCCTGGAATTCCTTCTGCTAATGAGAGTCCTGATCCAACTATTGTAACTGTACCCTCTTGAAAAAAATCTTGTATTATCTTTTTTATCGTATCAATATCCATTATTTATCCTTCCGTATTATTCATGAAAACAATTTTCTATATTCTTCCGGCAAATACTTTGCCAATTCCTCCACCAACTCATAAACCTTCGTTCCCGGTGCTATCTCCGTCGGTGTTTTCCCCTGTCCCTCTTTTATAATTCGCTTCGCATATCGTATCGCCAATTTCGGACTTCCATATTCCATCAACAGTTCAAAAATGTTAGCCATATTTTTCTCATACTTACCAATCCCAAGTTCTTGAAATTTCTCATTAAGGAACTTCTTATACTCAGATCTGTGATTGTTTGAAGTATAATATGCAAAATGCAGAAGAAACCAAACCTCTATGCACTCGTTACTCCATGCCGCATGATATTGTAACTCTGGATTCTGTTTATTCAATTTCTCAGCACGTTCAACCACACCATTAAAATGCTGCGCCGGAAAACTATCTTTATCATACACGCACCATATCTGCCCTTTTTGAAGTCGGTTCTTTTTCACATATTCTTCTGCCATTCCGATTACACGCATGGTCTCCGCCTGACAAGGCTCTATTTCAATCAAAACCATGTCTTTGTAAATCGGATTTTCTTCAATCCATTTTTTGAACCCTTGGAAATAATTCGGTTCCGTTTCTTGACCTTCACAGAAAATGTAATATCTGTATTTTTTCATTTCCAAATGCTCTTGGCGGCGCTTCTTTCTCCACGCTTCTGTTCTGGCTTTCTTAGGCATTAACTTTCCCCCAATCTATAATTCTTCTGAGGTATGGATCTGCACCATACTTACCTTCAAGATACTGTTTATCAAATTTGGCATCTTTACGAACAGACTCGCCCTTCTCATTTTTAAACTCTACAAGAGAATATAATTGAGAATTCTGTGCATTTCCTTTCGCCACAAACCAAATTTCATCCCTGCGAAATACCTCACTATTCATTGTAGATAAATCATGAGATGTAAAAATCAGCTGTGCCTTTTTCTTATTGATACTCATGTCATTGAACATCATAATTATATGACGTAATAACACCGGATGGATTTTTGCATCTAGCTCATCAATTACCAGTGTTGCTCCTGATAATAAGCTATCAGCAATAAATGGCATTAACCCAAACAATTTCTTTGTACCGCTGGATTCATCAAACAAATTTAGTTCTGCTTCATATCCCTCTACCATATGTTTTGTATACACATCAATTCGATCATTTTCATCTTTCACAACTCGGAAATCCACAATATCTAAATCCATTTCCTGAATCATATCCAACATTAACTGCTTTACATCCTCTGAATTTGATACTGCCATACGAAGTTCTTCAATCGGATTCCCATAGTTTAGGAAATCAATGCCGTATTCAAACCATTCTAAAACGTCTTTTACCACCTCATTTTTCTTATAAGTAATTCCTAAATAAGATAATAATGGTAATGTTTCAGAAAGTTCGTCACTAATCTTTAATTTTGCAAACACACCCTTTAATATTGTTTCCTCTGCATTTCGCTCAAAAAGAGCTGAACGTCTTCCCGTCTCCAATTTCACACGATCCAGGCATTCATATACAACAATCTCTCTTTTCACATGAAGAATATATCTATATTCTGCCAGTTCTGTTCGGAAGAAAACTTCAAATTCTGTCGGTTCATTTTTCATTTCTTCCGAAAACGCAAAGGGCTCAATCAGTAATTTTTTCTGAAGAAAAACACGTTCCTCATTATCTCCTGTTGCATACAACGGGCGTAACACTTTTGCTGCCACAGTATGCAATGCTTCCAAGACATTTGATTTTCCACCACCGTTTGGACCATATATTGCAGAAACCGGCAAAAACTGCTCTCCATTTTTATCCATTATCACTTTATCTTCATGCTCCGAAATAGCCGCCGCCTGCATATCAAAAGTCATCTCATCTCGTATACTTTTAAAATTCTTAACTGTAAATTGACATAACATATCGTTACCTCCATTTCAGATTTTATCTTATCTACTCTTTATTATACTCTATTTTTAGTTTTTGTAAACTATATTTGAGATTTTCTCTCATATATTGCTTCGTAATTTCTTTTTCTGCATTTTTCATCGTTAAGAATAGAGAATTTTATTTTGCTTCCTGCTTGTCCTTTTCCGCACTCTTCTCAGCTACCTCCTGCATAACTCGTTCAACTTTCTTCGCATTCACCTCAATAAATACTTTTAATATGTAATCGGCGGTCACTTCCGCAGTATTCGGATTATGAAAACGATAATTCAGTTTTTGTTTCTTCATAGCGGTGCTCCCACCTCCCTTTTCTCTTTGTCCATTACTATGAAAATACCTATTAAAATAGACCTTAACTATCATCTATTCGTAATTACTCTGACATTGGCGGCTGGCAAAGGTATCTATAAAGACTGCCAATGCCAAAGTAGTTTTTGCCAATGTCATCCTTTATTCTGTTGTTAATGCAACTGTTTTTCTTCCCTGACACCAGTCATAGCTTAATCTACTTTCCAATTGCTTTCTTGCATCTCTTCCTGTTCTGGAAGAAATCCCATAGGCTAGTAGCTCTGCCTCTAATTCTTCTAAACACATTACTTTTCGTTTGGTTAATAACTCCAGGATCAGCTTCTGTGCCTTTTCCAGTTTCGTTTCCTTTTTCGTTCCTGCTTTCCCCATCAACAGATCTTCAATGGATATATCGTATTCTCCTAACCATTTTAAGCCTTCTTCTCCTAAAGAAAACGCTACCGGATTTTCCTTCTTAGCAAGAGAATCCTTTTGCTGATATACCACTCGGATATCCTGTTCCTTCTCTTTTTCTACCTTTTCTACAAACAAGATGCTTCGTACTGCCGCTGCGATATCAATGGATCCTAGGGAACGGTAATCGCTCTGACTTCCCGATGACTTATTCAAATGTCCAATGAGAACAATGGCACATCCGGTTCTCTCTGCAATCGTACTGAGATGCCGAAATAATGGCCATATCTCATTGGCTCGGTTCATATCCACATTGGCTCCCAGATAGGCCTGTATGGGATCCATGATCATGAGGCGTACATTGTTCTGGCGGATTGCTTTTTCAATCCGATCGTCCGTCATAGAAAGCTGTTTTTCATCTTCATTGATGAATCGCACCCTTGTCATATCTGCACCACATTTTGCTAATCTAGGTTTAATGGTATCTGCAATCCCATCCTCTGCTGTTTGATACAACACATTAAAAGGTTCTATGGGAAGTGCATTGGGAAGTTCTTTTCCATTCGTACAGTATGCGGCGATTGCCATTGCAAGCCATGTTTTTCCTTTTCCCGGATTCCCCTGGATCAAAGTAACCTTTCCAAAAGGAATGAAGGGATACCATAACCACTGAACCACCGTTTCCTCAACCTCCGACATCTTAGTGACTGGAATCAGATTTTCCCTGTTGTCTCGCAAGCAGATTTGTTTTGCCATTTCTTTTACAGGTAGGCCTTCCACCAGACATTCATTCCAATCTTTTTTGGCTGACTCTAAACTAAATACACAAAATTCCTCTGGAATCATGGAAACAAACTGCCTGCATCTCTCATTTCCAGGCCCATCATTATCCAGACACAAGTAGATGGAATGGATATGAGGATATTCTGTATACATCCGTTTCATTGCCTTTTCACTCAATCCTCCCAGGGAAATATAACTATGCTTTTCCCATTCTTCCGGAACTGCAGTGATATAAGACAAAAGATCAATGGGAGATTCAAACACAAACAGTTTTTCATCCGTTCCTATATGGCCAAATCCATAGGCTTTTTCTGAACCTCTTGCTTCCCCACGATATCGGTTCTCATCAGTTCCCCGCATAGCTGCATATCTGGGATTCTGTTCTTTGTCTCTTCCAACGAACACCACATTGTGATATGCTTTGCTTTCATAAATATCTCCCTTTTCGATCATCTGATCCACCAAATGTTCCGATAGTTTTCTCTGTTCAATGAGATACTTCCTTGCAATCTCACAGCTTTCATTGCTTTCTGGCAGTTCCAATCCAGGCAAGGGGATGGGGCAGACCTTCTGTCTGCCTGCATCTTCCTTCGCCGTTCTTCTGTTGGTTTCTCCAGCTCCCTCTTCTCCTAATAATTCTTTAACTGCCTCTGCAAAAGAAAGACCGTAGAATTCTTTCATAAAATCAATGGCATGACCGCCTTTATTCTGACTAAAACGATACCATTCGTTCTTGTTGATCATCACACTGTCATGTCGCAACCATCGGTATTCCTTCCCACATCGTTTGAACTGTTCTCCTCTCCCAGAAAGAAAAATATATAAATCGGTATCATCTGCTCTTTGGATCTGTTCTCTTGTATATTCTTCCATCTTCTAAAATCCCTCCTATAATTCCATTCCATGATGTTTCTTCTTTCGTTTCATGGTTCTCACTGCTTCTTTTGTTTCTGTGGATTGCTCCCGCTTGTTTGTTTCCGGAAGAGAGACACCTTCTCCTTCCTCTGCCATCAAAACTTCCACATGATTTTTGATTCCCTCATACTTTCGTAGCATCGCATGTATCCGTTTATCTTCTTTTCGTAAAGCAGCTATCTCTTCTGATAAACTAGCGGCTTCTCGTTTCCATTGTCCTTCTGGAATCTTCCCACTTGGGTCTAGATTTTCTTTTAAGATTCTTTCCGAACGATAATATCCGCTAAGTTCCTTCTTATGTTCCTCTTTGAATCTTTCCCTGCCAAAATATTTGTTCTTTAATTCCAGATAAACAGGTCTCGTTTCAAAATACTCTTTCATTGCATAAAGGTTGCTATTGATACTTCGCAGAGCAGACAGTTGTTGATTCAACCGCTGACTTACCTCTTTTAGCTGAGTATCTAATTCCTGGATTTTCTCTGTCAGCTGTTCTGGGGTTCTCACATCCTGCTCTTCCAGAAAGTGGATCGTCTCTGCAAATTGTTTCAGATTTGTATTCTTCGCCTTTTGTGTTCCATAAGCGTAGGATTCTGCAACTGCATTTCTCTTGTCGTAATAGCTTCTCAGATAATCCGCTAAGGTTGGCTGAGGTAAGGGCAACATCCGTTCCATCAACTGGCTTTGTCGAAGCAACGACCATTGAAGAAGATTCTTTGCCCGTTCTTTCATATCATTTAAGGCTCGGATAAGTCGGTTTAAACTTCCCAGTGCAGTTGAAATTCCTCTTGCTTCCATTGCCTGTACATTCGGTCCTTCATGCACCATCGGGATCTTATCAATCCCTCGTTCCTCATAAGATCTGGCATCGACTCTTTCTGTTAGTCCTTTCTCTTCATACAGTTCATTGCACATCCTCGCCCAGGCACTTCTCAATTCTTCCAAGGTTTCTTTCCTGCTCCAATCCGTTGTATGTACCGCCCGAAATACCGGTTGTCCTTTCTGATTCAAAACCGGCTGTCCATCCGGTGTTAATACTGGAACCTTTTTTTGTTTTGTCCCCAGGTACCATCTTCCTGTAAAGGACGGATGGGAACCATGATGTGCATATGGGGATTGGGGATTTTATCCTTTGCCTTCTTCGGATCATGGATTGCTAGATCTGCGATCATCCCTCTTGCGACTAACTGTTCTTCTACGAATCTTCTTGCAAGCTCAATATTTTCTTCCATAGAAAACTCATTCATCAAGGCAATATCAAAGCTGTGTGCCAGCTGTGCTTTCTTATTCCCTTCGATCCATTCCACCTCATTCCAAAGGATCTCCCTGTCTTTGAATCTCTCCGGAGCCTGTTTGGGAAGATGGATCTCCGCTAATACCACACCACCTTTTCTCGTATAATCACTTACTTCTCCATAATACGTACATTCCAGTTTTGTACCGGCTCGGTAAGCAGCACTGGCAATGGCAGACTGCCCTTTTCCTCTGGATAATTGATTCAGATGAAAGTGATAACATCCCATCTTACTCATCTCCCTGTGGCAGTTCACCTCGTTGCATCGCCTTTAATAGTGCTTCCTCTTCTGCTAATTCTCGTTCTTTTACTTCTGCAGTTTCCGCCCGTCCACGAACCATTTCATGAACGACATCACAAAACTTACAAGCGGGATCATGAAGAAGTTCATCCATCAGCTGATAAAATTCTGCCTCGGTCAGATATTTGGTATCTTTACAGATTGCTTCTATGGCTACTCCTTTCTGAATCAACAGATGGGTTCGTGCCTTTCGTTTTTTCTTTTTCTGTGTATCTAGATAGTTCAAGGATCTCTGGATCCTATGCTCTGCCTGTTCCTTCTCAAGCTTTGCCTGTTTCAATGCAGCTTCTGTTTTTTCAATCTCATAAAGTGCTTCCTGGGTATATTCCTGAAATGTTTTCTTCTTCGCCATATCGTTCTTTTCCTCCTTTTTCAACTCTTCCATTTTCTCTGTTACGGGATAGGCATTTCTGCCGGAAGGGGAACCCTTCTTCGGATGGAACATCCGCAAACACTTTCGGAATTCCCCTTCAGAAAGATGCTACTTCCGTAGGACGCACATACCTTGTAAGGTATATAAGTGCGCTCTTCTGCTTTCAGCATCCGAGTTTTTCTTACTCAAACGGAAGTTCTTCTCCGTCTGGAAGATGCATAAATCCATCTGGATCGGTATCTTCTTTCTTTTCTGCTCCTGACAGTTTCTTCCCTTCTGCGAAATAATGTTCTTCTACGATCACGTTGGTGGCATAAACTTTATTCCCCTCCTGATTCACATAGCTTCCTGTCTGGATCCGTCCGCTTACTAAAATCTTCAAACCTTTTTTCAGATATTTTTCTGCAAACTCAGCATTCTTCCCAAAGGTAACACAGGAAATAAAATCTGTTTCTGCCTTTCCGTCCTTTCGATATCGTCTGTCTACTGCCAGCGTGTATCTTACTATGCTATTGCAGTACTGTTTTCATCCTGGAGATATTTCATCTCCGGATCTTTTGTCAGTCTTCCCATTAAGATTGTTTTGTTCATGTAGTTTCTCCTTTCTCTTTTCGTTTTTTGTTTGTTCTTAAATCAGGCCCGATTCTTTTAAGGCAAATGTAATTTGTTCCTCATATATCAGAACGTAGAGAGGGCTTTTTACAAATAAAAAATGAATTTTATTTTTTTGTCCTCATATAACGAAAGGCTCAGAGGGGAAAATACAGGGTGGAAAAGGAAATTTTTTATTTTTCTGCACAAAAATACCCCTATGACTTCAAAATCGAAATCATAGGAGTATTTAATTCAACCTACTCAGTGGGGTGTTTTATATTTTTTTTTACACATGTCATTACAGTGTTTTTCAGTTCGACAAGCTGGATTTTACACTTCCTCACTCGTCTTCTTTTTTATTGTTTCTACTAATATTCGAGCTTAACAAAAAAATTCCAGAACATAATAATAATATCCAAATTATAATATTTTCTTGATTTATCGCATTATAAATCAAGCATATTATGCTTAATATAATCTGCACAATTGAACAAATCACTCCTATTTTTTGTATCTTTTTATCCATCATTGTCTCCTCCATAAATTCTATTTATCTTAACTCTTTTAATTTGATAAACTAGGATTGTTATTTTTTCTTTTTGAGATTTGGCAACTCATCATACATAGCATTAAACAAGCCTGTCAAAAAATCCTTATTATCGACTTCATCAACCAACAACATCTCTTTTGCTCCCTCATAAGGTAATTCATACCGAGCTGCCGGTATATAACTAATTGCAGATTTTACTGGTTTAACAAGTAGTCTATCATCATAGATGCCACCTACAATCTTGCCACGATAATAAATAATAAATTCTCCCATCATAGCTCGATAAGTGATATCTTCTAACTCAGATAGCTGCCCTAAAATAAAATCTAAATATTCTTTGCTTGATGCCATATTTCCACCTCGGTTATAATTTACTTAATAATATGTGCTGTAATAATTGTATAACTATATGAATTGATAGTTATTTTAATATTTTCAATTTCACAATACCAATTTTTACCTTGTTTGTATATATGGCAATTTTCATCCACAATTTTATTTTTGCAGTATTCAACAACATCTACTGTATCTATTTTTAGATTTCTTTTAATTCTATCAACTCCCATTTCAGTTGTATGAATTTTGTTAATATTATCAAGTAATATTTTTTTATCTTCCATTCTTCTTTTCCTCAAATTCACGTTTATCTCAACAAACTGAAATTAATCAGTTTCTTGTAACCTTTCGAATAATTGGCTATCAATTTTATAAATTCCTTGATAAGGCTGTTCAATATAGTATTTACCACTATCCTCATACGCAAAGATAGTACTTGTTCCTATCTCAAACTGGAAGTCAATTTTGATATAACTTTCCACTTGTGGACAGTCTTGAACACTTTCCTTCTTAGTCGGTTCAGAACTGGAAATATCGGCGATTATTTCACTTATCCAAGTTTTGTCTGAATGACTTACTGTATTTTCCCCAAAAGTTATATCAATAGATGTAATCTCGTCGGTTTGAGGTAGCGTAATAGGAGCTACCTTTTTTCCACACGCAACTAAAGTCAGCACACAAGTAAGACACAAAAACAAAGAAAGAAATTTTTTCATAAGCATATCACCTCCACAACTTCTATTTTATCGTTTTCTTTCAGTATATCATAATTATAATCTTTCCATAAAACAAAAAATTTTAATTCCTACAGATTTTTCTACAAAGCATATGACTACATATTATTACACTTCATCAAAAAAACTTTCTCACCCTATATTGAAAAATCGTAACTGAATATCCGACATTCTATCCATCAATAGTTTCTCTTTAACAAATATCATCTTAGTACGGTATCCTGTTCCATCTGGTGTAAGTTTTACTACACTTATTATAACTTCAAAAGCAAACGCCTAAACTGCTTTCTTATTAAAAAAACTTAGAAGAGACATTCTCCTCTAAGCCTTTATACTTTATCATAGAATACTTTTTACTTTTATATTTCCTCATGGTCACGATGCTTTTTTCGCTTAAATCCTACCTTTTGAACACAGGATATTACATGTAAAGATTTTACCCCCACTAAAGACTCTTACCTCACCTCATAAACAACCTTCACAAAAACGCCTCTTTTGTTACATCTATATGTACCGTACTCTTGCTGATCCTAAACTGCTTGGCTGTCTGCCTCACAGTCGCGTTGTTCTCTATAATATAATCAGCAATCTCCACGGCTCTTTCCTCAATATAATCTTTCAACAAAATCCCCCTGCAAACATCGTTTTTACAATGTATGCAGAAGAAAAAGTGCTTATTCTCTACTTATTCAGGAAATATTTGAAATCGTATTATATGTGGTTTTCTATAAAAAATCTTCTTCTATTTCACATCAGATGATTTCTCATTAGCCCTCCTTCTCTATGATAACGAAATCCCTATTTCATCATATTTTTTCCATATCCGTCTCAGCTTCCTTTTCCGATACGTGTTCCTCCGCACTTGCCTCCCCAATCACCGCTTCCACTTTCTTCTGATTCGCCTTAACAAACATCTTCAATATGTACTCGACAGCAACCGCCGAATCATGAAATTGATAATTCAGTTTTTTCTTCTTCACGGCAGTCCCACCTATCGCTTTACTTATTTATTATTTCTTCAGCTATATTTCTTACACGCAGACTACAGTTTCCTTCTCCACTTATCTCCTTGTTATACATTATCACTTCAAATCCAATTTCCACCTTTTTCTTTATTTCTAATCCTTGTATATTTTTGTAAGAAATAGTTAAAGACAATTTAGGAAAATCCTCCATTGTTAGTGGTCTGTTATATTCTATTTCTGATGATGGAGATAATATTTCATAGCAATACGCAGTTAATAACTCCAAATAAGCTGATGGTATCAGTACTCTTTTTTGCATATCTTGTGAAATATAGCTTTCTATATCGTTATCATCTATTCTTGACTGAGATATCCACTGGTCTTTATGTTCTATCTGAATAAGATTCTCCGTTTCAAGTAATAATGCTTCCACTCCACTTTTTTCTAAAAAAGAGTTAAAAACCCTAATATTATCCTCATAATTCCAATCATATTTTATATCTTTGGCATTCCCAGTTCCGATGTTATCTATATTGAGATAAACACCATATAGAATATTTCCTTCATTTGTCTGATATTGGCGAGTATAATTATCTTCTCTCCTAATTTCTCTCCCTTCTTCATCCCAATATAAAGAAATATCATTTTCATATACTCTAAGATCAGGTTTATATGCCAGTTCCCGGTCTTTTCTGATCTCATCTAATGTTTCTACTGCGACAAAAATTGAACACACCGAAACGCATACCGCCACAAATGAAAAAAGTGGCTCTATTTTTATTTGCTTAAATGGATCTATATTCCTCTTTTACTTTTTCTGTTGATACCGACAATTTTAACGCCACAGTCTGTAAATCAATCTTATTTCTTCTCCATTGCCAGAAATAATACTTTATCTTTAATCTTTTTATCATTTTGTTCCTCTCAAAAGATAGTATAAAATAGGCGTTTGCGAAACGCCATAAACCGCATAAATACGGTATTTTCTGTTACTAAAATACAAATAACTCCTCACCTGATATGGTATAATAGAGTTGCCAAAAACTATAAACCATCATCCAAGAAAGG
>CALWFY010000113.1 GCA_944377775.1 uncultured Mediterraneibacter sp.
AGAACGTGAAAGAGGCGGTGTTCATAGAAGATTTCGGGATACAGGGAGACGCTCACGCAGGAAAATGGCACCGTCAGGTCAGCCTTCTTTCCTATGATAAAATCGAGGCTTTCCGCGCCCGGGGCGCAGAGGTGGAAGACGGTTCTTTCGGAGAAAATCTGGTGGTAGAGGGAATAGACTTTCGGACGCTGCCTGTGGGCACCCGTCTGCACTGTAATGATGTGATTCTGGAGATGACTCAGATTGGAAAAGAGTGCCATCACGGATGCCAGATTTTTAAGAAAATGGGAGACTGCATTATGCCAAGAGAAGGCGTGTTTGCGAAAGTAATCCGGGGCGGGACAATCCGGATCGGCGATGAAATGAGGGTGGAAGATGAGTAGAAAAAGAAGGTTGCTTTTACTGATTCTGCTCTCGGTCTGTGTTGTCTGTCTGCTGACAGCCTGCGCAGAAAAAGGGGAGGAGACCATGGCGGAAATGTCTTCTGAGGAGAATAAGGACGAGCCCCGGGAGCAGGCGGAACAGGGCTATTACACATTTCAGGATGTGGAGGGAAACAGTTACGAGGCGCCGCTGCTTGACGGCGTACCCAGGTGTACTTATGATTTTTCCAACCTTAAGACGGACGAAGATACGGGATACAAAAGCTTCCGGGATGAGGAGAACGGTGTGAGCGCACGGTTCGGAATCGACGTATCAGAGTTTCAGGGAGAGGACATTGACTGGAAACAGGTGAAAGACAGCGGCGTAGAGTTTGTGATTATCCGGTTGGGATACCGTGCGTACGGGGATACAGGGGCGCTGGTCATGGACGCCATGTATGAAAAGAACATACAGGGTGCGTTGAAAGCTGGGCTGGATGTGGGCGTTTATTTCTTCTCCCAGGCGATTACTCCTGCCGAGGCAGTGGAGGAAGCAGAGTATGTGCTGGAAAATTTAAAGCCCTATGAAATAAGCGGCCCGAATGTGTATGATACAGAGGAGATGAAGTGGGATACCGCCCGCACGGATGTGAATACAAAAGAGGATTTCACCAATTACTGCAAGGTATTCTGTGATACCGTGGAGCAGGCGGGATATGATACCATGATCTACTCAAACATGAAGTGGATGGCGTTTACTCTTGATATGGAAGAACTTGCGGAGTATGATTTCTGGTATGCAGATTATTATGAAATACCGCAGTGCCCATACGATTATCAAATGTGGCAGTACAGCGAGACCGGAGCAGTGCCGGGCATTAATGCCAATGTGGATTTAAATCTCTGGTTTGAAAAAGAAAAGGGACAGCAGGAGGATAAATAAGATGAAGTGGAAGAAATACCGGTTAAAGACAACGACAGAGGCGGAAGACATTGTCAGCAGCATGCTGATGGACTTAGGGATACAGGGTGTGGAGATCGAAGATAAAATTCCACTTACCCAGTCTGACAAGGAGCAGATGTTTGTGGACATTCTTCCGGAGATTGAGGCGGACGACGGAGTAGCTTATCTCAGCTTCTATCTGGAGCCGGAGGAAGATCAGGAGCAGATACTTTCGGCAGTGCGGCGTGAACTTAAAGAAATGTCGGCGTATGTGGATGTGGGAGAGTGCAGGATTGAGGAGTCGGAGACAGAAGATGTGGACTGGGTGAATAACTGGAAACAGTATTTCCATCAGTTTTATGTGGATGACATACTTATCATTCCGTCCTGGGAGGATGTAAAGCCCGATGATGCAGACAAACTGGTGATTCACATTGATCCGGGCACTGCGTTTGGCACAGGAATGCACGAGACAACACAGCTTTGTATCCGTCAGATTCGGAAGTATGTGACACCTGATACAAAAATTCTGGATGTGGGATGCGGAAGCGGCATACTCGGGATGCTGGCTCTGAAGTTCGGGGCAGCTTATTCCGTGGGAACCGATCTTGATCCGTGCGCCATTGACGCTACGCACGAAAATATGGAAGTAAACGGGATTCCCTCAGAAAAGTATGAGGTGATGATCGGAAATATCATTGATGACAAGGCCATTCAGGATAAAGTGGGATATGAGTGTTACGATATTGTGGCTGCAAATATCCTGGCGGATGTGCTTGTGGAGCTTACCCCGGTGATCGTAAACCAGTTAAAGCCGGACGGTATCTATATCACCAGCGGAATCATTGACGATAAGGAGCAGACGGTAGTGGACGCAGTGAAAGCAGCGGGGCTTAAAGTGCTTGATGTGACTTATCAGGGCGAGTGGGTGTGCGTGACAGCCCAAAAAGAGTGAGGAGACAGGGAATGCAGCAGTTTTTTGCAGAACCATCATGGATAAAGGAAAATAAGGTGTACATGCAGGGCGCGGACGTCAACCATATGAAAAACGTGCTCCGCATGAAGCCGGGGGAGGATGTGCGCATTAACGACGGCATGGGAAAGACTTACCTGTGCTGCATCAGCGCATACGAAGAAAAAGGGGCGGTCCTGGATATTTTTAAGGAACTGGATGCAGAGACAGAACTGCCTTCCAGGATTGTTTTGTTCCAGGGACTTCCAAAAGGGGACAAGATGGAATGGATCGTACAGAAAGCAGTGGAACTGGGGGCTTACAGTATTGTCCCTTTTGCGGCAAAACGCTCTGTAGTAAAGCTGGATGAAAAAAAGGCCGCAAAAAAACAGGAGCGCTGGCAGGCGATCGCAAAAGGGGCGGCCGAGCAGTCCGGACGGAGTATCATCCCGGAGGTTCAGAAGGTGATGACATTTGCTGAAGCATTAGAAGCCGCGAAAAATCTGGATGTACTTCTGATTCCCTATGAGCTGGAACAAGGGATGAAGGAGACCGTGAAGATTATCGGAAATATCACCCCTGGACAGTCAGTGGGAATCTTTATCGGGCCTGAGGGAGGATTCGAGGAAGAAGAAGTAGACCGTGCCAAAGAGGCCGGCGCCTGTCCGGTTACTTTGGGAAAACGAATACTGCGTACGGAGACGGCGGGCCTTACGGCGCTGTCCATCCTCATGTACCATCTGGAAAGTCAGGCATAATTTAATAGTAAGAAAACAGTAAAGGAAAGGGAAAATGGAAGTTTATCTGGACAATTCCGCCACAACCATGTGTTATCCGGAAGTGGGGGAACTGGTATATAAAGTAATGTGCAGAGATTACGGGAATCCGTCTTCTCTGTACCGCAAAGGCGTGGAAGCCGAACATTATATCCGCGGCGCAAAAGAGACGATCGCAAAACTTTTGAAAGTCAATGCCAAGGAAATCTTTTTCACATCAGGAGGCACAGAGAGTGATAATCTGGCGCTGATCGGCTGTGCAAAGGCGAACCGGCGAAGAGGAAATCATCTGATCACATCAGCTGTTGAACATTCCGCCATCTTAAATACGATGCGGTACCTGGAGGAAGAAGAAGGGTTTCGTGTGACGTATCTGCCTGTGGATGAAGCGGGCCGTATCCGGCTTGAAGAATTAAGAGAAGCGTTGTGCCCGGAGACCATTCTTGTGTCCATCATGTATGTGAACAATGAGGTGGGAACCGTGCAGCCTGTCCAGAATGCCGTGCAGATCGTAAAGCGTTACAATCCGTCCATTCTGTTCCACACGGACGCTGTTCAGGGATTCGGGAAATACCGCATACACCCGAAACGGATGGGGATTGACCTTTTATCGGCCAGCGGACATAAAATTCACGGTCCGAAAGGGGTAGGTTTTCTCTATATTGACAGCAGGGTGAAGATTCAGCCCATTATCTTCGGAGGCGGGCAGCAGAAAGATATCCGCTCAGGCACGGAGAACGTGCCCGGAATCGCCGGACTTGGGCTTGCGTCAGAGATGATCTATCAGGACCTGGAGATGAAGACCGCGCTCATGCGGGAATTAAAGGCATATTTTATCCAGGGCCTTGATGAAATCGGGGATACGAAAGTCCACGGGCTGACAGATGAAGAAAGCGCGCCCCACATTGTGAGCGTGGGATTCCGCGGTGTGCGCAGTGAAGTTCTGCTCCACACACTGGAGGACAAGGGCATCTGCGTTTCCGCAGGAAGTGCGTGCGCATCCAATCACCCGGCGGTCAGCGGCGTTTTAAAAGCCATCGGCGTTCCCCGTGAATATCTGGATGCAACGCTGCGTTTCAGCATGTCAGAGTTTACAACAAAAGAAGAAATTGACTATACACTGGAAACACTATATAATTGTATACCGATGCTTCGGAAATTTACACGGCGCTGATGTGTCAGGACTGCCGTTTGTAATTGGACAAAGGAGAGAATTATGACGTTTCATTCATTTTTGATCAAATATGGAGAGATCGGAATAAAAGGGAAAAATCGCTATATGTTTGAGGACGCGCTCGTGCGTCAGATCAGATATGCGTTAAAGGGTGTGGACGGGGAATTTCTTGTCCACAAATGTCATGGCAGGGTATATGTGGACTGCGAGGGCGAATATGACTACGAGGAGACAATAGAAAGCCTGAAAAAGGTGTTTGGCATTGTGGGAATCTGCCCGGTAGTCAGAAAACCGGTCAAAGAGCTCGAGGAGCTGAAAAAAGATGTGGTTGCCTATGTAGGGCAGATGTACCCGGAGGGAAATCAGACGTTTAAAGTGGAGGCGCGGCGTGCTAATAAACGCTATCCTGTCAACTCCATGGAGATCAACTGTGAACTTGGAGAAGCGGTGCTGGAAGCATACCCGGAGATGAAAGTGGATGTGCACAAACCGGATGTGCGGTTAAATGTGGAAATCCGCGAAGAGGTTTATCTGTATTCAGAGATCATTCCCGGACCGGGCGGTATGCCGGTCGGAACCAACGGAAGTGCCATGCTGCTTTTATCCGGCGGTATTGACAGCCCGGTGGCAGGATATATGATCGCAAAAAGGGGCGTGCAGCTTGAGGCAACCTATTTTCATGCGCCTCCGTACACAAGCGAGCGGGCGAAGGAGAAAGTGGTTGATCTGGCACGGCTTGTGTCCGCGTATGCAGGACCGATCAAACTTCATATCGTAAACTTTACAGATATTCAGCTTTATATTTACGAGAAATGCCCTCATGATGAGCTGACAATCATCATGCGCAGATACATGATGCGCATAGCAGAGCATTTTGCCCAAAAAGACGGATGTCTCGGCCTGATCACAGGCGAGAGCATCGGGCAGGTGGCGAGCCAGACCATGCAGAGCCTTGCGGCGACCAATGCCGTGTGCACGCTTCCGGTATACCGTCCGCTGATCGGATTTGACAAGAGGGAGATCGTGGAGATATCAGAGAAGATCGACACTTATGAGACTTCTATCCAGCCCTTTGAGGACTGTTGTACGATCTTTGTGGCAAAACATCCGGTGACAAAACCGAATACAGAGCGGATTGAGAAATCGGAGCTGAATCTGACAGAGAAGATTGATGAACTGATGCAGACGGCTATAGAGACTGCGGAAGTGATCACAGTGGAAATGAATGAGTAAAATATGTGAGAGCGTGTGTTTCTCTCACATATAAAAATGGCTGAACTGAGGGGTTCCCGGTTCAGCCATACTTGAAATAAGCTTTTAATTAAGTACAAGGTATCTGATTATTTGATGATGTAAGCATCCAGTGCGGCAAGAATGTCGTCCACATTGTTGTCAGCGTGGATATTCAGGTCGATCGGTTTGGAAAGGTCCAGACTGAAGATTCCCATAATTGATTTTGCATCTATTACATATCTTCCGGATACCAAATCGAAGTCATTATCATATTTTGTAATTTCGTTCACAAAAGATTTTACTTTGTCGATTGAGTTTAATGAAATCTGTACTGTTTTCATTTTGAAAAATCCTCCTTGAATTATACAATAAAGTAAGGCTCAAGTCCTCAGATATATTCTACGGGATGCTATGATAAAAGTCAAGGAACAATACATCAAAAAAGTGGTAAAAGAGGTAAATATAGTATGAAAAAAGCAGCGTTTCACAATCTTGGATGCAAGGTGAATGCATATGAAGCAGAAGCAATGCAGGAGATGCTTGAAAAAGCGGGATATGAGATTGTTCCGTTCAAAGAAGGGGCAGATGTGTATGTGATCAACACCTGTACTGTGACCAATATCGCGGACAGGAAATCCCGCCAGATGCTTCACCGGGCACGCAAGCTGAATCCGGATGCCATTGTTGTGGCAGCAGGGTGCTATGTTCAGGCACAGGACGGGAAAGAGATTGACCCCTGCATTGATATTGTCATCGGAAATAACCATAAAAAAGACCTGGTCAGAATACTGGAAGAATATGAGTCCGGACAGGCTGCCGGTGAAATTGAGGATATCAACCGGACAAAGGAGTATGAGGAACTCCATCTTACCCGGACGGGAGAACATACCCGGGCGTACATCAAAGTTCAGGACGGGTGCAACCAGTTCTGCACATATTGTATTATTCCCTATGCCAGAGGACGTGTGCGCAGCAGAAAAACAGAGGACGTGGTGGCAGAGGTGAAAGATTTGGCACAAAACGGATACTGTGAAGTCGTGCTCACGGGAATCCATTTGAGTTCTTATGGCATTGATTTTGACGGACAGAGACATCTTTTGGACCTGATCTGTGCTGTTCATGAGGTGGACGGGATCATGCGCATACGTCTTGGCTCTTTAGAGCCGGGGATCGTGACAGAGGAGTTTGCCAGGACGATTTCTTCCCTGCCGAAAATATGTCCTCATTTTCATCTGTCGCTTCAGAGCGGGTGTGACGCCACATTAAGGCGGATGAACCGGAAATATACAAGTGAGCAGTACTATGAAAAATGCCGGATTTTGAGGAAATATTTTGATCATCCTGCCCTTACGACAGATGTGATTGTCGGTTTTCCAGGGGAGACGGAAGAAGAGTTTCAACAGTCGCTGGCATTTGTGGATAAGGTAGATTTTTATGAAACCCACATTTTCAAATATTCCAAAAGAGAGGGTACAAAAGCCGCGGTAATGCCGGATCAGGTGGACGAACAGGTTAAAGCTAAGAGGAGTTCTCTTATGATTGCCCTCGGTGAGAAAAAACGAAAAGCCTATGAGCAGAGCTTTGCGGGCAAAACAGTGGAAGTGCTCATTGAGGAGAAAGCGGTTATAGACGGAAAGACTGTCCAGACAGGGCACACAAGGGAATATATGAAAATTGCACTAGAGACAGAAGAAGATCTCAGTAATTGTATCATAAACGCTCAAATTGATAATGATGCGCAAATTATACATTGAATTTTAAGAGGGATTATATTAAAATTGTAAATAGGGATTCTGGGTCTTTCCAGAGGAGACAGGCATTCTGCCGCAGGCAGACGGATGCCTGAAACATAGGATTATACGGAAAAGGAGGAGCAGCAGGATGAGTGATTTAGGAAACACACAATTCTTTCAGGTAGAGCCGGGACCGCAGATTTCAGCGAAAGATATTCTTGAGATCGTGTTCAAGGCTCTCAAAGAAAAAGGATACAATCCGGTCAATCAGATCGTTGGATATATTATGTCAGGAGATCCTACATATATCACCAGCTACAACGGAGCCAGGAGCCTCGTGATGAAAGTGGAGAGGGATGAGCTTGTAGAAGAGCTGTTAAAAGCGTATATCGAGCACAATTCCTGGGAATAATGAATTATGAGGATTATGGGACTTGATTATGGGACTAAGACGGTCGGAGTTGCAATAAGCGACCCTCTCGGACTTACGGCCCAGGCGATAGAAACGATCGAACGGAAAGAAGAGAACAAGCTGAGAAAAACCTGTGCCCGCATTGAGGAGCTGATTGAAAAGTATGATGTGGACAAGATCGTGCTTGGCTTTCCGAAGCATATGAACAATGATATCGGGGAGCGAGCAGAAAAGTCACTGGAATTTCGGGACATGCTTCATCGGCGGACAGGGCTTGAGATCATTATGTGGGATGAGCGGCTCACCACCGTGGAGGCGGAGAGAACCCTGATCGAGAGTAATGTAAGACGGGAAAACCGGAAGAAACATATTGATCAGATTGCGGCAGTGTTTATACTCCAGGGATATCTTGATCTTCTGCATATGCAGAGAGCGCAGGAAAGAGCCCTGGGACAGGTGTAAAAAAGAAGAGTAAGGGGTTTTAAAAAGTATAAGGGGATTTTTCATGGAGAAAATAAGATTTGCTTTCGCAGACGGGAATGGTGCGGATGAGTTTTTCGTGCTCGAGGAGACGATGATAAACGGGAATATTTACATACTTGTCACGGATTCCGAGCAGGATGACGCAGAGTGCCTGATCTTAAAAGAGACGGAGAGACCCGGGGAGGGTGAAAGCGTCTATGAGATTGTGGAAGATGAAACCGAACTTCTGGCAGTGTCAAAAGTGTTTGAAGAACTGCTGGAGGATGTAAATATAGAAATGTAACGGTTGAGAGGTCGCGATGGAACAGAAGAAAACAGAAGAACTGCTCAGAAAGAGACTGCGGGAAAAAGGACTTAAGGTTACACAGCAGAGACTGCTGATTCTTTCTGTACTGGAGCAGAACAGCGGCAGGCATATGACGGCGGAAGATATCTGCGAGCTGGTAGCGGAAAATTATCCGGAGATCGGGCTGGCGACAGTGTACAGGACGTTGCAGCTCCTCTGGGATATGCAGCTTGTAGACCGGATTAATCTGGATGACGGGTGTGTGAGATATGAGATCGGACATCTGCTTCAGGGAGAAGCAAAACACAACCACCATCACCTCATATGCAGATCGTGCGGCAGAGTGGTTCCTTTTGATGATGATCTTTTGGACGATCTGGAGCAGCATATTGAGAGTGCAACGGGATTTTATGTTCTGGATCATGAACTGAAGTTCTACGGCCTTTGCAGAGAATGCAGAAAAAAAGGAAAATAACGGAGGTGTCTATTTTTTGAAAAAAGAAAAAAAAGAAAAATTGCGAATCATACCGCTGGGAGGGCTGGAACAGATCGGTATGAACATTACTGCCTTTGAGTACGAAGACAGTATTGTTGTCGTGGACTGCGGTCTTGCTTTCCCGGAGGATGATATTCTGGGAATTGACCTTGTAATCCCGGATGTAACATATTTGAAAGACAATGCATCCAAGGTGAAGGGATTTGTCATTACCCACGGCCATGAGGACCACATCGGAGCGCTGCCCTATGTATTAAAAGAGATCAATCTTCCGATCTATACGACAAAGCTCACGATGGGAATTATCGAAAATAAATTAAAAGAACATAATCTGCTGCGCAGCACAAAGCGCAAGGTTGTGCGCCACGGACAGTCCATTAACCTTGGAAAATTCAGGATTGAGTTTATTAAGACAAACCACAGTATTCAGGATGCATCGGCTCTGGCCATCCACTCACCTGCGGGGGTAGTCGTGCACACGGGAGACTTTAAGGTGGATTATACTCCTGTGTTCGGGGATGCCATCGACCTGCAGCGGTTTGCAGAGATCGGCAAAAAAGGCGTGCTGGCGCTGATGTCCGACAGCACGAATGCAGAGAGACGGGGGTTTACTCAGTCTGAGCGGACGGTGGGCATTACGTTTGACCACATTTTTGCGGAGCATCAGAATACACGTTTGATCATTGCCACGTTTGCGTCCAATGTGGATCGTGTGCAGCAGATCATCAACTCTGCATATAAATACAGAAGAAAAGTTGTTGTGGAAGGACGCAGTATGGTGAACATCATTTCCACGGCATCCGAACTTGGGTATCTTCACGTACCGGAGAATACGCTGATCGAGATTGACGAGATGAAAAATTATCCTCCGGAGAAAATGGTGCTCATCACTACGGGAAGCCAGGGTGAGTCCATGGCGGCTCTCTCAAGGATGGCGGCGGATGTGCACCGCAAGGTTACGATCCAACCCAATGACACGATCATTTTCAGCTCCAATCCGATTCCGGGAAATGAGAAATCGGTTTCCCGCGTGATCAATGAATTGTCTGCAAAAGGCGCGGAAGTTATTTTCCAGGATACACATGTATCAGGACATGCCTGTCAGGAAGAACTGAAGCTGATCTATTCTCTCGTGAAACCCAAATACGCAATTCCGGTGCACGGCGAGTACCGTCATCTGAAAGCAAATGCCGAGATCGCCAAATCGCTGGGTATCCCGAAAGAAAATGTGTTTATCATTCAGTCGGGAGATGTGCTGGAGCTGGGTGAGGATTCTGCAAAAGTTGTGGACAAAGTGCACACCGGCGCAGTGCTCGTGGACGGCCTCGGAGTAGGAGACGTGGGAAATATCGTGCTGCGCGACAGACAGCATCTTGCGGAGGACGGCATCATTATTGTTGTTCTTACACTGGAGAGGAGAACGAACCGTCTGATGGCGGGACCGGATATCGTATCCAGGGGATTTGTCTATGTCAGAGAGTCCGAGCAGCTTATGGATGATGCGAGAAAGGCGGTGTCCGATGCACTGGACAAATGCCTGTCAGGCCGTCATACAGACTGGAATAAGATCAAGCTGGTGATCCGTGATGCCATGAATGATTATATCTGGAGGAAGACAAAGAGAAAACCGATGGTCATTCCGATCATTATGGATGTGGATGTATAGAATATAGTAAAAATGTCGGTGCACAGGGGCTGGTACCTCTGTGCACCGATTGTGGATATGGGTGTGTGAATTATGATAGTAGATGAACGTATCGTCACATTCATCAATTCGCTGGATACAAAGAACAGTGAAATACTGGAGACGATCGAAAAGGAAGCCATCGCATCGTGCGTGCCGATCATCAGGCGGGAGATGCAGAGCTTTCTGAAAGTGCTCCTTATGATTCAAAAACCTGTGCGCGTTCTGGAAGTTGGGACTGCCATAGGTTTCTCTGCGTTATTGATGAGTGAATATGTGCCCGAGGAGTGCAGGATTACGACGATTGAAAATTATGAGAAACGGATTCCCATCGCCAGAGAAAATTTCAGGCGGGCGGGGAAAGAAAAGCAGATTACTCTCATCGAGGGGGATGCGGCCGAGGTGATGAAAACGCTGGAAGGACCTTACGACTTTATTTTCATGGATGCGGCCAAGGGACAGTATATTCATTATCTTCCCCAGGCGCTCAGACTTTTAAATGAGGGCGGAGTCCTTGTCTCAGATAATGTGATGCAGGACGGAGATGTCATTGAGTCCCGATTTGCTGTTGAACGCAGGAACCGGACGATCCACGCCCGCATGCGAGAGTATCTGTATGAATTAAAACACAATGATGCGCTTACGACTTCTGTCATTCCCATTGGGGACGGTGTGGCAGTGAGCGTAAAGACAAAGAACAGGGAGGACACAAATGATGAGCAGACATCCTGAACTACTGATTCCGGCCAGCAGCCTGGAAGTATTAAAGACAGCGGTTATCTTTGGGGCGGACGCAGTATATATCGGCGGTGAGGCATTCGGCCTCCGGGCGAAAGCAAAAAACTTCTCCATGGAGGAGATGAAAGAGGGAATTGAATTTGCCCATGCCCATGATGTGAAAGTATATGTCACGGCAAATATTCTGGCTCACAATGACGATCTTCCCGGAGTGCGGGAATATTTCCGTGAGTTAAAGGAGATCAAACCGGACGCTCTCATTATTGCGGACCCGGGTGTTTTTGACATTGCAAAAGAGGTATGCCCGGAGATTGAGCGGCATATAAGCACTCAGGCGAATAATACGAATTATGGGACGTATCGTTTCTGGTACCGGCAGGGCGCAAGCCGGGTGGTATCTGCCAGAGAACTGTCTATGAAGGAATTAAAAGAGCTGCGTGAAAATATTCCGGCAGACCTGGAGATCGAGACATTTATCCATGGCGCCATGTGCATCTCTTATTCCGGACGATGCCTTCTGAGCAATTATTTTACGGGGCGGGACGCAAACCGCGGAGCCTGTACCCATCCCTGCCGCTGGAAATATGCGGTGGTGGAGGAGACCAGACCCGGCGAGTACATGCCTGTGTATGAAAATGAGCGGGGAACGTATATCTTCAACTCCAAGGACCTGTGTATGATAGAACACATTCCGGAGCTGATCGACGCGGGCGTGGACAGTTTAAAGATCGAGGGACGCATGAAGACCGCCCTTTATGTGGCGACCGTGGCGCGCACTTATAGAAAGGCGATTGACGATTATAAAAAAGACCCGGCTCTGTATCTGAAAAACATGTCGTGGTATCTGGAGCAGATATCAAACTGTACTTACCGTCAGTTTACGACGGGGTTCTTTTTCGGGAAACCGGATGAGAATACCCAGATTTATAACAGCAACACATACAACAAAGAGTATACCTATCTGGGAATCGCCGGGGAGATAAAAGACGGGCTGTGCCGGATTGAGCAGAGAAACAAGTTTTCTGCAGGTGAAACCATTGAGATCATGAAGCCCTGCGGGGATAATGTAGAAGTGAAAGTAAAGCGTATCCCCAACGAGGACGGTGAGGAACAGGAGAGCGCACCTCACTCGAAACAGGTGCTGTGGGTAGAACTTGAGGAAACGCCGGAGGTGTATGATATCCTGAGACGGAAGGAGTAATTGCGATTGGGGACGTAGTAAAATTTGATTTTACTACGTCCCCAATCGCAATTTGCTGTGTCCCCAATCGCAAATAGTAAAAAACTATTGTATTATTTATATTATTGTATATAATACAA
>CALWFY010000114.1 GCA_944377775.1 uncultured Mediterraneibacter sp.
TACCGATAATATCTAATGCGTCTTTGATAGTAGGCATATCCAATTACCTCCTTCGGTGGTACTGTTTCTTACTATTATTATACGCTATTTCTCGTCAAAAATCAACCATTTGTTGTGACAGAGCCAATAAAAAATAAGATATCCGCAGAACTATGCTGCGGATATCTTATTTTTCAAAAACAGAAGTTTGGATATATTTTACTTCATCTATATCACAATAATGTTTTTCAACACCAGCTTTACAGCGGTTCTTTTCCAGGAATCCCGGCTTTTCTAGGATACCCGCATTGGGTATTTTTGATTTTTCTGATCTGTACCAGCGCACGCCCCATATCCGTGCCCGGAAGTACAAATTTATCAATATTCTCTATTTTCCCTCCAAGTATATCAACCGCTCGCTCTGCCCCTTTTATCTCTTCCTCTGATGTTCCGCTCTTATATGAAATAAAGGTTCCATTCTTTTTCACAAACGGAAGACAGTATTCACTCAGGGTAGAGAGGTTTGCAACCGCTCTTGATACACACAAGTCGAATTTTTCTCTGTACTCATTTTTTCTTGCATGATCTTCAGCTCTGCCGTGGAGTGTTTCCACATCGTTAAGAGACAATTCCTTTATCACTTCGTTTAAAAATTTCAGCCTTTTATTCAGAGAATCCAGCAGCACGATCTTTATATGCGGAAACGCAATTTTAATTGGGATTCCGGGAAAACCGGCCCCGGTTCCAATGTCAATCATTGTGGACACCTGTTCCATATCCTGGACTCTTGCGATCGTAAGGCTGTCTGTAAAGTGCTTCAAATTCACCTCATCATAATCCGTTATCCCGGTAAGGTTCATCACCTTGTTCCTTTCTACCAGCATTTCATAATAACGGTCAAATTGTTCCTTTTGTACGGATGTCAGGCTGATCCCCAGGTTTTCTAATTCCCGGTCAAATTTGTTTATATGATTTCTTTCTTCTGGCATATTATCTCCTTATTTCTGAAAGATACTGCGGTCTGTTATTTCAAATACACGAGCAGCACAGATACATCTGCGGGCGAAACACCTGATATCCTGGAAGCCTGTCCGATAGAAACCGGACGTATCTGATTTAACTTCTGTTTTGCCTCAATGCGCAGGCTGGGTATCTCATCGTAATTGATATCCTGCGGTATCTTTTTATTTTCCAGTTTTTTGAACTGTTCAACCTGACGCATCTGCCGTTTAATATATCCTTCATACTTAATATTAATATCCACCTGTTCGACTACGTCGTAGGGCAGTTTCGGTCTTCCCGAGTCGATTTCCTCCAGTTTTTCGTAGGAAAGTTCCGGCCTGCGGATCAGCTCGGCAAGAGTGGTCCCTGAGTTTAACGGGGTACTTCCGTATTTTGTTAAAATATCCTGTACTTTTTCGGATGTACCAATATTTGTGTGCTCCACCCGCCGAATTTCTTCCTCAATCATCCTCTCTTTCTCCAGAAGCCGGTCATAACGCTCCTGACTTATAAGCCCCACCTCGTAACCGATCTTTGTAAGCCGCATGTCCGCGTTATCCTGCCTTAACAGAAGCCTGTATTCAGCCCGGGAAGTCATCATCCTGTAAGGCTCGCGGCTTTCTTTTGTGACAAGATCGTCGATAAGAACGCCGATATATCCCTGAGAGCGGTCGATCACGATACCTTCTTTGCCCTGGAGCTTTCTCGCTGCATTAATGCCTGCAATCAGTCCCTGTGCGGCCGCTTCCTCATATCCGGAACTTCCGTTGAATTGTCCGCCGCTGAAAAGCCCTTCTATATTTTTAAATTCCAACGTACTTTTTAACTGTCGCGCGTCAATACAGTCATATTCGATGGCATAGGCGTTTCTCACAATTTTTGCATTTTCAAGTCCGGGTACACTTCTGTACATGGCATACTGCACATCTTCGGGAAGTGAACTGGACATTCCGCCGATATACATTTCATTTGTGTGAATGCCCTCAGGTTCAATAAATACCTGATGTCGTTCCTTATCCGGAAATTTCACCACTTTATCCTCGATGGACGGACAATATCTCGGTCCTGTTCCCTCTATGGCGCCTGAAAACAAAGGAGATCTGTCCAGATTTTTTCTTATGATCTCATGAGTCGTCTCATTCGTATATGTGAGCCAGCATGATACCTGATCTATCTGTACATCTTCCGGATTTGTTGTAAAAGAGAACGGAACAACCCGCTCATCTCCTTTTTGCTCCTCCATTTTAGAAAAATCAATGGATGTTCTGTCAATACGCGCCGGAGTTCCCGTCTTAAACCTGTACATATTGATTCCAAGAGATTTTAAGCTGTCTGTCAGGTGATTCGCCCTCTGCAGC
This sequence comes from uncultured Mediterraneibacter sp., assembly GCA_944377775.1. Lineage (GTDB taxonomy): Bacteria > Bacillota > Clostridia > Lachnospirales > Lachnospiraceae > Mediterraneibacter. The sequence continues at coordinate 2,340 of CALWFY010000114.1, forward strand.
CCATTAGGGCCTGTATCAGCACTCACATCACCGTAAATGCATCTCGCTCTGAGATATGTTCCCGTACAAAGGACAACAGCTCTGCAGCAATATATGGCGCCGGAATACGTCTGTACTCCCGTTACTTTTCCATCCTCCGCAAGAATATCCGTAACCTCCATCTGACGGATATCCAGATTTTCCTGGGCTTCCAGAACCTGACGCATCGCCCTGCTGTAATCTGCTTTGTCAGCCTGGGCGCGCAGAGAGTGAACCGCAGGTCCTTTTGACTGATTGAGCATCTTCGACTGGATAAATGTCCGGTCTATCACCTTGCCCATCTCTCCGCCTAGTGCGTCCACTTCCCGCACCAGATGCCCTTTTGAACTTCCTCCGATATTCGGATTACAAGGCATAAGTGCAATACTGTCCACACTCACGGTAAACACCACAGTCTTAAATCCAAGCCTTGCTGACGCCAGCGCTGCCTCGCACCCCGCATGCCCTGCACCTATGACTGCAATATCATATTCATCTTTATTTTCCCATACAGAATTTGCTGAATATTTCATTGATCAAATCTTCTCCTGCTGTTTCTCCCGTTATACTTCCCAGTTCCTCATACGCATCCATCAGATCTATGGAATAAAAATCTTCCGGCATTCCGTCGTCAATGCTTTTTACTACTTTTTTCATGCTCTCTTTTGCATTTTTCAGAGCATTTTTCTGTCTTGCATTGGATATAAATATCTGATCATTAAATGAGATTGTTCCGCTTAAGAACATGGTTTTTACAGTCTCTTCCAGTTCCTTTATGCCCTGTTCTTCTTTGGCTGATATGGAAATCACAGGGATTTTATTCTTTTCTCCCATTTTTTTTCTGATCATCTCTTCGGTCACAACCGTATTCAGATCAGACTTGTTGAGAAGAATTACTGTATTTTTATCTCTGATCAGATTCCATATTTTTTCATCATTTTCATCCAGCTCTTTTGAAGCGTCAACCACATAAATAACCAGGTCTGCCTTTCGGGCATAATCCTGTGCCTTGTCCACACCAATCTTCTCGATTACATCCTCTGTCTGGCGGATTCCCGCTGTATCAATCACGTTCAGCGTCAGTTCCCCCAGCCTTACCTGTTCTTCAAGGATATCTCTTGTCGTTCCCTCTATATCTGTCACAATGGCTCTCTCATGCCCGGCAAGCACATTCAAAAGAGAGGATTTTCCTGCATTCGGCTTTCCGACAATTACCGTATGGATTCCCTCTTTGATGACCCTTCCATTATCTGAGGATTGAATCAATTTTTCAAGTTCTTTTATAATTTCCTCAGATACCTTTTTTAAGGTAATCCCATAGCCGTCTACACTGATATGTTCCGGATCATCCAGCGCTGTCTCTATAAAAGCGGTGTGGTATATTATTTTATTTCTTATGTCCGATATTTTATTTTTAATACTTCCTTTTAATTGACTTATCGAGCTTTGAAGCGCATATTCACTCTCTGAATTTATCACATCAATCACAGCCTCTGCCTGGGATAAATCCATCTTTCCATTTAAGAATGCTCTCTTTGTAAATTCTCCGGGTTCTGCTGCGCGGGCACCATTTTTTAAAATACTTTCCAAAACTCTTTTTATGACAAATGTTCCCCCATGACAGTTAATCTCAACCGTATCTTCTCCGGTAAATGTCCGCGGTGCTTTCATAACCATAACAAGAACTTCATCAAGGGTCTCGCCATCATCCACAATATGCCCATAATGAATTGTATGGCTCTGTGCATCCGATATCCTGTTTTTCCCCCTGTAAATCCTGTCAGCGACAGTTAATGCATCCTCTCCGCTTATTCTCACAATTCCAATCCCCGAACTAGTCATTCCGGTAGAAATAGCGGCGATTGTTTCTCTTTTCATTCTAAACTCCATCTTATTCCAAATTTTGTTTTTTCGTTCAATATCTTTGCCAGACATCATTATAACATGGATAGAAAGTACAGTCATTTATTTTCTGTTTTTATGAATTATGGATTCTGCAAACCCAGATTTTTATTATTAAAATAAATAAGTTCCCGGGAATGCATCCCCGGGAACTTATGTTATTTATATTTTACAGCTTACTACTTTTTCAGTGTAACTACAACTTTTCTGTAAGGTTCTTCCCCTTCGCTGTGAGTTGTTACATAAGGATCAGACTGCAGAGCAGAATGAATAATCCGTCTTTCATAAGGATTCATTGGCTCAAGTACAACAGGCCTTCTGTTTTTCTTTACTTTATGTGCGATATTTTTTGCAAGGTGTTTTAATGTTTCTGCCCTTCTCGCACGATAATTTTCTGTATCCAGTTTCACTCTTACATATCCGGACTGATGCTTGTTTGCCACACGGTTTGCAAGATACTGGAGAGCATCCAGGGTTTGTCCTCTTTTCCCGATCAGGATTCCCATGTGCTCACCTTTCATATCAACACAGAGTGCCCCGTCCTCATCTATGGATGTAGTGATCTCAACTTCCATGCTCATTGCATTCAGCGTATCTTTTATAAACTGTTCCACAGCCTGAATTGTCTGATCTTCCACTTTCGCAAGAACCGGCTGTTCCTTTACTTTTTCATCTGCAGTATCTGTATTTTCCGGCTCTTTTTCTGCAGAAAGGCTGTATTTTAAAGTATCTTCTTTTTCTGTTTTTTCGACTGTCTTTTCTTCTTTCTGAGCCACAATTTCAGAAACTGTTTCTCCTACAGATTTCTCTGCTGCAGTTTCTTCTTTCTTTTCTTCTTTTTTCCACGCTTCAATTACGGCTTGTTTCATGCCGATTCCAAGGAATCCAGTGCTTCCTTTTTCGATCACTTCATATTCCAGTCTGTCACTTGTGACCCCCAGCTGAATCAATGCTTCTGTAATCGCATCATCTAATGTTTTTGCTGATACTCTGATACTACCTTTCATTTTGATTCCTTCCTTTCTCATATGCAGTTCATCAGTGTGACCTATTTTTGGACAGACAACTTATTAATTCTGTTCTTCCTTGTTTCCGCTGTTATAACGGCTTACAAGGTTTGCTTTGGATGTAAGGCTTCCGGGTTTTGCTTTCTGGGCCAACTCCTGTACCTTCTTTATCTTTTCTTCCTTTGCAGGATCAACCGAATCTTTCTTTACTTTGGATGTGCCTACATTTCTTGTGTTTGCAGTTGCCATCCTGTTAATCTCCTGAGCGGAAGTTCCTTTTTTCTCTCTCTTTTTCTGAGCTTTTTTGCGGTTTTCTTCAATGATATCTTCCACGCTCTTATTCTTCAGATATTTATTTACTGCCAGCTGCTGAATACTTCGCACTGCCGCACTCGCTACCCAGTAAAGACCAAGACCTGCCGGAAGAGTAAAACCAAATACTACTGAAATCAGAGGCATGGTATATGTCATTGTCTTCATGGAACTTACCATCGGATTGTCGGAATCCTGAAGAGCTGCTCCCGCTGCTCCCATCTGTGAGAGTTTCACGCTGATAAACTGTGTGAGACCTGAAAGAATCGGAATAATTACCGCAAGGATAACTCCGACAACAGATGCTGTGGCAAGAGCATCTTTTAAAAGTTCCCATGGGTGAGACCCAATATCAATTCCAAGGAAATAGTTCAAATCTGCTACCTGGCTTACTGTGCTTTTAACAGTGCTCTCTACCTGAGGTATTTTATCAATTAAAGCATCCCATGTAGAAGACTGGAACTTGTACAATACTGTTGCCAGCTCACTTTTGCTTGACAGATCAAAAGCAGAGATATTAGCCACTGCTGATTTTCCGACTTCTCCTAGAATATTCTCATATCCTGATATCGACTGAATCTTCTCAACAATCGGCATATATACATTCCTTACTTTTGTAACATATTCAGGAACATACATTACAACCGGATAAAGACCGAACAGAATTATAAGCTGCATTAAAGATGGGAGACACCCGCTTGACATCTTAACTCCATATTTGTCATAAAGCAGGTTCATCTCTTCCTGCTGTTTCTGAAGTGATGCCTGATCTCTTTTGTTTGCATATTTTTTCTGTATTTTCTTCATTTCAGGCTGCATAACTGCCTGCATTTTGGAAAATTTCTGCTGTTTGATCGTAAGAGGCAACAGAATGGTGTACACAATGATCGTAAATAAGATAATGCTGACACCGATATTTTCAATACCGATTGCACTCAGCAAATTATAGAGTCCATTCATCACCTGTCCCAGCAGCCATGATATCTGCTTGATGACCGGCAGATCGTAGATTCCTCCGCCAACAGCCAAAAGTCCATAAAGTTCCATTGCTTATCCTCCTTAGGGTACTGGATCATATCCGCCTTTTGAAAATGGATTGCAGCGCAGGATTCTCCATAAAGCCAAAGCTCCGCCTTTTATCGCACCGTATTTTTCAATCGCCTCCAGCCCATACTGTGAACATGTGGGATAATATTTACATGTGCTGTATCCTTTAAGACTGGATAAATATTTTCTGTAAAACCGGATCATCCATAACAGTATCCGTTTCATCCGCGCCACTTCCCTTTGCATCAACACTGCCCGCTGCAGTTTTATATATATATCTTATGAAGCTTTCCGAGGTGGATAAGTGCACTTTCAATCTTACGATAATCTTTTTCTTTTGCACTCGTTCTCGCTATAATAACTATGTCAATTCCACATCGGAAATGTTCTTCTGACAGTCTGTAACTTTCTCTGATCAACCGCGTTATGCGATGTCTTACAACACTGTTTCCTACTTTTTTGCTGACTGAAATTCCAAGCCTGTTTTTCCCGAGACCATTATCCAGTGTATACATAACAAGATAATTGTTGGCCAGGGATTTTCCTTTTTTATAGACATTTTGGAAATCTTTATTTTTCTTTAAAGATTCGGAAAATTTCATCCGTTTTTTCTTCCTTTTCTTACTCTCAACTAATAATAAGTAGAAGAAAAGGCCACATATATGCGGCCTAAGCTGATAACTGTTTTCTTCCTTTTGCTCTTCTGGCAGCTAAAACTTTTCTTCCGCCTGGTGTGCTCATTCTCGCTCTGAAACCATGAACCTTGGATCTTGATCTCTTCTTCGGCTGAAATGTCATTTTCATTCCCAATACACCTCCCTTTAACTGATATACTTTATAAGAAAGTATTCACAATGATTAACATTTTCTTTTTGCATCTTTATCTGAAAAGACACTGCTCTTAATTATAGTGAAAAAACAAGCAGAAGTCAAGCAAAATCAAGGGTTTTAGAATAAATATTTATTTACACAATGAAGAAAAACATAAAAATATTGTGGATAACCTGTGTATAAGTATTGTATAACTGCAAAATAAAATATTGATAAAATTTATTTTATTACAAAATTTTCGATTTCTAAGCTGTTAAGACTGTTGATAAAATTATAAACACATTATTATCGTTGATTCAACGCCCTTTTTGATGTAGAATGTAATGGAGAGATTCTGCCTTAATATCTCTCTATTCTATTGATTAGGAGTTACTTTTGATGAACATTGTAGAACAAAATTGGGACCAGATATTAAATAAGATGAAACTGGAATACTGTTCGTCCAACATTTCTTATAATACATGGATCGCACCTCTTACCGTGTATGAAATTAAAGATGACACAGTTTATATCCTCGTGAAATTAAGAGCAAGCCTTGAGCATATTGAAGAAAAATATCTTCTTCCCTTCAAAGTCTGCATCGCAGAAGTGACGGGAATAGAATATGAAGTTGCTTTTGTCACTGACAATGACACAGTGATACAGGAAAAGAAAGAAACAATCCTGAAGAAAAACAGAGCTAATGCTATTTTTGAAAAAGCAAACTTAAATCCTAAATATACATTTGATACATTTGTTGTCGGTAACAATAATAACTTTGCGCACGCAGCATCACTTGCTGTTGCAGAATCTCCCGGAGAAGTTTACAATCCGCTCTTTATATACGGAGGAGTCGGACTTGGGAAAACCCATCTAATGCATTCTATTGCACACTTTATTCTGGAAAACGATCCTTCAAAAAATGTATTGTATGTGACAAGCGAGACATTCACAAATGAACTGATTGACGCGCTGAAAGCAGGTAAGACAGGCAGTGAACTTGCGATGACAAAGTTTCGTGAAAAATACAGAAACAACGACGTACTTCTTATTGATGACATTCAGTTCATCATCGGAAAAGAAAGTACGCAGGAAGAATTTTTCCACACCTTTAACCATCTGCATGTATCAGGAAAGCAAATTATCATCTCCAGTGATAAACCGCCGAAAGACATTGAAACTCTTGAGGCAAGGTTAAGGACAAGATTCGAATGGGGACTGATCGCGGACATTTCTTCTCCTGACTATGAAACAAGGATGGCCATCTTAAGGAAAAAAGAAGAATTAGACGGACTGGACAGATATCATATACCTGATGATGTCATGCAGTATATTGCAAATAATATCAAGTCAAATATCCGTGAACTGGAAGGGTCTTTAAATAAACTGATTGCCCTTTCCAATCTTGAAAACAAACCAATAGATATTCCTCTTGCGGCAGAGGCTTTAAAAGATATGATATCTCCGGATAATACAAGAGCCGTGACTCCGGAACTTATCATTGATATTGTGTCAGAACATTTTAACATCTCTATTGCAGACCTGAAAGGGAAAAAGAGAAATGCAGAAATCGTTCTTCCCCGGCAGATTGTCATGTATTTGTGCAGACAGATGACAGATACATCATTAAAAGCCATAGGAGCATTCCTGGGAGGAAAAGATCATGCTTCTGTCAACCATGGAATCAAAAAAATAGAGACGGAAATAAAAAAGGACGAAGCTCTGAACAATACAGTCAACATTATTAAAAAGAAGATAAATCCTATCTGATTGTTGATAAGTATGTTTAACATGTGTGAAATAACGTGTAGATAACCTGAAAAATAAAAAAGAATAAAAGATTTTCTTCCTGTTTATCCCACATTTTCTTCACTCGATCAAAATGAAACCAACAGACTTATCAAAATGGACAAACCTTTATTTTAAGCAGGATTAAAACAGTTATTAACTTATTCACAGCCCCTAATAATACGAATACGGAATTGTTTTTATATCAATATACATACTTACGCTTCCGATCGAATTTTTCACAATGAAAAAATATTGCAGAACACATAACAGTAATGGGAAAGGAGTTATTACAACATGAAGATCATTTGTACAAAATCAAATCTGGCAAAAGGGGTAAGCATTGTATCCAAGGCCGTTCCCTCAAAAACTACAATGCCGATTCTTGAATGTATTCTGATAGATGCATCCACAGATACGATCAAGCTGACTGCAAATGATATGGAACTCGGAATAGAGACATCCATTGACGGAGAGATTATAGAGCGAGGTATCATGGCTCTCAATGCAAAAATATTTTCAGAGATTGTAAGAAAGCTTCCCGACAGTGAAATCGTGATTGAAACACAGGGAAACAGTCAGGCTCTGATTACATGTGAAAAAGCAAAATTCAATATTGCATCACAGCCGGGAGACGATTTTTCTTATCTTCCGGCAGTTGAAAAAGATGATTTTATAACTGTTTCAGAATTTACGCTTAAAGAAGTAATCCGACAGACAATTTTTTCTATTGCGGACAGTGATACAAATAAAATGATGACGGGAGAACTTTTTGAGATTGAAAATAATATCCTGAAAGTCATATCTCTTGATGGACACAGAATCTCTATCCGTAAGATCGAACTGAGAGATTCATATTCTCCGAAAAAAGTGATTGTTCCCGGAAAGACTCTCCAGGAGATCAGCAAGATCATAGGCGGGGAAGCAGACGCGAATGTAGATATATCATTCACAAAAAATCATATTGTATTTGAATTTGACAGAACAGTTGTTGTCTCAAGACTGATAGAAGGAGAATATTTCCGCATAGATCAGATGCTCTCAAGTGATTATGAGACAAAAGTAAAAATCAATAAAAAAGAACTGCTTGACTGTATCGACAGGGCGACTCTGCTCATTAAAGAGGGCGATAAAAAACCGATCATCATTGATATTAAAGATGAATCCATGGAATTTAAAATCAAATCTCAGGTTGGTTCCATGGATGAAGAAATCATGTGTATCAAAGAGGGAAAAGACCTTTTGATCGGATTTAATCCAAAATTTTTGATAGAAGCGCTTCGCGTTATTGACGATGAAGAAGTTGATCTTTACTTCATGAACGCAAAAGCGCCATGTTTTATCAAAAATGAAGAACAAACTTATATTTATCTGATTCTTCCTGTCAATTTTAATACAGCAGTATAGAGGAGTAAACAGAGATGGAATATTTTAAACTGAGAGCCGGAGAAGATTTTATCCGGCTCGGACAGGTTTTAAAGGCAGTCGGTTTTGTGGAAAACGGGGCGGAAGCAAAAGAAGTGATACAGAGCGGTATGGTAAATGTCAACGGCGAGCCGGAGACCCGCAGAGGAAGAAAGCTGCATCAGGGGGATGTTGTATCCTATGATGAAAAAGAGATTGAAGTAAACGGCTGATATTGAAAAAAGACTGAAAAAAGTGTAAAATAGATTAGATGGGAAAGTTATGTTAATCAAATCTCTTAAGCTGAAAAACTACAGAAATTATGACCTGTTGGATTTAAAATTTGATTCGAATACAAACATACTGTATGGAGATAATGCTCAGGGAAAAACAAATATTCTTGAAGCTATCTATCTGTCAGGAACAACAAAATCCCACAGAGGAACAAAAGACAGAGACATCATACAATTTGGATATGATGAATCCCATATAGAGACAATCATTGAAAAGAGAGGTATAAATTTTCAGATAGATATGCATCTGAAAAAAAACAGCCCGAAGGGAATTGCCATTGATAAAGTTCCGATCAGACGGGCAGGAGAATTATTCGGAATTGTTCATTTTGTATTTTTTTCTCCTGAAGACCTTAATATCATAAAAGAAGGGCCGTCAGGAAGAAGAAGATTTATTGATCTTGAATTATCGCAGCTTGACAAAGTATATCTCAGTAATCTTTCAAATTATAATCGAATTATCAATCAGAGAAATTCCCTGCTGAAAGATATATACGGACAGAAAAATCTTATGGAAACTCTGGATATATGGGATATGCAGCTGGTTTCTTATGGAATGAAAGTTCTGGAAAGAAGAAAAGAATTTATAAATCAAATAAATAAAATAATTTCTGATATACATTTTAAGTTAACAGGTGGAAGAGAACATATCACTTTATCATATGAGGAGAGCATTGGAAATATGACTCTTGAAGATGCTCTTAAAAAACACAGGGATCGGGATATCAGAATGAAAAGCACTACAGTGGGTCCGCACAGAGACGATATTTGTTTTACTGTGGACAGCGGTCTTGACATCAGAAAATTCGGTTCTCAGGGACAGCAGAGAACTGCCGCTCTTTCACTGAAACTTTCAGAGATCGAGCTTGTAAAAAAGGTGATTAAAGATACACCGATTCTTTTGCTTGATGATGTTTTGTCTGAACTGGACAAACATCGGCAAAACTATTTATTGGACAGTATTCATGATATACAGACGATAATCACATGTACCGGGCTGGATGAATTTGTAAACCACAGATTTTCTATCAATAAAATATTCCACATTAAAAACGGACATGCAGCAAATGCAAATTAGGAGGTTATTAAATGGGTGCATCAAGTACAGAATTTGACGCTGAATATGGAGCGGATCAAATCCAGATATTGGAAGGTCTGGAAGCCGTAAGGAAAAGGCCGGGTATGTATATCGGCAGCACTTCGACAAGAGGACTTCACCATCTGGTATATGAGATTGTGGATAATTCAGTGGATGAAGCGCTGGCTGGATACTGTGATGAGATACAGGTTGAGATCAACAAGGATAATTCTGTTACCGTAAGAGATAACGGAAGAGGAATTCCGGTAGGAATCAATCATAAAGCAGGACTTCCGGCAGTGGAAGTCGTATTTACTGTTCTTCATGCCGGCGGAAAATTCGGCGGAGGAGGATACAAAGTATCCGGAGGCCTGCATGGAGTAGGTGCATCTGTTGTAAATGCTCTCTCTGAATGGCTGGAAGTAGAAATCTATAACGAAGGCAAAATATATAAGCAGAGATATGAGAGAGGAAAGGTGATCTATAAACTGAACGTTGTGGGAGAATGTGATCCGGAAAGAACAGGAACAAAGGTTACATTTTTCCCGGATGCGGAAATATTTGAAGATACAGTGTTTGATTATGACACACTGAAACAGCGTTTCCGTGAGATGGCTTTTCTTACCAAAGGACTTCGGATCATATTAAGAGATTTAAGGGGGGAAGAACCCAGAGAACATGTATTCCACTATGAGGGCGGAATTAAAGAGTTTGTCACCTACCTAAACAGAAGCAAGACTCCTCTTTATGATCAGATTATTTACTGCGAAGGTGTGAAAGACGGTGTTGCTGTTGAAATTGCCATGCAGCACAATGATTCTTACAGCGATAATACTTATGGTTTTGTAAATAATATTACAACTCCTGAAGGAGGAACTCATGTAGAGGGATTCCGTACTGCGCTTACAAAAACATTTAACGATTATGCAAAGAAAAATAAGCTGATAAAGGACAACGAGGCAAAGCTCTCAGGAGAAGATATAAGAGAAGGTCTCACAGCAATTATCAGCGTAAAAATCGAGGACCCGCAGTTTGAGGGCCAGACAAAACAAAAGCTGGGAAACAGTGAGGCAAGAGGAGCAGTAAATAATATTTTAAGTACTCAGCTTGAGATATTCCTTGAACAGAATCCGAGCGTAGCTAAACTGACTATCGAAAAATCGGTAATGGCGCAGAGGGCAAGAGAAGCGGCGAGAAAAGCAAGAGATCTGACAAGAAGAAAATCAGCGCTTGAGGGCATGTCCCTTCCGGGAAAACTGGCCGACTGTTCTGATAAAGACCCTGCAAACTGTGAAATTTATATTGTGGAGGGAGATTCTGCCGGCGGTTCCGCGAAAACTGCAAGAGACAGGGCGACACAGGCTATACTCCCTCTGAGAGGAAAGATTCTCAACGTAGAAAAAGCAAGACTTGATAAAATTTATGCAAACGCAGAAATCAAAGCAATGATCACAGCATTTGGAACAGGTATTCACGAAGATTTTGATATTTCAAAATTGAGATATCATAAGATCATTATTATGACGGATGCCGATGTGGACGGCGCTCATATCAGTACCTTATTATTGACATTCCTCTATCGTTTTATGCCTGATCTCATAAAAGAAGGATACGTATACCTGGCTCAGCCACCGCTGTACAAGTTGGAGAAAAATAAAAAAGTGTGGTATGCGTACAATGACAAAGAATTGAATCAGATTCTTCTTGAGGTGGGCAGAGATAATAATAATAAGATTCAGCGTTATAAAGGTTTGGGAGAGATGGATGCAGAACAGCTCTGGGAGACAACAATGGATCCGGAACACAGAGTGCTGCTGCGTGTAACAATGGATGAAGAAACATCATCCGAGCTTGACCTCACGTTTACAACCCTGATGGGAGACAAGGTTGAACCAAGACGAGAATTTATCGAAGAAAACGCAAAATATGTTAAAAACCTGGATATATAGCACTTTACCAGCGACTGGCTGATGGACGCTATGGGTCGGAAAATGAGTTTACTCATTTTTCTGACACAGAGTGGACATTGAGGTTGGCATTGGAAATGCCAACCCAGTGAAAAAACCGAAGGTTTTTGAACTGGAGTCCAGGAGCGGAAACATCTGTATAACCCAGTGAAAAGGAGAAAAAAATGGAAGATAATATTTTTGATAAAGTTCATGAGGTCGACCTGAAAAAAACAATGGAGACTTCCTATATTGATTATGCCATGAGCGTTATCGCCGCGCGTGCTCTCCCGGATGTGAGAGACGGGCTTAAGCCCGTGCAGAGAAGGATTCTCTATTCTATGATAGAACTGAACAACGGACCGGACAAACCTCACCGTAAATGTGCGCGTATTGTCGGTGATACAATGGGTAAATATCACCCTCACGGAGACAGTTCCATCTATGGAGCTTTGGTCAATCTGGCTCAGGATTGGTCTACAAGATATCCTCTTGTTGACGGACATGGAAACTTCGGTTCCGTGGACGGAGACGGAGCTGCTGCAATGCGTTACACGGAGGCGCGTTTAAGTAAAATATCCATGGAAATGACAGCAGATATCAATAAAGATACTGTTGATTTTGTTCCAAACTTTGATGAGACAGAAAAAGAACCTACCGTACTTCCGGCAAGATTTCCTAATCTGCTCGTAAACGGGACTTCCGGTATCGCAGTCGGAATGGCCACAAATATTCCGCCTCACAATTTAGGAGAAGTAATCGGAGCGGTTGTAAAGATCATTGACGATCAGATTGATGAAAATGGGGATACAAGTATTGAAGATATCCTTCAGATCATCAAAGGACCGGATTTCCCGACAGGAGCAGAGATTCTCGGCACAAGGGGAATTGAAGAGGCATACAGGACAGGACGGGGCAAGATCAGAGTGCGCGCTGTGACTAATATTGAGCCCATGCAGAACGGAAAGAACCGGATCATTGTGACAGAACTTCCGTTTATGGTCAATAAAGCAAGACTGATCGAGAAGATCGCAGAGCTTGTAAAAGATAAAAAGATTGATGGAATCACTGAATTAAGCGATCAGTCAAGTAGAGAGGGAATGAGAATCTGCATAGAACTCCGCCGCGACGTGAATCCAAACGTAATCTTAAATCAGCTTTATAAACATACACAGCTTCAGGATACATTCGGTGTGATCATGCTTGCTCTTGTAAATAATGAGCCAAAAGTCATGAACATTCTGGATATGCTGAAATATTATCTTCAGCATCAGGAAGAAGTTGTCACAAGAAGGACAAAATATGATTTAAACAAAGCTGAAGAAAGAGCCCATATTTTACAGGGATTGCTTATTGCACTGGATAATATTGATGAAGTAATCAAGATTATCCGTGGTTCAAAAAATGTTCAGATCGCAAAATCAGAGTTGATGGAAAGATTTGAACTTACGGACGCACAGGCACAGGCTATTGTGGACATGCGTCTGAGAGCTCTCACAGGTCTGGAAAGAGAAAAACTGGAGACAGAGTATGCGGAGCTTATGAAGAAGATCGAGGAATACAAGGCAATTCTTGGAGACAGAAAACTTCTTCTCGGCGTGATAAGAAAAGAAATTCTTGTTATCTCTGAAAAATATGGAGATGAGAGAAGAACTCATATTGGATATGATGAATTTGATATTTCCATGGAGGATCTTATTCCAAGAGAAAATGTAGTTATCACGATGACAAATCTCGGTTATATCAAACGGATGAGCATGGATACCTTCAAGAGCCAGAACCGGGGAGGTAAAGGAATCAAAGGAATGCAGACTCTGGATGATGATTATATCAGAGAGCTGTTTGTGACAACGACTCATCACTATATCATGTTCTTTACAAATACAGGACGTGTATACCGACTGAAAGGATATGAGATACCGGAGGCCGGAAGAACGGCAAGGGGTACGGCAATCATAAATCTTTTGCAGCTTATGCCGGAAGAGAAGATCACTGCAATGATTCCGGTCTATGAGTATGAGGATGGTAAATATCTCTTCATGGCAACAGAAAAAGGACTTGTGAAGAAAACTCCGATCCGTGAGTATGCAAACGTGAGAAAAACCGGACTTGCGGCAATCGTATTAAAAGAGGATGACAAACTCATTGAAGTTAAAGTGACAGATAATCAGCAGGATATCCTGCTTGTCACAAAATATGGTCAGTGCATTCGATTTAACGAGACAGATGTCCGTTCTACGGGAAGAGTTTCCATGGGCGTGCGCGGCATGAACTTAGGAGACAATGATGTAGTGATCGGAATGCAGATGAGCAGTCAGGGAAAAGATATGCTGATCGTATCTGAAAAAGGTATGGGCAAGCGCACCAGCATGGATGAGTTTACGAAACAGAACCGCGGCGGAAAAGGTGTGAAATGCTATAAGATCACGGAAAAGACCGGAAATGTAGTGGGAATGAAAGCTGTTGATGAGGACAGTGAGATTATGATCATTAATACAGAAGGAATTGTGATCAGAATGAAATGTTCCGATATTTCCCAGTATGGAAGAATTACTTCAGGTGTGAAACTAATTAATTTACCAGAAAATGAAAAGGTAGCAAGTGTTGCAAAAGTAAGAAAAGCTTCAGCTGAAATCGACGGGGAACAGATTGAAATAGCAGAAGAAGCTGAAAAAGAAAAAAAGACAGAATAATATTAAAATAGAAATTTTTAAATTAACAAAAAGCACTGCAGAACAATAAGTTCTCAGTGCTCTTTGTCTTTGTGTAAAAATGCTAAAAACATGTGGATAAAACTGGGGAATAATCCGTTTCTTCCGGGAATAGAATAGAACATGACAGGGGAAAGGGAGTAGAACTTTTGGGGAAAAAGATTGCCGCTGCTGTGATCAACTTTTTTATTCGCGCTGCCATAGGAATGGCATTGATTTTCTTTATCAACCAGTATGTGATCCCAGCTGATTCTTCAATTAATGTAGGACTTAATCCTATTTCCTTTTTGACATCCGGAACCCTTGGCATTCCTGGAGTCGGACTGCTTTACGGGATTATGTGCTATCAGGTTTTGTGAGATTTTTACAAAAATCGGCGGATTTAAATTTTGCTATGGACAAAATAAAATCCGCCGTTTATAATGCGTTTTACATGGCAGGAAACACCTGCTCTGCCACAGGCTTTTGAGGGAAAGTGCTGTGCGTCATTTGGCCGGATACAGGGAAAGCCGGCAGTCATATTTCTTTATTCGAGCTGCAGAAATTCCGCAGCAAAATTCAGATTATGTCAGAAAAACAGAAGAGGAGTACATCGGGTAATTTTGTGATCTGTGATGTACAGGAAGAATATGCCGAGCATCTTTTCAGGATACTCGCAGAACGATTTGAGGGAATGTACCAGTTCCATCTTTTTTACAATGTTCAAAAGACTTTGGATTTTATAAAGAATTCCTGCGCAGAGATACTTCTTATCGGAGAAGAATGCGGGGAAGATATCATACGGAAGGCAAAAGCCGGGAAAAAGTTTATCCTTACAGGAAATCCGGGTAAGAAAAATTTACAGGAAGGCAGGGCGATTTTTCGTTATCAATCTGCAGAAGGCATTGTAAAAGTGCTTCGGCAGGAGACCGGGAAGAGAAAAAAGGGTGTTTACATGGCACGGGATGAACCTGTTGTCAGAGGATTGATCGGAGTGTACTCTCCGATACACCGCATCGGAAAAACAAAATTTGCACTGTGCCTGGGACAGAAAATGGCTGCTGAAATACCGGTTCTTTATCTTAATATGGAGGGATATTCCGGTGGAGATCATTATTTTCCGGGCGGCACAGGACAGGATTTAGGAGATCTTTTATATGATTTCAGACAGGATACGGACGACTGCGGACTTAAGCTCAGCGCCATGGCAGGACAGGCGGGCAGGCTGGATTATATTCTTCCCATACGGAATGAATGGGATTTACGTTCGGTCAGAAAGAAGGAATGGACAGAACTTCTGGATATGATTCTTGAAAAATGTATTTATGAGGCAGTTATCCTTGATCTGGGAGATGCTGTGGACGGTCTGTATGATATTTTAAGAAAATGTGCCAGAATCTACACGCCCTATATTTGTGAAGGAGCTGCGTTAGCTAAATTGAAACAATATGAAGAAAATTTAAGGGAAGCAGGGTACGAAGATATTTTAAAACGGACAGTAAGGCGGCAGGCAGGAAAGAGCAGGCAGTTAGAAAAGAGCGGGTACGGTAATGAAAAGGACAGAACAGCTGTATGAACAGGTCATGCTCCGTCTGGACATGACGAGAGAGATAGGAGAAAGAGAACTTCGGGATGTTATCCGGATTGTGATAGAGGAAGAGGGAAAAAAAGAATTTCTTCCTTTGAGCGAAAAGATAAAGGCCAGTCGGGAGTTGTTCAATGCGTTCCGCAGACTGGATGTTCTTCAGGATATGATCGAGGATGAAGAAATCACGGAGATCATGGTTAATGGGACAGAAAATATTTTTTACGAAAAAGGCGGAAAGCTGTATCAGACGGACAGACATTTTTTCTCAGAGGAACGGCTGTGTGATGTCATTCAGCAGATAGTAGGAGAAGCAAACAGGTATGTGAATGAAATGTCACCGATCGTGGATGCAAGGCTTGGTGACGGTTCCCGCGTCAATGTAGTGCTGAAACCCGTGGCTGTCAACGGACCGGTAATGACCATAAGGAAATTTCCGCCGGAGGCCATTACAATGGACAGGCTTATTTATCTGGAGAGTCTGACAAAAGAGGCGGCTGCATTTATAAAAAAACTGGTGCGTTCAAAATATAACATTTTCGTAAGCGGCGGTACGGGAGCGGGGAAAACCACTTTTTTAAACGCCATGTCGGATTATATCCCGAAAGAAGAACGCATTATCACGATTGAGGATAATGCAGAGCTTCAGATACAGGGAGTAAAAAATCTGGTTCGGCTGGAAGCAAGAGGAGCGAACTTGGAGGGAGACGGTGCGGTGACTATCCGCGATCTGATTCGATCTGCGCTCAGAATGCGTCCGGACAGAATTATTGTAGGAGAGGTGCGGGGAGAGGAGACGGTTGATATGATATCTTCAGCCATGCTCAATGGGCACAGTGGTTCTATGTCTACAGGACATGCCAATAATCCGGCGGATATGCTGCACCGGCTGGAGACAATGATGATGATGGGCATTGATCTTCCTTTTCAGGCAATCCAAAGACAGATCGCATCAGCGCTTGATATTATTATTCATTTGGGACGATTGAGGGATAAGAGCCGGCGTGTTCTTCAGATTGAGGAAATATTGGGATACAGCGATGGAAAAATCCGGACAAAAACTCTGTATGAGTTTAGAGAGGAGGGAATGGAATATGAAAAAGTTAAAGGATGCATTGTGAAGGTCAGCGAGCTTGAAAACAGGGATAAACTTGTGGCTGCCGGATATCAGGAAGCGTGAGTATGTTCTCGGGATAGCGAAATCAACGGGGATGTCAGCTTTGATGCTGTATGTATTTTATGAATCGGTTCTTCCCGCGCCATTTCTGGTTCCTGTGTGGATACTGTATATGAAAAACTGGCTTGAAGACACGTCAAAGAAAAAAGAAGAAGAATTTCGAGAACAGTTTTGTGACAGTATACAGGCAATGTCATCAGCGCTGAAGACAGGATATTCTGTAGAGAATGCTATACGGGAGACAGAAAAAGAACTTGCACTCATGTATGATGCGGACACGAGAGTCCGGAAAGAATTTGACCGGATGGCGCGTCAGCTTGATCTGAAAATGTCTGCAGAATCCGTGCTTTTAGAATTTTCGGAGCGGGTGCAGCAGGAGGATGTAGAGAATTTTATCAATGTGTTCACGTCTGCAAAGAAAAGCGGAGGGGACAGTATTTCCATCATAAGGAATGCGGTCAGAATCATCGGAGATAAGATAGATACGGAGAAAGAGATCCAGACTATGCTTGCAGCCAAAAAACTGGAATTTGATATTATGTGCGCTGTACCGTTTGTCATTATTTTATATATGAAGCTGACATTTGGAGAATTCTTAAGTGTCCTGTACAACAATCCGGCCGGCGCGGTTATTATGAGTATCTGTGTGCTTGTGTATGTCGCAGCATACAGTCTGGGAAGAAAGATCATCCGAATTGAGGTGTAGGCGATGAAAAAATTAAAGAAGATAATAAGAGAAAATCCGGATTTTCTAAGAGCTGGCATCATAGGGATAATTGCGTTCACAGGTGCATTCTGCCTGTACATTTCAGACAATTCAGGAAGTGTCATGACAAATGAAAATGCACAGAAAATCTTAAAAAGAGGGCAGAGAGGTGAGGACAGCACACAACGGATGAAAGTCCGGATCGGTGATTCCGAAGAACAGGAGCTGGATATCCCGGTTGCAGGGAAAGAGTACAGTGAATCTGAAGTGCAGCAGGTGTTTGAACAGGCGGCAGAAGATATAGAAGAACTTATTCTGGGAGAGAATGACAGTCTGGATGAAGTGAGGTATGATCTGAACCTGATCACAGAAATTCCGGAGAGCGGACTTATGGTTGCGTGGGAAATCGAGCCTTATGAAGTGATGGATATAACAGGAAAACTTCAAAAAGAAGCTCTGACAACAAAGGGAACGCAGGTAAAACTTACGGCTGCTTTAAGTTATGGCACACAGAAAGCAGTCCATGAATTTTATGCCAGAGTTTTTCCGCCGCCGCTGAGTCAGGAAGAGCAGCTAATGGAGGAGCTTCAAAAAGAGATTGCTCAGTCAGATCAGCAGACAAGGACAGATTCATATCTTGTGCTTCCTCAGAAGCTGGAAGGAGAAGAAGTCCAGTGGGAATATGGAACAAATACAAGAGCGTTTGCAATTTTGGTACTGGGAATGGGCGCAGCGGTCATGATTCTTGTATCAGGCCGGCAGAGAAAAAAAGAAAAGGCCGAAAGAGAGGCCAGACAGATGAGGCTGGACTATCCGCAGATCATTAATAAGTTTAATTTGTATGTCCGTGCGGGCATGACAATTCGGCAGGCGTGGTTCCGTATTGTACAGGATTATGAGAAAAATCAAAAGGGAAAGCCAGGCAGAAAAGCGTATGAGGAAATGGCCGGTACAATGCATCAGATACAGGGAGGTGTTCCTGAGGGAGAGTGTTACGAAAGTTATGGTGCCAGATGCGGTATAGCTGTTTACAGGAAGTTTGGACTCATGCTGGCTCAGAATCTAAGAAAAGGACCGAAAGGTCTGACAGATTTTCTTGAAAGAGAGGCACAGGAGGCTTTTGAGGAGAGGAAGAACCTGGCCAGAAAATTGGGAGAAGAAGCGGAAACAAAGTTAATGATACCGCTATTTCTCATGTTGATTATTGTTTTTGCCATTGTGATCGTGCCTGCATTTTTTTCCATTCAAATATAGTGTGACGTATAGAAAAAACAAAAAGGAGGATACAAATATGAAATCGATCATAACAAAAGGAAAAAATAAAGTGGAATCAATAAAGACAAAGTTTCAAAAAATTTTGATCCGAGACAAGTATGTATCCGGGATCACCGTGATCGAGCTTGTATTGATTCTTGTGATCGTCATTGCGCTGCTTTTGATATTTAAAAGTCAGCTTATTAATCTGATCAATACGATTTTTGATAAAATCACGTCCCAGAGCTCGGGCATCTGATATGAAGAAAGCTCAGATTACCGTATTTTTGAGCATATCGTTCATTCTTCTGCTGTCTTTTGTACTGGGTATTCTCCAGATATCCGTTATCCACACAGCATCTAATTTAAGCAGACTTGATACTGACAGAGCTGTCTTTTCTCTGTTCGGAGAATATCATCCGGAACTGCTGAAATATTATCATATTTTTGCCATTGAAGGGGGATATGGGACAGGAGAATTTACACAGGCAGGGCTGCTTGGGAGGATATATTATTATCAGACCGGAGAAACCGAACATGAGATTACAGAAATACAGTTCCTTACAGATAATCAGGGGCAGGCTTTCAGAGAACAGGTGCTTGCATACATGGAAGAAAACTATGGAATAGGAATCGTAAAAGAATTTACCGGACTCACTCCGGAGTGGGAGGAACAGAGCATACAGGGGGAAAAGATGGGAAAGGAGGATATCCTCAGCGAGTACGAAGCCTTAAAAGAATCTGCGGAGGAACAAAAAGATTCCCAGACAGAGGAAACACCCTTTGATTTTGTGGAACAGATAGAAAAATCAGGACTTCTTTCTCTTGTAATGCCAGAGGATACGAAACTTTCCGGACGTGAGATCAGCCTGGGAAACCAGGCTTCTAACAGAAAACGAAATACCGGAACCGGAAGTTTTCCTGTCCGGCAGGGCATGGAAGGCGTTGAAGAAAGACTTCTGTTTAACGAGTATATTCTGAAAAATTTTGAGAATGCATCCGCAGATTCGGGAAAAACCGGAGAGGAGCAGGACAGTCAGGAAATCGGAACAGACCGTTCTCTGTCTTATGAAGTAGAATATATTCTTTCGGGCAGGGCTTCTGATAAAGAGAATTTGGAGGCCGTGCTCAAGAAATTGTTTCTCGTGCGTATGGCGCTGAATTATGTGTATCTTCTCAGCGATACCGGAAAACAGGCGGAGGCGGAAGCAATGGCCATCACGCTGGCGATGCTTCTGTTCATCCCTCAGGGGGCAGAAGTATTAAAGCAGCTCATTATTCTTGCATGGGCGGCAGGTGAGAGTGTGGTGGATATAAGGACGCTGCTCTCAGGAAAAAAGGCAGCACTTGTTAAAACAAAAGATACTTGGCAGCTTCCGCTGTCTGAACTTCTCCTGCTGGGGAGCGGACTGGAGCAGACGGAAGGTGCAGACGTGGAAGGAGGGATATCTTATGAGGAATATTTGAGGTCATTTTTATTTCTGGCAGACCAGGAAGATATTACGATGCGGACCCTGGACCGGGTAGAGGAGAACCTCAGGACAGAGTATGGGATGGATTCTTTCAGAGCAGATTGTTGTGTCACAAAATTAAGAATGAGTAATACAGCGGTGATTTTTGGTGATCTGACATATACATATCCGGTTTACTTTGGTTACGAATAAAAGTCATTATCTCCGGTACAGATGCCCTTTCTTTCTCATCCGCTGTCCCTCACGCGGAAATAATATAACAACTCCAATACGATTATAAAAAAAAGAAAGGAAAATCGGCTGCGGTTACAATACAAACGAATAAAGACACATCCCTAATGAAAGTGGAAAGGGCATCTGTACCGGAGATAATAACAGATAGAATGGAAAATATGAGTGAGGAAAGAAAGATAATAAAAACAAGGAAAAACGGCAGTATGACAATAGAGGCGGCTTTTGGAATCCCATTATTTTTGTTTGCCGCAGTGTGCCTTATCTGGTTGATTGAAATTCAAAGCATACGCATCAGTATTATAAACGCGGCTCAGAATGCTGCAAAAAGCGCAGCAGAAGATACAGCCGTTTTCCCTGTTCTCAACACAGGAAAGTTAAAAACAGATATAGTGTCTCTGATTGGTGAGGAACGGATAGACAGAAGTATTTTGAAAGGGGGAAGTGGGAGCATATCCTGCGGAAAGTCCTGGATATCGCCGTATACAGGCGAGATGAATATTATTGTCGACTATCAGATACAAATTCCCCTTTCTCTGTTTGGGACTCCAACAGCCGATATGGAGGAATCCTTTAAACTCAGCGCATGGACCGGTTACAGGGGAAGGGGAGCGGGCGGGAATAATTCAGACATTGTCTATGTAACGGACAGAGGGAGTGTCTATCATGAGGATTACCAGTGCTCTTATCTGCAGCTCTCCATCCGAATGGTTACTGCTGCTGATCTGGAAGAATTGAGAAATGAAAGTGGCGGCAGATATTATGCCTGCGAAAAATGTGTTTATGGGACTGCCATGTCAGGAGCGTATATTACAGAAACCGGAGACAGATACCATAATTCTTTGGGATGCAGCGGTCTTAAAAGAACGATTCATGCAGTACCCAGGTCAGAGGTTTCCGGTATGGGAGGATGTTCCAGATGTTCAAACTAGAAACGATCATACATACTTTGGCGGAAAACGGATGGTTATGGTGTAAGGTGCTGTTCGCAGTGTACCTTATTATTCTGTCGGTGATGGACATAAAATGGAAAAAACTCCCGCTCACCTTTCTTTTGTCCGGCGCGCTTTTGGCGGCAGCAGGATATTTCTGTGAAAGGGAGATTCCTCTGATGCTTCTTGGGGCAGGAGGAGCGGTCGGAATTATATTTCTTATTATCAGCAAAGTGACAGGAGAGTCTTTCGGCTATGGGGACAGCATTCTTATTCTGTTCATGGGGAGTTTTCTGGGATTGTGGGATATACTCTCTGTGCTTTTGGGAGCATTTTCCATGGCGGCAGTGTTTTCGGCTTTTATGATGGTGAAGCGGGGATTTCACAGAAAATCTTCATTTCCATTTGTACCGTTTCTTGCGGCAGCTTATATGGGAGGGATTTTTCTTGGGATATATTAGAAAAGGGCAATGTGTAAATGGAAGTGCAGTGATCGAAATGTCTTATATTATGATTCTGTTTCTCGGAATGTTTATGCTGATCATGTATGGGGTATTCTACTACCATGACAAAACGGTTATTACCGGGGCTGCGGGAGAAACTGCAATACTGGGTGTACAGGCAGAGCGTGAAAAAGAGACAGGTTATGACCTGGAAGAATTTTTCAGGGAACGGACGAAAGGAAAACTGATCTGCATGACAGATATAGATGTATCTGTTGAGAAAAAGGCGAAAGAGATTATGGTAACTGTATCAGCGGAAAAGGCCTTTATGAAACTGGAAGTGTGCCAGAAAGCCAAGGTGGTTACGCCTGAAAAAAAGATCAGGCTGATGAGGTGAATAACTTGAAAATCATGTATGAAGATCAATGGGGGCATATGGCTGTACATGCAGACGTGCCGTGTCCGTATGAAGAGGATTATCAGTTACATATGCTGAAGAATAATGACATAGGGTGTATTCTGAAAGTGACAGGAAATGGACGGGACGGACAGAGCAGATATACCTTTTATCCCGGAGATGCTGTCAGTATGGAAAAGTACTATAGCAGCCAGCAGATAAAAAAAGAAGATATCCGGAAGTTTGTTGAAGATTTTATGGAAATGGTCAGGACAGTAAAAGAACATCTGCTTAACCCGGATCATATCCTTCTGACACCGGAGCTTATTTTTCTCAGTGAAGGTAAGTACAGGTTTTGTTACCTTCCGGTAAAGAATGCTCCGGAAGCCGCTTCACTGCGTACATCTTTTCACAAGATGACGGAATATTTTGTGAAAAAACTGGATTACCAGGACACAGAAGGTGTGCTTCTTGTATACAGACTGCATAAAGAGACATTCAAAGAACAATATGAACTGGCAGAGATTATGAAGGACTATTATGCAGAAGCGGCTGAAAGGCTGGAGGAACAAAAAGAAAAAGGGAGTCTGCCGGACACAGTGGTATTTTGCACAGAAGAGGAAAGAGAAGATGAAACAAAATGCAGCCCGCTGAAAAAGGTCGTGAGAAAGATAAAAAACGGAAGGTGGGGACGGTGGGAAGATTTGATTACAGAGGCGGATGATTGGGAAGTGTAAACAGATCATATTAGTGTTCACAGAAAAATATTGCTGCATGCAGGAGTTTTATTCCTGTACATTGAGTAAAGTCTCCTTTATAATAAAGAGAATATAAAGCAGAGAAGGAGATTTGCCGTGAGACGGAAACCAGAGGCTGTGTGTACAGCTGCATTAATTATCATTAATATAGCAGTATTTTTAGTAATGTCCATGATCGGTAATATGGAAGATGCTGTGTTTATGCTCCAGCACGGAGCAGTATATGAGCCGCTGGTAATAGAGGAGCACGAGTTTTACAGGATTTTTACCAGTATATTCCTGCATTTTGGCATAAGCCACCTCATGAACAATATGGTCATGTTGGGGGCGCTCGGCTGGAATCTGGAATTGGAGATCGGTAAAGGTCGTTTTTTGATTATCTATCTGCTCAGTGGAATCGGAGGTAATCTTCTGTCATTGTATCACAGCGTTTCAGTGGAAGAATATGCAGTGTCAGCCGGAGCGTCCGGAGCTGTGTTTGGGCTTATGGGAGCGCTGCTGTATGTTGTGATAGCAAATGGCGGAAGACTGGGCAGGCTTTCGGGAAGAGGACTTCTCATCATGGCTGCTCTGAGCTTCTATTTTGGGCTGACCAGCAGTGGAGTAGATAACTGGGCCCACATCGGAGGACTTTTGTCAGGATTTTTCCTTGCATTTGTACTCTATCGAAAAACAAATGTCCGCAGGGATGCGAACAGTTCTTACATGGGATACGGCATGTAACAGGAAAAATCAGACCGGAAGTGTGACAGTGAAAGTCGTATTTATACCGGGAGTGGATTCAGCACAGATTTTCCCTCCATGAGCTTCTACGATCTGTTTTGCAAGAGAAAGCCCCAGACCTGTCCCGTTTTCTTTGTAGGTGACAAATGGCTCAAATATAGAACTCATCTGATCCTCAGGAATACCATATCCATTGTCTGTACATTGGATAATAATGGTATCCTCCTCCTTTTTGGCAGTTAAGGAGATTTTTCCGTCTGCTTCAACGGCGTCTTTTGCATTTTTCAGAAGATTCAAAAGCATCTCCTCAAGTTTGACTTTATCTCCGGTAAAATCGCCTATGCCGGATTCGATATGGGATGTGAACTCAATATCAGAGCCGGCGGCATCCAGTGAGATGGCGAAAGAAACGGCAACATTCCTCAGAAGCCGTTCGATAGAGAATACTGAATGATGAAGAATCGTACTCTTATTA
This sequence comes from uncultured Mediterraneibacter sp., assembly GCA_944377775.1. Classification (GTDB taxonomy): domain Bacteria; phylum Bacillota; class Clostridia; order Lachnospirales; family Lachnospiraceae; genus Mediterraneibacter. The sequence goes on from CALWFY010000114.1 coordinate 26,788, forward strand.
AAAGAAGAAAGTTCGTTCAAAAGGTTGCACATAAACTGTACGTCTTCCATCATCTGTTTCCAGTTGTAAAATTCTTTCACTTCCGGATGCTGCGCCTCCATGATCTGAAGCGATGAGGATACAAGTGTCAGAGGGTTTCGGATTTCATGGGCAATCATGGAGACTGTTGTGTGATGGTTTTCAAGAAGTCTGGAAATGATCTGTTTTGCATCTTTATTTTCTTCCATAAGTCGATTCATTTTATTGATATCTATGTTATTGAACATGAACTGTTCCTCGCTTTCCACCTTATTTTTATACAGTTTTTTCCTGCCATTATTTAGTCTAGCATGGCATTGGCACAGGTTCAACATAATCACTGCGACACCTTTCGACAGGAAATATCCATATTTCACAGAGATGATTTACTGAGATAAACTTCTTCTCTTTTTCCAGAAAATAGTCTATACTACTATCAGAAATAATCTGTGGAAAAGAGGAAACAACAATGAAAGAAAAAGATTGTATTTTTTGTAAAATTGCGGCAGGTGAGATACCGTCCGCAACACTTTATGAAGATGATGACTTCAGGGTGATACTTGATCTGGGACCTGCGTCAAAGGGTCATGCGTTGATTATTCCCAGGGAGCATTATCGGAATCTGTATGACATTGACGAGGAGACAGCAGCCAAAGCCATCGTTCTTGCAAAAAAGATAGTAAAGAAAATGACAGATGCGCTGGGATGCGACGGATATAATATCGTACAGAACAATGAGGAATGTGCGGGACAGACTGTATTTCATTTCCATATACACCTGATCCCCAGATATAAGGGAGACAACGTAGGGCTTGGATGGCATATGGGCGAACTGACGGATGCGGACAAAGAAGAAATATTGGAAAAAATAAAATAAACCGGAGATATTATGTTGACAGGTAATCGTGAATTTAACGAGATTTATGACAAGTATAAGAATCTCGTCCTGAAAGTGGCTTACATTTATTCAGGTGACAATTACGATGCGGCAGAAGACATAACTCAGGACACGTTTCTAAAACTGTACACAGGATTTGAAGAACTTAAAGGCGGCAAAATCTCTTCGTGGCTATATACGACTGCGAAAAATTCTGCGTTAAATTACAAAAAGAAATATGAACGTGAAGTGCTGACAGATGAAAATGACAAACATCCAAAGGATGAACCCACCAGGGAAAGTGCAGAAGACGAATATCTGGAAAGTGAGCTTGAAGTAAAAAGAGGCAAGCTCCATGAAGAGATATTTTCAGGCTTAATGGAAAAGAACCCCAGATGGCACGAAGCCATTCTTCTTGTTTACTATATGGAAATTCCACAGGCCAGGGCAGCAGAAATAATGGGCGTCAGCCTGGGAGTTCTCCACAGCATCCTGCACAGAGCAAAGAATTGGATCAGAAAAATGTACGCTGTGGAATACGAGGAGATGAATCTAAGAGAGTGAGTCAGAAAAGAAACAGGCACCATAAAGGCGCCTGTTTGGAAGTGGACCGATTATGACTGCTGGTTTGCTGCAGCTTCCTCAATTAATGAGATGATCGTATCAATGGAAGCCTGCTGGCTGGAATCCCGCATGGCATCAATGAATGTCCCGCGGCTATTGTAGAGATCATTAACTGCACAGACAAGAGTTTCTTCGGAGAGCTGTTCTTCTTCGAGAACCATGCTGAATCCCTGCCGCTCAAAAGAGCGGGCGTTTAATATCTGATCGCCGCGGCTGGCTTTTGCAGAGAGTGGGATGAGAAGATTTGGTTTTCTAAGAGCCAGCAGTTCGCAGATTGCATTTGCGCCGGCCCTTGAGATTACAATATCTGCAAGAGCGAAGATATCGCGGAGTTCGTTTTTGATATATTCGAACTGACAGTATCCTCTGGTATCCTTGAGTGAGTCGTCAGTTTTTCCTTTTCCGCACAGATGGATGACCTGGAAGTTTTCCAGAAGTCTGGGGAGGCTCTGACGTACAGCATTGTTGACTATGACAGACCCAAGACTTCCTCCGATCACGAGGATAACAGGTTTATCAGCAGTGAATCCGCACATATCCATGGCTGCAATCTTATTGCCTGAGAGAAGTTCCTGGCGGATAGGTGAACCCGTGAGAACAGCTTTGCCCTCAGGGAGAAAGTCAAGTGTCTCTGGGAAATTACAGCATACCTTTGTCGCCGAAGGAATCGCAATCTTATTTGCAAGACCGGGCGTCATATCAGATTCGTGAATGATTACCGGGACTTTGCACCGCTTTCCGGCAAGGACGACAGGCACGGAGACAAACCCGCCTTTTGAAAAGATCACATCAGGCTTTAAGTCTTTGATCAGTTTGCGGGCTTCCCCGAAACCTTTGACAACGCGGAACGGGTCTGTAAAATTTTGCATACTGAAATAACGGCGCAGTTTGCCTGAGGATATTCCGTGATAAGGGATATCGAAAGGTTCGATCAGCTCTTTTTCAATGCCGTTATATGAGCCGATATATAGGATGTCATATCCCAGCTCTCTGAGTCTGGGAATCAGGGCGATATTAGGAGTAACATGTCCGGCGGTTCCGCCGCCGGTTAAGATAATTCGTTTCATAAAAGTAACCTCCACAAGATGTAGTAATGCGTGGCTAAAGCTAATTTCATCTTAACCTTATTTGGTGAAATGTCAAGGAAAATTATAGGACAAAAAAGGTGTAAAGAATGAAAGAACTGAAAAAATTATCACTGAAAAAAGAGGTTGACAGAGAAGCCGAACAGATAGAACAGGAAGTCATGGATAGGAAAGAACTTGACGGAATTCAGGTGTCTGATGACATGGAAACCTCGCTTTTTAATAAGATACAGGATTATGAATACAGTAAAAGAACTAAGATGGTGTATCGGAAGAAAAAGAAAAAACGCTATATCGTTGCAGCACTGGCCGCAGTGCTTGTTCTTGTGCTGGGGAGTACTATGACAAGTGTGGGCAGTAAGTCGTACTGGAAAGTACTGTGGGACAGGATTGCCGGGGATGAGGA
>CALWFY010000115.1 GCA_944377775.1 uncultured Mediterraneibacter sp.
GCTCTGTCTTTAAGGCGTTTCGCAGGCTGGTCACTGCGGTGAACCCATCTCCGTACTGCACATCACCCGGGACTCCGCTTAAGGCGCTCCAAGCCTCGTCTGCGCAGCCTTTCATGGAGGATACATGATCCTTGCATTGTTCTAGGATGGACTTTAAGTCCTGGCATAGAGTTTCAATCTCTGATATCTGGAACACTCGTTTCATATGTTCTCCCTGCCTTTCTCTTTCCCAGCCATCTTGCTGGCGCCTGTCTGATCCAGATTTTCAAATTCGCCGGCTGCAAACTGGATACTTTGTGAAAACTGACTTAACATATCGGACAATGCACTGACCAGTTTATTTTCTGCTGCCAGCTGATCTCTCAACGCATCTGCCTCGTCCCCTGCGGACTCTGAAAAACCGCTGATCAGATTTTCATAGACCGTATTGATATCACTTTGCACATTGGTGATCTCGTTGAGCGCGCTGCCTATGATCGCGTCTACTTCTGATGTATTGATATTGATATTATTTGCCATATTGATTCCTCCTTAACAGCAAGTGTCCAGATCTTCGATCGCAGTGACAAAACTTTTCACGATCTCCCTGTGAGCCATGTACACCTCGCCCAATGTGGTTTTGACACTCCTTATCTCTTCGCAGAGCAGAGCAACTTTAGGAGAAATAGACTCTGTATAGAACTCTCCGCCTTGAGCGCTTATATTTTCCAGCTGCCCTACAATGGATTCTATATAATCCAATATCTGTGTATGTCCGCTTTCCAACTGTGACTGCAACGTCGTATATTCGTCCTCTATCAATGCCACTTTATCTGCCATATAAGCCCCCTCCTTTTATATTTGACTCCATAAGTTTGAAATACGATTATTCAGCTCAGTGATTTTTGTATCGATCTTCGATATCTGTACTTCCAACTTGCTCACCAGATCGCCCGCTTTCGTTATGGCCGTAGAGTTTTCCTCTTTAGCATCGTTGACATAAGTTTCTAGTGCATCTGCCATTTCTCCTTCAAAAACCCCTGATTTTTTTACCTGTTTACCTGAAAATCTGGCGACCGTATCTCCCCATGCATCTTTTTCATTTATACAACTTGTTTTTGCATCCTCCACGGCTTTCCTGGCATCTTCGTATTTCTCTACATCATCTTGTAAATCTGAAATCTGACTCCGAATACTTGCAACTCTCTGTCGTTCCCTCCATGCATCATAGTCAAAATAATCGCTCATACTATTCCCTCCCTTATATCAACACGAAAACTCTTTGCTTATTGTTGGGCAGGAGCCGTTTCCGTAGTACCTTGATTTTCGCCAGTTCCCTGTGTCGATGTCCCCGGCGCTCCTTCCTTTGTAGTCTCTGTATCCACGTTCTCTTCCTGCTGTTCGTACTTATTTCCCAGTTTTTCTATCTGACTCTCCAACTCATCCAGACGTTTTTTCTTCTCCGTTCCATCCATTTGCGTGTCGTTTTCCAGGTCATCCATTTCCTTCATATATGCATATATGAGCAGTTTGTCGTCGGATAGAGAAAGTGCGATATCTTCTGCTTTTTTTGTTTCCAGCCTTCCGATCCGAATCCAATATTCCAATTGTTTCGGATTACTGCTCGTAGAGAGATTTTCAATGATCATTTTCATTTCATCTTGTCGGAAGCTTTCCATGTTTGCATAGGAATAAGCCAAAATGTAAAGAGTACTGACATCCATATCTTCCGGCTCTACTGCCCTCAGAGACTCCACACATGTTCTGTAATCTTTCTGTATGAAAGCCTCGTTGGCCGCCAAAAGCTGCCGCTGCTTTGGAACTGTCTTGAAAGACAAATATCCGGCATACCCTCCACACACTAATGTGGCAACAGCTGCGACCACAGCGACAAGTCTCCATGTAGAATAGGCAGATTTCTTAACCTTTCTCATCTCCTGCTTTTGTTCCGTAACATAGTCTTTTTTTACTTTTCGCAATATGGATGCAATCTCTCCAGGTGAACTGCACTTATAAATTGGTTCAAACCATTTTTCACTTTTACAGATTTCTATTCCGCTTTCCTGAATCTGAGATACGGAATATTTGCTTCCTAAAACACCTGCCACAAAGCATTTATAAGAAGTTAAAAAATACTCTTCGTCCGGTCTTTCTCCCCGGCCATAGATGTCCCGCTCTTTTAAATACACCAGGCCGTTCTCGTCGTAATACAGATTGTCTTCTGTAAGTTTCAGAACAAAATCTGCCTGTAACTCTTTCAACAAAGAAAAATTGATCAAAATCTGATATTTCGTTTCTCTGTCTTCTTTCTTAATTTGATCAAATAATGTCTTATCTTTTATCTCATAATAAAAGTACAAATCTTCCCTGTCCTCTTCATATCTGCATGGCAGCAGCCCCTGTCGGTCAACGCATAGTTTTTTGTAATCGTAACTGTCCTTTGCATGGATCGCAGATTTTTTGATCTCTTCTTTCAAAAACTGTGGCTGTTCTATTTGTTCTTGTTTCGGCTGTTGTACTTTTGTTCTTTCTGCACTCTTCCTTTTCATTTTTTCATTCCTCGCTTACGATGCTTCTCTTGCTGAAACCAGCAGCACATCCCCTGTATAAATATGAGATTCTTCATATGTATTTCCTAGTCTGAGCCATCGGCTTGTCCGTTCGGACTTCAGTTCCGGTTTTTCTCCAATCCCCAGCATGGATTCCGGCAGATTCTCCTTCATAACTTTCAATGTCGTTTCTATTTTTTGATGGTTATCAAGTGAAATATCATACTCTTTTCCACTTTGTGTATTTTTAATGGTTATCGTGATTTTCATTTCGTTTTCTCCTGTATCTCTCTATAAAAAAGAGAACCACTCCTGCCAACAATGCGCCAGACAGACCATAGGCAATGTTGGTATACTGGTTTATAGCTCCTTGATTTCCATTATATTCAGCTTTAATTACTTCCGTTGTATCTGCCTTCATAACAGTCTGAAAGGCATCTTCATTGCTTTCTACTTTTTGGTTGTGCAAAACATTTAAAAAAATCTCTTTATTTTTCTGCTTTTGTTTGTCTTGATATATTTTTTCTTTTTCAAGGAATTCCTGCGTATACATATGGATTCCAAAACGATCACATAAAGAAGTACTTATGTTTTCATCTTTTTGCAATATCTCAGTATCCAGTTTTAATCCTCCTTGGGATTCCGTAGTTTTTTTGATATCTTCCGTTCCCATCTGTTCATTTCCCTCTTTTTCAGAAAAGCCGCCATCTCTGGCGGCTTTCTTCTCTGTCCATTCTTCATTTTACATCTGGCTTGCCATATCACTGTCTGCCTGTGCAAAGTTATCAGAAATTTTCTGCATCTGATTAGCCATATCTTCGATCATCTGTCTTACTTCTCTGAGTCCTGGTTCAGCCTCCATAAACTGTTCCACATATCGTTTACTGGTGTCTGCCTCCCAGACATCCGGCAAGCCTTCAATCACCTGTTTCATGGTGTTAATACACTGCTCAAACGTATCTCCCTGGTCTAATAATGTCTTGGAACCTGCTGCTAATGCCTCATAATCAACACGTAACATAATCTTTTCCTCCTCTTGTAAAATAATAAAATTACCTAAAGTTCGCAAAAACTCCAGGTCGCTGGGAATCATGCATTTATTCCACAAATATCTTTTCCATTATTTTATACTACACTCCATAATTTGACAATATTTTTTTTGCTGTTTATTGTATATTTTGTTTATTTTATTGCTGTTTTGAAAAGTTTTTTATTTATTTTTATTCCACCTGTAATTATGACTCCTAAAAATATCCCTGTCAAATCATGCATATTACAGTTCATCTTTTAAGATAAAATAAGGATATTCCCGCTTTCCATAATCAGGAATATCCTTATGACTGTTTCACTCTATAATCGATCTTCTTTTACCCCTGTACGCGCTTTGCGTATGAGCACAATTGCACATATCAATAAGAGTATGATAATTGGAATTGCATAAATCAAAATCGGTGTTCCCTTTTCTTCATCATCAGACACTGTCCCGATCGTTCCAATCCCTTTGGCAGCAGTCTCTGTATCTTCGGATGGCATTATAGATGCTACTGTTAAATCATTTGTTGATAGTGGATTTACCATAAACCGATATGTTGATACATTTTCCTGTGTTCCAAGTCTGGTATATGGTAAAACTCCTCCGATTTCATTCAACATCACTTGATTGTTTTCATAGGTTGTCTGTTTTAAACTCTTTGCGTTGGCAAGATTTGTATCCAATTTCTCAGCAGATGCCGTTTCCGCTGTCTCAATACTTTCCAGCTGTTTTTTTGTGTTTTCCTCTGAAGTTTCATATACTTTTGCTACATACTCTTCGTAAGATCTGTTCTGGTTGCCTATTTTTTCTTCTATGTCACTTTGGTTTGTAACCAAAGACAGCCTCAGATTTTCAACTGCCTGCTTGTCCAAATATTCTTGCGGATCATAATTTTGGATCAAACCGTTCAGATCATCTTTTGCCTGAAGCATACTGCCATATGACGAATTTAATCTTCCCAGATCTTCCCTTATCAAGACATCCTTTGCTTTTAACTGGTCATTCAACTTTGTCCGGTATTCGTCTCTTTCTTTCGTGTATTTCTGGGATACTCCTGTCATGCTGTCCATTGCAGCTTCCACGTTTTTTACATTAATACCTCCAAGATTTAATTTAGAAGAATCTGGTGCTTCCACCAAGGATGTATCTAAAGGATAGTATGTATCGATTTCCACGGGGGTTAACACTGGATTGGCAGTTCCCGGACTTGGTTCTGCGCTCAACTGTGGAGCTTCAATAAGTGCATCTGCTGTAAAATCTGCCCATTCTTCTTCTGTTTTTTCTGAATAACTATCTGGTTCATATACCATTAATTTCGTATACATATCCCGATATTTTTCTAAAATACTTTTTAAGTTTTCATTATCATGTACTTTGTTGTAATAGGTGTTCAGCTGTTCGTTTGCATATCGGATCTTTTCGTTCTCCAGGTACTTTATTTTCTGATCCACTTCATCTATCCTATAAAATTGATATTGCTGATGACGCATATCTCCTTCTTCTGTTGTGTTTCTGGGATCTCCCATCTGATTTATGGTCTTTTTGTACTCACTTTTTATAGTTTCTGCCTGAGCATTATACTTATCTTGATCTTCTTTAAATCCTGTAAGCTGCCCCTCGACATCAGCTACGTTGTCATTCAAATCTTTTAGGGTATTCCTCTTAATATTTGAAAACTCACCATTTTCTTTTTCTGTTGGATCCACATATTCTGGAATCTCCATTTCACTTCCATGATTATTCCAAAGGGCAGCGACAGCGCTTTGCGTCCCTGCTTCGCCGCTGATCTTAGATTCCAAATTAGCAGAACCTGTTTTGACTTCCTCATAGCTTTCTGCCCCGACTGTCCAGGCTGTCTGATAAGTTTCGTCTATCTTAGTCAATATACTGTCCGTTTCTTCATAATCCGCCGCCAAATCTAATACTTCAATCGTATTTTCTACTTTTGCAAGCTCCGGCAGCTGAATGACCTCCATCAGATCATCCCTCTGGATATTTGCCAGTGCATTCAGGTCTTTTTCATCGTTTGCTCCAATTGTTTCTACTGCATCCTGGACTTTATGTATTTCTGTTAAAACAGAAGACAGATAAAGTTCGCTGATTCCATTGCTCAATGTAGAGTATGCATCCTGTATAGAATAGATCGCCTCTGTCAATGCTGGCTGGGTAAGATTCTGTGCGATTGCATATTCTAATGTGGCTTTTTGAGGAGAAGTATTGATGGATTCAACAGCTGCAGAAAAGGAACCCGGTAAAATCAAGTAAGCACTGTACTTTCCATTTTCCAATCCTTGTTTCGCCGCCTCAATTCCTGTCACTTCATACTTGATATTCAAAGTTCCCATTAAAGAGTTGCTGTAACTGACAGTCTCTCCATCTTTTTCCACTCCTTCATCCATATTGATGATGGCTACTAAGTCGGTGTCGTATGTCTTATCTTTTTCTTTCTTTTCTCCTTTTTTAATTGAAACAGTCTCCTGTGATACTTCTGCAGTGTTTTGGCTGCCTAAAAGATACCCGCCGCCCAGGCAGAGCAGCACCGCACCTATTCCTAAAATGATTTTTATCACTCGGTTCTTCACAAGATCCCCCTCCTTTTCCTTTAAAACTTCAAATATATTGTATGGTATATCATACAATATCTGCCATATTTTGACAAGTTTTAACAATATATCGCATTTATTTTATTGTCACCATCTCACAAAAAAAGATAATGCATTCTGCGGAGCCTAGCGGACTCCGATGCGTTTCAGAGCGGACGCTGTGCGGAGCATAACGGACGCCCTGAAACACTTGCTATTATAAATTAGTTCCTGGGCTGGATCACTACGGTATAGTGC
>CALWFY010000116.1 GCA_944377775.1 uncultured Mediterraneibacter sp.
TTTGTATTTGAATGATTCAAAGAAGCTGTCTCCGGCAAAAAGGGAAGCCCTCTTTGACGAGATTATGGAAAAAGCAGTGGCAGTGGGCGTGGGAATGGCATCACCGGCCCGGATTGATGAAATAAATATTTTACAGGCCACTTACGAGGCCATGAGTGAGGCCGTTAAAAAGCTGAATGTCACCCCCGATATACTGTTAAATGACGCGGTGACCATACCCGGCGTTGGGATTGACCAGGAACCGATCATCAAGGGGGATGCAAAGAGCGTGTCTATCGCGGCGGCAAGTATTATCGCAAAGGTTACAAGAGACAGGCTTATGGTGCAGTATGATGAAATCCTGCCGGGATACGGGTTTGCACAGCATAAGGGCTATGGTTCCAGAGAGCACATCGAGGCCATACAAAGACTTGGCCCCACGCCGATCCACAGGCGGTCGTTTGTCAAAAACTTTCTCGTGTGAACATTAAGAATGTGGTGATTTTGCGGAACAGGCTGAAAAGCAGGAGTATGACCGGAGAAAAAAACAGGAAGAACAGTACGAAAAACAGAAGGCAGACTGGGGCGCATTATGAGCGTGCGGCCGGATATTATCTGGAGCAGCTCGGCTGTGAAGTGCTGGAGTACAATTACAGGTGCAGAGCAGGGGAAATCGATCTGATCGCAAGAGACGGGGAGTATCTTGTGTTCTGTGAGGTGAAGTATCGTGCGAACGGCGGCAGCGGGAATCCGCTGGAGGCTGTGGATGGGAAAAAGCAGAGAACCATCTTTAAGTGCGCCATGCACTATATGGCTGAGCATCATATGAGAAATGTGCCCTGCAGGTTTGATGTGATCGGGATAGAAGGAACAAAAGTAACATATATTAAAAATGCATTTACGGGGTGAACAGATGAGGCTGGAGCTTAAGTATAAAAATGAAAATCATATTTTTGACGAGGCAGGGGAGGCTGTGCCTTATCTGGAATATCCCATGTTTCGGGAAACCGGGATCGTGCGCCATGGTTTTTCAACCCGGCTTGGCGGCGTCAGCCAGGGGTATTATGCTTCTCTGAATCTGAGCTTTGACAGAGGGGATGATGAGGATGCCGTCAGGGAAAATTTCCGCAGGATCGGGGAAGCCATGGGCGTACGCAGTGAGGACATGGTGCTCTCCCGGCAAACTCATACGACCAACGTCCGCATTGTGACAGAGGAAGACAGGGGAAAAGGCATCGTCAGGGACAGAGACTACACGGATGTGGACGGTCTGATCACGAATGTGCCGGGGATATGTCTGGTGACGTCTTATGCAGACTGTGTGCCCCTGTATTTTGTGGACCCGGTGAAAAAGGCGGTGGGCTTAAGCCATTCCGGATGGAGAGGAACCGTGGGAAAGATCGGGAAAAAGACAGTCCGGATGATGCAGGAAACGTATGGGTGCGACCCGTCGGATATACTGGCGGCCGTGGGGCCGTCTGTGTGCGTGGACTGTTATGAGGTGAGCGAGGATGTGATCGAAAGAGTGAGAGAGGCTTTTGAAGAATCGCCCTGGGAGCAGCTTTTTTACAGAAAAGACAATGGAAAATACCAGCTTGATCTCTGGAAGGCAAATGAACTGATCTTTCAGGAGGCCGGGATACTTCCGGAGCATATTGCGGTGACAAATGTGTGTACGCACTGCAACAGTAAGATACTTTATTCTCACCGTGCCGCAGGGGATGAGCGGGGAAATCTGTGCGCATTCCTTGCGCTCAAGGATGAGTGAAACCCATAAGATTAAGGAACAGAAAGGAAAGTTTCCGGGAGGTAGGATATGATACGGGAATTTATAGTGTGCGGAGCGCAAAAGCTGATTTTGACAGCAGGTGTGTCGGATGTGGCAAATGAATCCCTGGGCTCGGATGTGCAGGAGTCCGTGGAGCAGGTTACTACTGATGCAGCGCAGGAAGTAAATCAGTTCATGCAGTTTATCGAGGATCATCTGCCCGACCTTATTACATTTGGCATCAGGGTGCTTCTGGCACTTGTCTTTTTCTTCGTGGGAAGCAAGGTGATCAAGTGGATACGCAGACTGGTGCGAAAATCTTTTGAGCGGACCAATGCGGATGCAGGGGTGCGCCAGTTTGTAGATTCCATGCTGAAGTTCGGATTGTATTCCTTACTGATCTTTATCATTGCGACAAAATTCGGAGTGGAATCCTCGTCCGTGGCAGCGCTGATCGCTTCCGCCGGCGTGGCGATCGGTCTGGCTCTGCAGGGAAGCCTGTCCAATTTTGCGGGAGGCATCCTGATACTTCTGCTCAAGCCTTTTTCAGTTGGGGATTATATTGTTGTGACCCAGGAAGGGATTGAGGGGACAGTAAAAGAAATTCAGATTTTTTATACGAAACTGGCTACAGTGGACAATCAGACAGTGGTTGTGCCAAACAGTATCCTGACCAACAACAGTCTGACTAATGTGACCGCAAGGCCGGAGCGCAAGCTGGATCTGAAGGTGGGAATATCTTACAATGCGGATTTGAAAAAAGCAAAATCGCTGGTGGAAGAAATGCTCTTTCACGATCCGTCCGTCATACAGGATGAGGAGATCAGAGTATTTGTTGATTCTCTCGGTGAGAGTGCAGTGGTGATCGGGCTTCGTGCGTGGGTGAAAACAGAAGAATACTGGGCGACAAGATGGCGTTTGCTGGAGGATATAAAGCTGATATTCGATAAGGAGGGCATTGAAATACCGTATAATCAGCTTACAGTGCACATGCAGGGAAACACGCACGATCTGTACGCCGGGTCGGGGGATACGGTTCCGCAGCCGGAAGAAACGCTCAGATAAAAAAGTAGTTGAAATTTACCTGAAAACGAGATATAATATTTAAGGCTCGTCACAAAGACGGGCATATGCCGGGATAGCTCAGTCGGTAGAGCACTTCACTCGTAATGAAGGGGTCGTCAGTTCAAGTCTGATTTCCGGCTTTAGGAGAAAACACAGTCCTGACCGGGGCTGTGTTTTTTGCATTAAAAATTGACTGGCGATATTCCTGAGACAGGAAATACTGGAAGAACAGGGCTCCCATGTGTTATACTAAATAAGATATATCGTCAGTGATGTACCTTAGTGTTGTTGTTAATACCGGGAGGAAGACAGATGAAACCATCAGAAGAAACAGTGCGGCTGTTTGAAAAAGATCGTTTTGCGACAGAGAACGGCGCAGTGATTGACGAAGTGGACGATCATTATGCAAAATGCAGTCTGAAAATAGAGGACAGACATAAAAATGCGATGGACGCTGTTATGGGAGGCGTCTATTTCACGCTGGCAGATTTTGCCCTGGCAGTGGCCAGCAACTGGCAGGAGATGGGCAGTGTGTCGCTGAGTTCAGAGATCACTTATCTTACGTCGGCAAAAGGAGAAAAGCTGACTGCGGAGGCTATCTGTATAAAAAACGGAAGAAAGACAAGCTATTACAGAATTGATGTCCGGGATGAATATGGAAATCTGGCGGCAGCAGTGACGGCAACAACATTTCGAGTGGGAGATTAGAAAGGAGAAATGGGTGTGGAAAAATCAAAGGTTTATTTTACGGATATGAGAGCGCTTCCGGGCACCAGCCTGCCTGAGAAGCTAAAAAAACTGATCAAAAAAGCGGGAATCGGTGAGATTGATTTTGAGAAAAAGATGACGGCGATCAAGATCCATTTCGGCGAACCGGGAAATCTTTCCTTTCTGCGTCCGAATTATGCAAAAGCTGTGGCAGATGTTGTAAAAGAGCTGGGTGGACGGCCGTTCCTTACGGACTGCAACACACTTTATGTGGGAAGAAGAAAGGATGCTCTGGAACATCTGAGCGCTGCCTACGAAAACGGATTCAACATCCTTTCTACAGGCTGCCACGTTATTATCGGTGATGGTTTGAAGGGAACAGATGACGTCAGTGTTCCGGTGGAGGGCGGCGAGCTGGTAAAGGAGGCTAAGATCGGCAGGGCTGTGATGGATGCAGATGTGTTTATCAGTCTGAGTCATTTTAAGGGTCACGAGCTGACTGGTTTTGGCGGATGCTTTAAAAATATAGGCATGGGCTGCGGAAGCCGTGCCGGAAAGATGGAACAGCACAACAGCGGTAAGCCGTCCGTAGATCAGTCTGTGTGCGTGGGCTGCCGTGTCTGTTCCAAAAACTGCGCTCACGGGGCGATTTCATTCCCTGAAAAGAAGGCGGTTATAGACCA
>CALWFY010000117.1 GCA_944377775.1 uncultured Mediterraneibacter sp.
GGCTGCTGTGGTCTCCCCCTGAAAAGATGTCACTTGAATCCCTAACCAGGTGCAGGCATCCTCGACCCCCTGGGCAATCGCTTTCAAATGATCCTCCGATGCTGCCGGAGGAAACAGGATGCGGACAGAAACTCCCGCCGGGCATGCCCCTTTTGCCGCCAGCTCTCCTGCCGCCTTTATGACAGCATAATATCCTATGTCAGCCGACTCGCCGGAAGCATGACCTTCTGCCCAGAAGAAGCACTCATGCTTCTCTTTTGAAAGCGCGGAACATCTCTCCCACGGGGTCGGCTCCAGCAGAATGTCTTCGCGCCTTGTATGCAGTTCTTTTCTGACAGACCGCTGCCATGCGGTCTGTGTCAGTTCTCCATATCTCATCTTATGTCACTGTCCTTCCTGACTCTGAGATTCTCCGGCCCCAATCTGGGAGAGCACCTCATTGATCTGTGCTTCATCCTGAGACTCTATTGCCGCATTAATCTTTGCCGAATCTTCTTCGTTATCTGAAAATGTTCCCACGGCCACTGTCTTTCCTGATGCCAAATAAGTACTGTAATTGACCGCCTCTCTGCTCACTTCCGTCCCATTTTCATAAACGACTTTCCAGAGCTGGGCCTTCAGCCCGGTTCGTCCGTTATCCTGTGTATACACAGTCCCTATCGAGTCCTCTGTTGCCACATACCTGGTCTCATCCGACTCCACGGTTTCCAGGGTTTCGCTGATATATTCAATGGTGCGCCCTTCCGGCCGTGTTTCTTTTCCGTATATATTAAATGTAATATTCCCTTCAGAGAGCACTGCCTCGATATAAACCGGCATTTCCAGGTTATTGCGGAATTTCAGATCTTTGACATCATCCGCAATAGCCGCATCCATGGACGGTTCCACATAAGACACCTGCATGGAATGTTCGTATCTCTCTGTAATCTCAAGTTCTGCCAGCAGCAGCGCATTGTAAAGCGTGGTGGACACCTGGCAGATTCCGCCGCCCATCGACTCCACAACCTCATTATTCTCATAGGAGGCTGCCATCGCATATCCGTTATCCTCTGTGTAAGGCGCCATCAGATCATCAGCGGACACCTCTTCCCCCGGCTGTACCAGCGTACCTCCGATGTGATTCGCTCCCGACTCCACATTCATTGTCCTGCCGTCATCACTCTCACCATAATATGTTGTAAATGTACCGAGCACATCCGTGATATCTTTTAATTCTTCTGCCGTAATATCTGCCACTGATTCTTTTGTCTCAACCGCTACAGCGCCGCCCTGACGTTTCTCATCTCCGGCAAGGAATTCATTGATATTGGATACTGTCTTTTTCACGTCCACGATTTCCCCCGGCACATCTTCCACCACCACGGTTTCCCCTCCGCTCTGTGTCAGTTTTGCATCCACAGGGTGGGTCAGAATATCTGTCATTTTCTGCTCAAGCACAACTCCGGCGGTTTCTTCCTCAACCTCATATGTCAGGGAGAACACTTTGCTGTTTTCATTTTTCTCTGCCCTTTTCAATATTTTATAGCAGACGGCCGGATTCCCCTTTTTGCCATAATCCACAGCCTTCTGAACGACAGTATTCAAATCCGGAGCAGCCATGCCCAGCTCAGTGAGCGTCGCTTCCGCCTGCCGTTCGTCGTCTGCTTTCAGCGTAAGCGTCTTTTCGGCGTACGCTTTCGTCGCCTGATTCACTGCTTCTGTCGCCTGCCGAGCCGTCATGCCCGACACGTCTGTTTCGCCGATCTTCACTCCCTGGATAATAATATCCGGATCATAGCGGTCAATCGTGGTTCGGAACAACACCTGAATTCCGATTATGACCAAAAGCGCAGAAAACACCAGTCCTGCTATAAGAAGGATCACATTTCTGTTGTTCCTCGCCTGTCTTTGTTTTCTCCTTGTTCTTTTCCGCGTCACACTCACACTCTCCCGCTCATGCTATATATGGTACGATCATAGTCAGCACCATGGCTGCAACAACAACGATAACAATAATAGATATGATGCGTCTTATTCTTTTATCATGAAAATTCATCAGCTCTTTTCCTTTCTGTTTTCTCCCGCCGGTTCTTCTATCACACAGACCCGGGCATCTCCGGTCAGAGCATCCCGTCTCCTGTAATCAAATAAAAGCAGCCTTCCCCGGAATTTTTCAAGATGAGTCATCCTGCGCATCTGCCTGCTGTCATACCCTTCATATTCCTGAAGATAACGCGGAGTCTCAACTTCCATTTTATAAAATAAAGAAGCCTCTTCTTTTGAGACTTTATTCTCTCCCAGAAAGTCCGGACGGTTTTTCACATTATCCCTCAAATACAGGTCCAATGTCAACCACTCCCTGTATTCGTCCTTCTCCGCCCTGTCTGCCGCTGCCTGTTCCTCTATAAAGCGGCTGAGAATCTTATATCTTGCAATACGGGAATGCTGCACCTTGAACAATCCGTTTCTCTCATAATATGAAGCCATCGCTTCATACATATCGAAAGGAGCTGCAAACCTCCGCTCCAGATGTTCCAGCGTGTTCCGAAACTGTCCGCTGTTATAATATATCTCCACCATCTCCTCGATTTGTTTAAGACGGATGACATCCGCATAAGACAGCCATCTTGTGGAAAGCACTTCGTAGGGCGCACGCTCCTGATATAAAATCCCATACTCCTCTGCTTTCTCATGCATGAGCGACCCCTTCAGCACTTTCAAAAATCCAAGCTGCAGCTGATTCGGTCTCATGGCATACACTGTATTAAACGAATTGGCAAAACTCTCATAATCTTCAAAAGGAAGTCCTGCGATCAAATCCAGATGCTGATGGACATTCCCCCGCTCTTTCATCTGGGATGTCCGCTTTCTGATCAATTCTAATTTCGTCGTTCGCCTGATTTCCCGAATCGTCTCCTCATTGGCAGACTGAACTCCAATCTCAAGTTGGATCAGTCCCGGACGCATCCCCTGAATCAGTTCAATCTCTTCATCATTAAGCAGGTCTGCCGCTATTTCAAAATGAAAATTAGTGACGCCCCTGTCGTGCTCTTTAATATACTTCCAGACAGCCATGGCATGATCATGGAGGCAGTTAAATGTGCGGTCCACAAACTTTACCTGAGGCACTTCATTGTCAATAAAAAACTGTATTTCTTTTTTTACCAGTTCAATATCCCGAAACCGCAGGCATTTGTCAATGGAAGACAGACAGTAACTGCACGAGAACGGACAGCCACGGCTTGATTCATAATAGACGATCCTGTTTTTAAAATCCTCGATATGATCGTAGACAAAGGGCACACTGCTCAAGTCGATTACCGGACGGGACGGGTTCACCCCTATCTCACCGTCCTTTTCACGATATACAAGCCCTGCTATGCCGGAAAGTCCCTCGGTATCACAAAACCGATGCCCGGTATGAAAAAACTTCATCAATTCTAAAAATGTCTCTTCACCCTCCCCGCACAGAACTCCGGAAACCTGAGGATGCTTCTTAAGCACTTCACAAGCATCACAGGATACCTCCGGACCGCCCAGCCATATCCTGATCCCGGGAAGAATCTTGGGGACCTCTCTGATGATCTGCTCAACGCAGGCGATATTCCACAGATAACAGGAAAAGCAGAGCATATCCGGCTGATGACGGTAAATATCCGTCAGAATTTCATCCACCGTCTGGTTGATCGTGTATTCCGCTATTTCAATCTCATTTTCATACTCATGGGCATATGCTCTCAGACTGTATACCGCAAGATTAGAATGAATATATTTGGCGTTCACTGCCGCCAGAAGAACTTTCATCGAAATCCTCCCTTTCTTTCTCCGGGTCATTGACATTTTCTAAAAAAACGTGTAAAATTAAGGCTCGTGCAGCCGGGGTGTTAGCGGTACCTTGTACCTGCAATCCGCTATAGCAGGGGTGATATTGCGCAGAGGGCGGCAGCCGGCAGGGCTGCCCCGGGTAAGTGACGTTGAAGTTCGGGTCTCACGCGACGGGAACCTGTGAACCGTGTCAGGTCGGGAACGGAGCAGCACTAAGCAGGAGCTCCCGGGTGCCGTGAGGGTGCCTGGACTGAGTTAACTGCCCGGGTAACGCCTGTTAGCCAAGCTCGAAGCGAAATGCACGTTAAAAAATATTCATTTTATCAATCATAGTTTTTGTTTCTTTTTTTCATTCTCAGTTCTTTAAAGAATCCACTCATGAGCGCACTGCACTCTTCCCTCAGTATTCCTGTTTCAAGCTGTACCTGATGGTTGAACTCTTTCATATCCAGAAGATTTAAAATTGAACCCGCGCATCCTGCTTTCGGATTCATGCACCCTGTTACCACACGGGTCAGACGGGACTGTACGATTGCTCCGGCACACATCTGACATGGTTCCAGAGTCACATACATTGTGCATTCTTCAAGCCTCCAGTCACCCAGCTTGCGGCTCGCTTTCCTGATCGCCGTGATCTCGGCATGCGCCAGCGGATTCTTGTCCGTATTTCTGCGATTATATCCCCGGCCGATGATCTTTCCGCCATGGACGATCACACAACCGATGGGGGTTTCATCCAGGTCATACGCCTTCTTTGCCTGTCGCAGCGCCTCCCGCATATATTTTTCATCAATTTTTCTCTGCTCTTCGCAGCTTGGCATTTTTTTCTCTGTCATAATTTCCCTTTCATCCCTGTTCTTTTTCCCTCTGCCCACGAATAAATTAGACTGAACAAAGACAAGATCAGAGGTAATCTATGAACCCAGGTACTTTTTATCTATATGAATACGAAGACTCCAGACGCAGGAGAAACGTCGGCTTTATCAAAGTCGCCCGGCATTACCGGTCCTGCATCATCCAAATCCACGCCCGTGGCATCCCGGTAGGAAACGGCGCCTCCCTGGAACTCCACGCTTTTTATCGGGACGGTGATGACCTGGTTTCAGAGCAGATCGCTGCCCTGAACTGTTTCGGCCGGAACATCTCGATCCGGCTTCCTGTTACCGAATTCCAATTCCCCGAAGGGCGCTCCCTGATGGAGATCGACGGCTTTCTCATTGTACTGCCCGGAAGCAAGTCATCTCCTTTCTGGATGGCTTCCTCCTTTTTCTTTAACGCGGACATCAGCCGCATGCGCAGCCCGTCCGCAGAGCCTGCTGCCCCGGACATCCAGGCGGCAGAAGAAACCATTCCTCCCGAAAACCCTTCCCCACAGGAAGCAGATACCGAGGAGGCGGAAAACCCTGAACCGCCGCAGGCATCTGCCGAGGAACCGCCTATCTCCCAAAAAGATGTCTGCGCGGAGGAGACAAAATCCTCTGAGACCAGCACTGCACAGACTGTCAGAAAAATCCAGCGCTCGGACATTGCAAAACTGCCGCGCAAATTCTGGCCTCTGGCCAACAACAGCTTTCTTCTTCACGGCTATCACAACTACAGTCATCTCCTGCTCATAGAGGAAGGCGGACGGCTGTGGCTTGGAGTCCCCGGCATTTACGACCCCAAAGAAGCCCGGGCCGCCGATCTTTTCGGCTTTCCGCGATTTACCCGCTCCTGCGCCAAATCCGAGGAACTGACCGAAGAAGAATGCAGCGACAGTCAGGATTTCGGACACTGGTGCCGGTGCATCGGACCTCAGAGCATGCCGTTCATCTCCTGATACAGCCGCTTCGCATAACTGTCTGTCATACCGCACACATAATCAGTCACGAGGAGGAGGCGCAGATACAGTTTCTCCTCCTCACTCTTTCCCCTCGCCTGAATCTTGTATGCATTTTTATAGTTGTCAGATATGAAAGACACAACACGCCTGTCAATTGTATCCTGCATAATGTCCGTATCAAAATACAGTACCGCATGAACAAGTTTCTCCATAAGATCATTCAGGATGGTGGATTCTGACACCTCCATCTTATAGATCGCCATGGAGGAGAATACATACCGGTACGCCATATCTCCCAGCAAGTTCATCAATGTCTCCCCGAATGTCCCGCAGAACAAGTCCTGACTGAATGTTCCCGCCATGATCTTTTCATAATTCGAAGTAAATCCGAATGTGGCACAGCTGATCAAAAATCCCTGTACACTCACGATCCAGTTCTTTACCGCATAGGCCTCCGGGCTGCTCACGTCTTTTTCCAGCCCTCTCTCATACAGCTGATGCAGTTTTTCAAGCGGTCTGAAAGGAGACTTTGGATTCGCTCTCTCAACAGGTGCCAGCTCTTGTTCCAGCGTGTGATATGTAATAAATCCTTTTACAAATGCGTCCTCAATATCCGCAGTCTTGTAAGCCAGATCATCCGCCGCTTCAAGGATATAAGTCAGAGGATGTCTGCGGTTTCCCGTTCCTGTCTCCTCTGTCACATTTCGGAAAATCTGCTCATCCGCAAGATAATAGCCCATTTTCTTGTCTTTAATATTGCCGCTGTGTTCATCAATTTCCAGGGATGAGACCGGATATTTAATGATCGTATTGAGCAGGGCATATGTCAGATTCATCCCGTGTTCGTCCACAAGATAGTGGAGCTTTGTGACCAGCCGGAGCGCCTGAGCGTTGCCTTCAAAATGAAGAAGGTCCTGCTTCATCTGTTCAGTGAGCATATCTTCCACCGGCCTGCCTTTAAAAGTAAGTTTGGGCAGGTTCCCGGCAAACCACTCCCGAATCGCAATTTCCCCGAAATGTCCGAAGGGCGGGTTCCCGATATCATGAATCAGCCCGGCACACTCAAGGATATGGGAGATATCCTCTTTCATCTCCGGAGTAAATCCGGAATTTCTCCGGTATTTCAGAATATTCTCCCCGATATTCTGTCCCAGCGACTTCCCAAGCGAGGACACTTCCAGGGAATGTGTCAGCCTCGTCCGTATAAAATCGCTTTTATCGAGAGGAAATACCTGCGTTTTGTCCTGAAGACGCCGAAATGATGCGCTTCCGATGATTCTGTGGTAATCTTTCTCAAATTCACTTCGCAGGTCCGCCAAACGCTGACGCTGCGGATTCTCACGCTCCCGCTTTGCGGACAACAATGTTTTCCATTCCATAGCTCTCTCCTCTTTGGATTCCTTCATAAGACATATCACCCCGCAGACTTATGCTGCGGGGTGCTGTATTTAAAGTAAGCTGTTCTGATCATTCAGTCCAGATAAACCGGCGGTTCATAAGCCTTTCCCAAAAGCGCTTTCTTACGCTCCTGGAGTCCGAGAAACGCCCACTCTGTCATATCTGTCCACTTATGAATCGTGCGGTCATATACCTGTACATACCCGATACGGGTCGGATGCATGCGCACACTGTTCGACTGGTATTCCCTGCCGGTATACGGATTCACTTCCCCAGCCTCTCTGTCTTCTTCGGCATCGTCATGTGAAATAACCGGTTCAAAATCATCTTCGGCTCTATTCTCCGCTGTCTGCTGCTCTTCAGCCGGAATATCTGCGCCCGGTTCTTCCTCAACGGAAGCAGCGGATGTCCTGTCGACCTCCTGCTTTCTGCGCTGGAAGAATCCTCCGGAGAGTATGCCCTCCTTTTTCGGCTTCTGCAGTTCTTTTTTGATCTCCTCGACAGGCTCGCCCGACTTTATATTCTCTTCCAGTTCGGCAAGCTCTTCGTGCATATCATAAAGTTCGCCGATTGTCATATCCCGTTCATCAGAAGATGTTTCCACAGCTTTTGTGCGCTCTGCCGCCGCTTTTTTAAGAGCCGCCGTGCTGCGAGGCTGTGCCTGTACGTCTCCCGACATGATGCTCAAATGGAACGGACACTCCAGGATTCCTGCGATCATACGCATATCCTGCTCCTGAAAATTATCTCTTCCGAGTCTCTGCGTCAGATTCTGTCTCGACATTTTTTTGCCGGTTTTCTCTTCAATCAGCTCTGCCAGCTGTTTGATCGTCATTCCTTTTCTCCCCAGAATGATCTTAACTTGTTCGCCGAATGTTAAATCTTCCATTTTCTTCCTCCTTATGTAATTTATACCCTCTCCATTGTATACATCTCATGCCGGATATTCCCGGCATACAAGCAAGATTTAAGAAACAATATAATT
The DNA here is from genome assembly GCA_944377775.1 of uncultured Mediterraneibacter sp. Lineage (GTDB taxonomy): Bacteria > Bacillota > Clostridia > Lachnospirales > Lachnospiraceae > Mediterraneibacter. The sequence goes on from CALWFY010000117.1 coordinate 8,010, forward strand.
GCTTCATAAACCTATTATTTTACCACCTATTCTAACAAATCCTTGCCAGTGCGTCAATCGCCTTCAATATATTCTTCCAGCGTGATATTTTTCTCATGGATTTCTTTAGCGGCCTCTTTTCCCACATAGCGGTAATGCCACGGCTCATATATAATCCCTGTCACATCCGCTTTCTCCGGGGGATATCTGAGAATAAACCCATAATCCCAGCAATGCTCCATCAGCCACTGCTGCTCCGCTGTTTCTCCCTGCTGATCGTCCAGCGCTTCATACTCTGATGCAATAATATCTACCGCAAGCCCGGTTGCATGCTCACTTGTTCCGGGAACCGCCACTGACTTCTTTGTCTCAGCATAAGCGTCAAGAGGCTGATACCCCTGACTGATCCAGTCCTGCATTGTGGCGTTAAATACATCCCACTGCTGCTCATAAGAGCGGTACGCGGATGCCACATACATACTGAGTCCTTCAGCAGCTGCATCATCCAGCATTTGCTGTAAGTCCTCCATGATTCTTACATCCACAGACCGTTCAATCTCCACCTCAACCATTTCCTGAGGCACATAATCTGAGGCAAGGGGATGCTCCTCATTTACAAGTGTAAGCGACCAGCCGTCCTCATTCCCCGCAAGAACTTCCGTATTATTGTGTGCAGCCTCGTTCTTGTCAATCTGAAGCTGCAGTTCCTGATTTTTCTTTTCCAGGTCTGCATTAGCCTCCTTATAGGCTGCTTCCTTTTTTGACGATATATTACCTGCGATCAGCACCGCAAATAAAATTCCTGCTGCAGCGCCCAAAATGATCCCTGCCAGGAATAATTTTTTTAATCTCTGATTCAGCTTTGCTCTTCTCATAATTTTAACTCCGTATGCAGCTTGGCATCAATGTCTCTGTCCGTGGAACACACTGCCACACAGTATGGCAGGCCTTCCACCTTATATTCCCTGTAATAATATTGCTCCGGAAATTCTTCCGGCTGTCGGATAAGCACCGGGGGTTCTCCCATTCGAATACAAAAAGTCTGGAGCGGAAGCGCCATGCCCTTTCCCGTGGCTTTCATAAAACTCTCCTTGAGCACCCAGTAACGATAAAAAAGCACCGCTTTTTCCTCGTCTGTCTCTCCCTCTATAATTGTTTCATATTCCTCCCGGCAGAAAAATCGACCGGCAATGCGTTCTTTCAAATCTCCGGTCTTCTCCAGATCACACCCTACCTGCACATGCTTTCCGTCCAGCGCTGCAGCGCACATGACGTATGTGCCGGAATGTGAAAAGTTAAACACTGTGGATTCAGCCAGACTGTACTCTGCACGTATCTTCTCCCACAGGCTCCACACGCCTACACTCTGAGCCTTCATGCTCACAGCGCGCAGAGCGTCCGCTTTCTTTTTGCGAAACTCCGGCAGAACGTGATAATATTTCTCATAACATGCTTTGTCGTACAGCGGCGTCACATCCGCAATCCACGCTCTGACCATGGCTATCCTTTCAGATATCTGACTTCAAAAGTCTCTATTGTGATCGGTTTGTTAAACAAAACTCCCTGAGCATGGTCACATCCCAGTTCTCCGAGAACATTTAACTGATCCTGTGTCTCCACTCCCGCCGCCTCGACAGAAGCTCCCAGCTGACGGCACACATCAATCACCGCCTGCGCCACGATACGGCTCCGGCTGTTTCCAACAATATTTGTAATCAGACTTTTATCCAGCTTCAGGGCGTCGAATTCCATAAGAGACAAAATGGAAAAGCTGGAATCTTTTGCCCCAAAATGATCGAGAATAACTCTTACGTTTCCTTTTCTGATCTTACTGCTTGTCTCGGCCAGCATCTCCTGATTCATGTCACTGCTTGATTCTGACACTTCTACTTCAAGGTACTCACAGCGCACATGATATTTTTCAATGATCTTCATCATCCTGTCTGCAATACTTTCCTGCCGCAGTGTGGCCCCTGCAAAATTGACTGCCACCGGGATCATCGGGATGTCCTCGATTTCCCACCTGTGCAGAGTCTTGCATACTTCCTCAAACACATACAGATCGAGATAATGGGACAGCTTTGTCTCCTCAAGAAGATTGATGTATTTCCCCGGGTCAAGCACCCCCAGGTCCTTATGATGATAGCGCACTACTGCCTCTGCACCCGCGATGCGTTCTGTCTGCACATCCATCTTCGGCACAAGGCAGACAATGAAATTGCCCTGCTTCAAATCCTCTAAAAGGTCCTCTTTAATGATAGGTTCATGATGTCCCTTTTTCAGATTTTTATAATATTTTTTCTTTTCGTCACGCATCATGACTTCAGCATTGGTCACCAGCTTGTCTACGTCTATGTCTACTTTTTCCCATGCATATCCCATGGAAACAAGTCCGAGACTGATATGATCCAGCCGGGTGTGGGCAGCATATATCTGTTTTGTGAATTCCTCATAGGTAGCGTCTTCTACCAGTACCAGATACTCGTCTCCTGTCAGCCGGTACACTTCTCCGCTGTGGAAATATTCTTCCAGCACTTCTCCCACGCGGATCACTACCTCATCGCCATACTCCCGCCCAAACTCTTTATTAAAGTTCTTCAGGCCGTTAATATCTATAGAGAGTGCTCCCAAAGATTTCAGCTCCCTCTCTCTGACTCTGTCCAGGTAGTCCACCAAACTGTTACGGTTCAAAAGTCCTGTCAAATCATCGTGATAGCTTAAATACTCCTGCTGTTTCTGCATCTTTTGCAGAACAATAGCCTGGGGAATATACGGAAGAAGCGCCCGCATCAAATCCAGTGTGCAGCCGCCGCGATGCACGCCTGCAACAGCAAGGATCGCAGTTGTGCCCTCGCCAAGCTCCTTGAACACACTGTAACTGTCAGATGTTGTGTCCGTAATCTCCTCTTTCATCCAGCGGGGCTGTTCCTCCTCCGGAAGCAGCTTCAGTTTATCACGCTGCCACTCAACATTTTCAGCACACCACTCATAGATCGTCTCTATGTCCCCCTGCTCTTTTTCAATATAATAAGCGTACTCCGCGTCATAATAATCGCGGACAGTCCGCAGCACATCATTCATAATCTCCACGAGTGATCGTGGTTTATAATTATCGCTCATGCTTTTCTCCCCTGTGGTTAAATTGTAAAAACACTGTCAACTCAATAAAAACTCAGATATAATTATTGTATTATACCTGACTTTGAATTGCAAGATTAAATCCCTGGCAGCACTTCAGCAACGGCGAAATACATCTTTATGACATAGATTAAGATACGCTCGCCCTTACAGTTTTGCTTATATAATACAGCTTCCGTAAACTTATTTAATCAAGTCAGACTTCTGCTTTCAAAAAACAAGATATCCGCAGAACTATGCTGCGTGAGCGGCTCGTAGAGCGAAGTGGCCCGCAGCCGCGATGCAGTCATAGTTCTGCGGATATCGTATGTTATGAAATTAAAACTTTAAATGCTCTCAGCTGTGCATCCGTATAAGAAAGATATATTTCGTCCCCCTACAAATTCCACTTTTTATCCTGTGCCAGCTTCAATCTGTTCATGGCTCTCGCAAGAGATGCCTGCGTATGATAATACTCCTGAATACTCTGCTTCTGTCGAAGTTGTTCCTCAGCGCGCTCTCGCTGCTCCTGAGCATGCCGGATATCAATATCCTCGGGACGTTCTGCCGTGTCGACGATCAGTGTCACACGATTGTTGACAACCTCCGCAAACCCCTGCCCGAGAGCGACATCCTGCCATTTCCCCTCCTCTGCCTCCATGCGGGCGATCCCCACCGCAAGGGCGATGACCATATTCTCATGGTTCGGAAGGATTCCCTTTTCTCCGTCAGGCGCAGGTATGATCAGCTTTCGGCAGCGCCCTTCATAAAATACTTTATCGCTCGCTATAATCTTCAGACCAAATGTATCCATATACGCACACTCCTGTCTTACGCGTCCGCCTGCTGCCCGTCAGCCGCTTCGGCTTTCGCTTTCTCGATCACATCGTCAATCGTACCCACGTTAAAGAACGCGGATTCCGGATATTCATCCATCTCGCCGTTAATGATCATCTTAAATCCTCTGATGGTCTCTTTTAACGGCACGTATTTCCCTGAAATTCCCGTAAATGTCTCTGCCACAAAAAACGGCTGGGACAGAAATCTCTGAATTTTTCTCGCGCGCATGACTGTCGCTTTGTCCTCATCAGAAAGCTCCTCCATACCGAGAATCGCAATGATATCCTGCAGTTCTTTATATTTCTGGAGTATAGCAGTCACCTGATTGGCCACCTCATAATGCTCTTCCCCTACAATATCTGCCTCCAGAATACGGGAGCTAGACTCCAGCGGATCAACCGCAGGATAGATTCCCTGTTCTACAATCTTTCTGGACAGAACTGTTGTGGCATCCAGGTGGGCGAATGTTGTGGCCGGAGCCGGGTCGGTCAGGTCGTCCGCAGGCACATAGACTGCCTGCACTGATGTGACAGAACCGTTCTTCGTGGATGCAATTCTCTCCTGAAGCTCTCCCATCTCGGTTGCCAGCGTCGGCTGGTATCCAACCGCGGACGGCATACGGCCGAGAAGAGCTGACACCTCGGATCCTGCCTGAGTGAAACGGAAAATATTGTCAATAAAGAGAAGGACATTGCGGTGCTCTTCATCCCGGAAATATTCAGCCATCGTAAGCCCTGTCTGCGCCACGCGCATACGCGCTCCCGGCGGCTCATTCATCTGTCCGAACACCAGAGCAGTCTTTTCAAGAACTCCTGATTCTTTCATCTCAGACCAGAGATCGTTTCCCTCACGGGAACGCTCCCCCACTCCGGTAAAGATCGAATAGCCGCCATGCTCTGTGGCAATATTGCGGATCAGTTCCTGGATAAGCACTGTCTTTCCTACTCCCGCGCCTCCGAAAAGTCCGATTTTACCACCTTTTGCATAGGGCGCCAAAAGGTCAATTACTTTAATTCCCGTCTCCAGAATTTCCACGACAGGACTCTGTTCTTCGAATGTAGGAGGCTGTCTGTGAATTACCCACTTCTCCGCATCATCAATCGGTTCCTGGTCATCAATGGTCTCTCCGAGCACATTGAACAGCCTGCCAAGTGTCTTTTCTCCCACCGGTACTTTAATGCCTGCCCCGCCGGCAGTCACTTCCATATCTTTGTGAAGTCCCTCACTGGCAGAGAGCATCAGGCAGCGCACCTCGTTGTTTCCAAGATGCTGGGCCACTTCCATGACACACTTTCTGCCATTGTTTTCAACCTCAAGCGCGTCCTTGATAAATGGAAGTTCTCCGTCTTCAAATACCACGTCAACAACAGGTCCCATAACCTGTGTGATTCTTCCTTTATTCATAATCATAACTGTTCTCACCTTCTCCGAAATATTCCACTATTTCTGCTGTGCCCTTGCACCGCTGCACACTTCTGTGATCTCCTGTGTGATGGCCGCCTGTCTCGCCCTGTTGTAGATCACCGACAAGTCGTGTATAAGTTCCTGCGCACTGTCAGTGGCAGACTTCATTGACATCATGCGCGCATTGTGCTCGCTGGCATATGCTTCCACAAGGCATCCGTATATCATGCCCGTCACATAATTAGGTACAATACTGTCCATCACTGCCTCGGCAGACGGATAGAGATCAATCGCCTCCCGATACATGTTAAGAGGCATCTTCAGCTCATTGAAAGAACTCCGCTCCAACGGGAGAAGCCTTAACACTTCCGCCTCCGACTGGACTGCATTCACCATGCGCGTATATACAATATATATCTCATCCAGTTCCCCGGACCGAAACTGTTCCAACAGCACTGAGGCAATGTCCCTTGCCCGGTGCATTGTCGGTTTCTGCACCGTATACTGGAAATGTGTATCAATATCAACGCCGCGCTTCGCGAAATAATGCCGCCCCAGCTCTCCCACAATAAACAGCTTGTGGTTTCCCTGTTTTCCGAGTATCTCTTCTTCCAGCTTCACCACGTTGTGATTGTATGCCCCGGCCAGACCTTTATCCGCTGTCACCACAATGGAACCGATCTTCCTGTCCTGCGCCGGGACTTTCTCCCTGCGGTCAAAATAGCGGTGCTCCAGTTCCGGGATATGCCTTAATATTCTGGAAATCTCTCCCTGCAGCGCATAGAAATACGGCTCTGTGTCCGCCAGCTTTTTCTTCGCCTGGGTCATCTTAGATGATGAGATCATGTACATGGCGTTCGTGATCTTCATAGTGTCCCTGACACTGTTGATCCGGCTCTGTATCTCTCTGATATTTGCCATACTGTCACCTGCTCTTCTTAAATTCCTTTGCCGTATCCACGATTCTGTCAATCAGTTCATCTGACAGTTCTTTCTTTTCTTCAATCTCCCGTCCGATCTCCGGGCAGTTGGAATCAAAGTAAGTCAGCATATCAGCCTGAAACTGTTTCATCTGTTTCCGGTCAATTCCCAACATCACCTTATGGGTTGCAGCACACAGCGTGATCACCTTCTCATGAAGAGAAAGAGGATGATACAGCGGCTGCTTCAGCAGTTCCATCAGCCCGCTGCCGTACTCCAGCTGTTCTTTTGTGGCAGCGTCCAGATCAGAACTGAACTGAGTAAACACCTCCATCTCCCTGTACTGTGCCAGGTCAATACGGATGCTTCCCGACGCTTTTTTCATGGCCTTTGTCTGTGCTGCTCCTCCCACACGCGACACTGACAGTCCCACGTTGACTGCCGGCCGCATACCTGATGCAAACAGCCCGCTCTCAAGGAATATCTGTCCGTCCGTAATAGAGATGACATTCGTCGGAATGTAGGCGGACACATCTCCCGCCTGGGTCTCAATGATCGGAAGCGCCGTGATAGAGCCCCCTCCCAGTGCATCACCCAGCCGGCTCGATCTCTCAAGAAGCCTGGAATGAAGGTAGAATACATCTCCCGGATAAGCCTCACGCCCCGGTGAGCGTCCCAGGAGCAGGGAAAGCGCACGGTATGCCACCGCGTGTTTAGACAGATCATCATACACGATCAGCACGTCTTTTCCCTGATACATAAAATGCTCTGCCATGGCTGTTCCCGCATAAGGAGCGATATACTGAAGCGGTGCACAGTCGCTGGCTGTGGAAGATACCACGATCGTATAGTCCATGGCGCCGTGCGTCTTTAATGTGTTCACCACTTTTGCCACAGTGGATGCTTTCTGCCCGATGGCTACATAGATACAGATTACATCTTTCCCTTTCTGATTTAAGATTGTATCCATGGCAATGGAAGTTTTTCCCGTCTGACGGTCACCGATGATCAGCTCACGCTGTCCCCGGCCGATTGGGAACATGGCGTCAATGGAAAGTATCCCTGTCTCCAGCGGTACACTGACTGATTTGCGGTCGATGATTCCCGGAGCCTCCCGCTCAATAGGCCTGTAATCGTCCGCCTTGATCTCGCCTCTTCCGTCAATCGCCTCCCCGAGCGCGTTGACCACGCGCCCGATATAGCTGTCACCAACCGGAACGCCGGCTCTCCTGCCTGTCCTTGACACCTTTGTTCCCTCGCGTATCTCCGTGTCGCTCCCGAACAGGATGCACCCGATCTCATCTTTGCGAATATCCTGAACCATACCCTTAAGGCCCGTCTCAAACGTGACGATCTCCCCGTACATGGCATGGTCAATCCCGTAGACAGACGCAATCCCGTCACCGACTGAGATGACGGTTCCCACTTCACTGTCTTTGCTCATTTTATCAAAATTCTCTATCTCTT
>CALWFY010000118.1 GCA_944377775.1 uncultured Mediterraneibacter sp.
ATCTGTGCAAGCGTGCTTTCAATAAATGCGGAGGCGCTTCCAAGAAGAGCGGTCACCCACATCCAGAACACGGCTCCTGCGCCGCCGAGACAGATCGCGGTGGAAATACCTGCGATGTTTCCGGTTCCGACTCTGGAAGCAGTGGATACCATGAGCGCCTGGAAAGATGAAAGCCCGTTTTTGTCACTGCCGGGCTGGGCCACAACGCGAAGGGATTCGCCAAACAGACGGAACTGGACAAACCGTGTACGGAAAGTAAACCAGATTCCCACGCCCAGGAGCAGGATGATCAGGATGTAACTATACAGCAGGTCGCTGAGTGTGTTAATAATTTCTGCAAACAATTTGATTTCCTCTCTTTCTGTCAGCGCCGGATGAAAACGGCGCCGTTCGTACTGTGTGCCTTCTGGTGTGAGAGTAGAAGCAATGGTCTGATATCGCCGAAGGCACAGTCAGTTCTTTATTATATAGTATAAAACCTGTTTTGTCCAGTTTTGCGGGCTGTTCAGGCAGGGGACAGCCCTTTTTGGGGACGGCTCCGTTCTTTACATCAAGGAGCGGATTGTGTTATCCTATAATTAATTGCACGCCGGCGCTTATCTGCCGGAAGAAGAAAGCAGGAGGAATCAAACGTGAGATTAGAAAGGCTCTTAGAACGTCTGGAATATGAAGTGCTGCAGGGCAGTGATCAGATTGAAGTTACAACGCTTATCAATGATTCGAGAAAAGTGGAGAAAGGAAGCGTTTTCGTCTGCATAAGCGGGGCTGTATCCGACGGACATAAATTTGCATCAGATGTGGCGGAAAAAGGCGCGTCCGCAGTTATCGTGGAGAAAGAGGTGGAAGTGCCGGCGCATGTTACGGTTATCAGAGTAAAGGATACGAGGTATGCGCTGGCGTTTATGTCAGCAGCCTATTTCGGATATCCGGCGGAGAAGCTGAAGATCATTGGTATTACGGGGACAAAGGGAAAAACCACGACCACTTACATAATCCGCTCGATTCTCGAGGGTGTGGGGCATAAGGTCGGGCTGATCGGTACCATTGAGGCGATCATTGGAGATGAGACCATTCCCGCGGCAAACACCACGCCGGAGTCATTCACTATCCAGCAGTATTTTGCCAAAATGGTGGAAGCCGGGTGTGACAGCGTGGTTATGGAAGTATCCTCCCAGGGCCTGATGCTTCATCGTACGGCAGGCATCCCGTTTGAAATCGGTATTTTCACCAATCTGGGAAAAGACCATATCGGACCCAACGAACATAAGGATTTTGAGGATTACAAGCGCTGCAAAGGACTGCTGTTTCAGCAGTGTAAGCTGGGGATTGCAAATGTGGATGACAAGTATTTTGCAGATGTGTTCAAAGAGGCCACCTGCAAAGTGGAGACATTCGGCTTCTCCAAGGATGCGGACCTGCGCGCGGAGAACGTATCACTTGTCTCCAGACCGGGGTATCTGGGCGTGGCTTACCATGTGGCAGGCTTGATGGATTTTGATGTGGAGATTGATATACCCGGTACATTCAGTGTGTACAATTCTCTGACTGCCATTGCAGTGTGCCGTCATTTTTGCGTGCCTGTGGAAAAGATCAAAGAAGTGCTGAAAAAGGCAAAGGTAAAAGGCCGTATTGAGATGATCAAGGTGTCAGATGAATTTACTCTGATGATTGATTATGCTCATAATGCTATGAGTTTGGAGAGTCTTCTGACTACTTTGAAAGAATATCATCCGAAACGGCTGGTCTGCCTCTTTGGATGCGGAGGGAACCGCTCAAAGGACAGAAGGTATGAGATGGGAGAGGTGTCGGGAAGACTGGCAGACCTGACAGTTATTACTTCGGACAATCCGCGGTTTGAAGAACCGCAGGCAATTATCGACGACATCAAAGAGGGAATTGGCAGGACAAACGGAAAATTTGTGGAAATCTGCGACCGCAAAGATGCGATCAAATATGTGATTGAGAATGGACAGCCTGGGGATGTGATCGTCCTTGCGGGAAAAGGGCACGAGGATTATCAGGAGATAAAAGGCGTGAAGTACCCGATGGATGAGCGCGTTCTGATTGCAGAAGTGTTAGAGGAGTTAAAAGAAGGTAGATGATCGGGTGTTTGCAGACGTTATCATAGACATACAGCATGAAAAACTGGATAAAATCTTTCAGTACCGCATACCGGAACATCTGGAAAAAGACCTGGAGCCGGGTATGGAGGTGCTGGTGCCTTTTGGAAAGGGAAACCGCAGGATAAAAGGGTATGTGACAGGACTGTCAGAATCCGCGGATTACGATCTTTCAAAGATAAAAGAAATCTATGACATCTCCAGAAGCGGGGTGGAGATCGAGGCGAAGCTGATTACCCTTGCGGCATGGATGAAGACGAATTATGGCGGGACCATGATTCAGGCGCTGAAGACCGTTCTTCCCATCAAACAGAAGGAAAATGCGAAAGTGCAGAAACGGCTCCGTCTTCTTATCGATAAAGAAACAGGAGAGCGGCAGCTGCATTATTATCTGGAAAAGAATCAGAAGGCAAGAGCGCGGCTGATGGCTGCGCTTCTGGATGATCCAATGCTGGACTATCAGCTTGTGACAAAAAAACTTAATATCACTGCCTCGGTGATCCGCGCCTTGGAGGAACAGAAAGTGCTTGCCGTGGAATCAGAGCAGGTGTACCGCAATCCGGTGAAGCAGGGCCGGAGACAGACAGAACACATTACCTATACGGAAGAACAGCGCCGGGTGATCGAGAGTTTTCAAAAAGATTATAAAGACGGACTGAGGCAGACGTATCTGATCCACGGTGTGACCGGAAGCGGTAAGACAGAAGTGTACATGGAGATGATACGGACTGTGGTAGATATGGGGAAACAGGCGGTTGTGCTCATTCCGGAGATCGCCCTGACGTACCAGACTGTGATGCGTTTTTACCGACGGTTCGGCGATCGGGTGTCCATTATGAACTCCCGGCTGTCTGCGGGAGAACGGTACGACCAGATGATGCGCGCCAGGGCGGGAGAAGTGGATGTGATGATCGGCCCCAGGTCCGCGCTTTTTACTCCGTTTCCGAATCTTGGGCTTATTGTCATTGACGAGGAGCATGAGCCAACTTATAAGAGTGAGCAGACGCCGCGGTATCATGTCAGAGAGACTGCAGTGAGAAGGGCGTTTACAGAAGGCGCCAGCGTTGTGCTCGGGAGCGCCACTCCTTCTATGGATGCGATGTACAGGGCCAGAAAGGGCGAGTATGTTCTGCTTGAGATGAAGAACCGTTCCCGTATGCAGAAGATGGCGGACGTATACACTGTGGACATGCGGGAAGAATTAAAGAGCGGAAACCGTTCGATTCTGAGCAGGAAGCTGACAGAGCTGATGGCGGACCGGCTGAGCAAGAAAGAACAGATCATGCTGTTCTTAAACCGCAGGGGATATTCGGGATTTATCTCCTGCCGGGAGTGCGGGCATGTGATAAAATGTCCCCATTGTAATGTTTCACTCTCTGTCCACAGGGACGGGAGCATGCGGTGTCATTACTGTGGATATTCTCAGTCGAGAATAAGAGAGTGCCCCCAGTGCGGTTCCCGCCATATCGGCGAGTTTCGGGCGGGCACGCAGCAGATAGAAGATATCGTAAAAGAGACATTTCCAAAAGCGCGGGTGCTCAGGATGGATATGGATACCACCCGGCAGAAAGATGCCCATGAAAAGATTCTGGCTGCTTTTGCCAATGAGGAGGCGGATATCCTGGTGGGGACTCAGATGATCGTGAAAGGACATGATTTTCCCAATGTCACACTGGTCGGTGTTCTGGCTGCGGACATGTCTCTGTA
>CALWFY010000119.1 GCA_944377775.1 uncultured Mediterraneibacter sp.
AAAGCACTGATCACACGTTTCGGCGGCAACGTGACAGACGTGGATGAGTGGGGCAAGAGAAGATTCGCTTACGAGATCCAGAAGATGACAGAAGGATATTACTACTTCGTACACTTCGAGGCTGAGGCTACAGTTCCGGGTGAAGTGGAACAGCGTATCCGCATTATGGACAACGTGCTCAGATATTTATGCGTGAAACAGGAAGCATAAGCGGAAAGAGGTATATATGAATAAGGCAGTTTTGGTAGGACGGTTGACAAGAGATCCTGAAGTCAGATATTCACAGGGAGAGAACGCAACGGCGGTTGCGAGATACACAGTTGCCGTTGACCGCAGATTTAAGAGGGACGGAGAGCCGACAGCGGATTTCATTCCGTGCGTTGTATTCGGACGTTCCGCAGAGTTTGCGGAGAGATATTTCCGCCAGGGAATGCGGGTTTCCATTTCCGGCCGCATCCAGACCGGAAGCTACACGAACAAAGACGGAGTGAGGGTATACACTACGGAAGTGATCGTGGAGGAGCAGGAATTCGCAGAGAGCAGGGCTGAGAGCGAGGCAAACAGATCCTCTTACCACCAGCCGGCTCCGGCACCGGCGCCGAGCGCACCGGCAGGCGACGGATTTATGAACATCCCTGATGGCATTGATGAGGAGCTGCCGTTCAACTGACCGGAAGCACTTAGTGAGCACAAGCCGCAGGCGCAGCGCGAACTTAGTGCGAGGTCGTTCTTTTTCTTTGGCGAGGTCTTTCCGAGCTTAGGAAAAAGAACTTCATTGCAGAGAAAGGAGAACCATCATGGCTTACGAAAAGGGAAGCAGACCAGAGGGCGGCTTCAAGAGAAGAGGCCCGGCACGCAGAAGAAAAAAAGTGTGCGTATTCTGTGGTAAAGAGAATAATGAGATCGATTACAAAGACGTTGCAAAATTAAAGAAATATGTTTCTGAGAGAGGAAAAATCCTTCCGAGAAGAATCACAGGAAACTGTGCAAAACATCAGAGAGCTCTTACAGTAGCAATTAAGAGAGCAAGACATATTTCCCTGATGCCGTACGTTCAGGACTAATTGAAAAGAGAAAGCTGATTTCAAGGAATATTCCGTGGGATCAGCTTTTTTATTTTACAGGAAGCTCTTTGGCCTCGCGTGTAAAATAAAAAGCACCCACGATTTGGGCGGGAGATGTCATAAACAACAGTGGAATAAAAATGAAAAAAGTGGTATAATAAGTCGTTGTAGTAAAAAAGAACTGAAATCATCTTTCAGAATATACGTTGTGCGTGCCGAATACAGGCGCGGATGAGGTGATATTGCTATGAAAAAGAAAAACAAAATGCGTCTGAAAGGCCAGCTTAGGATGTATATGAATTGGCCGCTTATTATGACGATTCTGCTGGCGGCAATGAATATCTGGCTTTATATGATCGACAAGAAGGCCGGATTCATAATGTCCGTGTTTATTCTGATCTATCTGGGGATCGCGGGAGGGCTTTACTTTTACAATCGCTCACTCATTCTTGCAGATCTGATCCAGTTTTCTGTGCAGTATAAAGGAATAGAGCATACGCTTTTAAAAGAACTGGCGGTTCCGTATGCCATTACGCTGGAGGATGGACGCATTCTGTGGAAAAACGATGCTTTCTGTGCTTTGATGGCCGGGCAGAGGAAAGAAAAATATTTGAGCAAAATGATCCCTGAGCTGCATTCGGGGATGTTCCCGCGGGATGATATGGACCATGCGGAACGGGAAATAACATATAATGACAGAAATTATCAGGTGGAGCTGCGCAGGGTGTCTCTGGAAGGATTCAGCCAGAAAGAGGAACTTCTTCAGATACCTGCGGAAGAAGAATTTTTTGTGGCAGTGTCCATGCAGGATGTGACAGAGTTGAACGCCTATATCCGTGAAAATGAAGATCAGCGGATGATCGCAGGGCTCATCTACATTGACAATTATGATGAGGTCATGGAGAGTGTGGAGGAGGTTCGCCAGTCTCTGCTTGTGGCACTCATAGACAGAAAGATCAATAAATATATCGGCGATGTGGACGGAATTGTCAAGAAGATGGAGAAAGATAAGTATTTTATCGTTCTTCGAAAAGAGAGTTATAAGAAGATCGCGGAAGACAAGTTCTCCCTTCTCGAGGAGGTTAAACAGGTCAATATCGGAAATGCCCGTTCTGCGACTTTAAGTATCGGACTTGGACTGAATACGGCGACATATGCTCTCAGCTATCAGTATGCGCGTGTGGCCATTGACCTGGCGCTGGCAAGAGGCGGAGATCAGGCAGTGATTAAAGACAGCACTGGTATTTCTTATTTCGGAGGAAAGAAGGAGCAGGCTGCAAAGAATACCCGGGTGAAAGCCCGTGTTAAGGCAGAGGCGCTGCGTGAGTTCATCATCACGAAAGATCAGGTTATGATCATGGGACACAAGATCGCGGACCCGGATTCTTTCGGAGCGTGCATGGGACTTTACAGGGCTGCCGTGAGCCTGGAAAAGAAGGCACATATCGTTATAAATACAGTGACAGAGTCCGTGCATCCTCTGTACGAGGAAATCGCGGAGAGTCCTGCGTATGAAGATGATATTTTCCTTACATCAGACGAGGCGCTGGATTATATTACGGATAATACAATGGTGATCGTGGTGGATACGAACAAACCGCAGATGACCGAGTGTCCGGAACTGCTGAAGCGTTCGCGGATGACCGCAGTGCTGGATCATCACCGCCAGAGCAGCAATGTCATAGAAAACGCGGTTCTGTCCTATGTGGAGCCGTATTCGTCTTCTACCTGTGAGATGGTGGCTGAAGTGCTGCAGTATATTGCAGACGATATCCGTATTCCGTCTGTGGAGGCGGACTGCCTGTACGCCGGCATTATGATCGACACGAGAAACTTTATGAACCGTACCGGAGTGCGAACCTTTGAAGCAGCGGCATTCTTGAGAAGATGCGGCGCAGACATTACCCGTGTGCGGAAAATGTTCCGGGATGATGTGGAGTCCTACCGTGCAAAAGCAGAGGCCGTGAGAAAAGCGGAAGTTTACAGGAAAGAGTATGCGATCGCGGAGTGCCCGAGCGATATCGAGAGCCCGACAGTGCTTGCAGCCCAGGCGGCAAACGAACTGTTGGATATCAGCGGGATCAAGGCATCTTTTGTCCTCACAGTGTATGAGGGCAAGATATATTTGAGCGCACGGTCTATAGATGAGATCAATGTGCAGATCATCGCTGAGAAGCTGGGCGGAGGAGGTCATATCAATTCCGCAGGCGCTCAGTTTGACCACACAAACATGCAGGAAGCAATCAGTGTTCTGAAAGAGACGATAGACGAGATGATCGAGGAAGGAGATATTTAACGATGAAAGTGATATTATTACAGGATGTAAAATCTCTCGGAAAAAAAGGAGAGATAGTAAACGTAAATGACGGATATGCAAGAAATTTTATTCTGCCGAAAAAGCTGGGAGTAGAAGCTACAGGCAAAAACTTAAATGACCTGAAACTCCAGAAAAATAATGAGAAAAAAGTGGCTCAGGAAAATCTGGAGGCAGCCAGAAAACTGGCGGAGGAACTCTCCGCAGGAAAAGTAGAACTCTCCATCAAAGTGGGTGAGGGCGGAAGGACGTTCGGCTCTGTATCCAGCAAGGAGATTGCTGCCGCAGTGAAAAATCAGATGAAATTTGATGTGGACAAGAAGAAAATTCAGCTCAAAGAGGCGATCAAGTCTCTCGGAACCCACATGGTGGCAGTAAAACTCCACCCGGAAGTGACTGCAGAATTAAAAGTAGTCGTAAAGGAAGAAGCATAAGGAGATACTCTTCATGGATATAGAAGCGGCTATGAAACGGATACCGCCCCACAGTATTGAGGCTGAACAGGCAGTGCTTGGAGCGATGCTTATGAATAAGGATGCTGTCATGATAGCTTCGGAGATTCTCGCGGGGGATGACTTCTATCAGACGGCATATGGGATTCTGTTTGACGCAGTGGTGGACCTTTTTAAAACAGGACGTCCGGTTGACTTGATCACACTGCAGGAGCATTTAAAAGAAAAGGATGTTCCTCCTGAGATCAGCAGCATGGAATTCGCAAGAGAGCTTCTTGCAGGAACTCAGACTTCTGCCAATATAAAATATTATGCGGAGATCGTAAAGGACAAAGCCATCCTGCGCAGGCTGATCAAGATCAACGAGGAGATTGCAAATACCTGTTATCTTGAAAACCGGCCTTTAGATGAGATACTGGAACAGACGGAGAGGCAGGTGTTTGATCTCGTAGAGCGGGGTAATTCTCAGGAGTATGTGCCCATCAGGCAGGTTGTACTCAACGCTCTGGATGTGATAGAAAAAGCTTCCAAAACCAAGGGAACAGTGACAGGAATCCCAACAGGATTTATTGATCTTGATTATAAGCTGTCAGGGCTGCAGCGCTCTGACCTGGTGTTGATTGCGGCGCGTCCATCCATGGGAAAGACGGCGTTTGTGCTCAACATTGCCCAGCATGTGGCGTTCCGCCAGAATCTGTCGGTGGCAATCTTCAGTCTGGAGATGTCAAAGGAGCAGCTTGTAAACCGTCTGTTTTCCCTGGAATCTCATGTGGATGCTCAAGTTCTGAGAACAGGAACCCTGACGGACACTGACTGGGAGAAGCTGATAGAGGGTGCAGGAACCATCGGAAGTTCAAAGATGATCATTGACGATACATCGGGGATTTCCATATCTGAGATGCGCTCCAAATGCAGGAAATATAAGTTGGAACAGGGGCTTGATCTGATCATCATCGACTATCTGCAGCTTATGAGCGGAAGCGGCGGCAGGAAGAATGAAAGCCGCCAGCAGGAGATATCGGAGATTTCCCGTTCGCTCAAAGGGCTTGCAAGAGAACTGAATGTCCCGGTGATTGCCTTGTCACAGCTCAGCCGTGCCGTGGAGCAGAGGACGGATAAGCGCCCCATGCTCTCAGACCTCCGTGAGTCCGGTGCGATCGAGCAGGACGCGGATGTATGTATGTTTATATACAGGGATGATTATTATAATCCGGATACAGAAGATAAGAACATAGCGGAAATCATTATTGCAAAGCAGAGGAACGGCCCGATCGGGACCGTGCGCCTTGCATGGATGCCGCAGTACACACGTTTCGGGAATGAACTGCGGCAGCAGTAGGAGCGCCTTTGAGGCAGTTGGTTAAGTAAACATTTTCCGTAACTTCATTATGGCTCCGCCTTTGGCAGTTTCACGGCGGACAGCCTGCTGCTGGCGGATGAGTGAATCCAGCTTGCGGAAATGCTCTTCCTGCTGGCGCTCTTTTGCCTGAAAAAGAAAATCCATTTCATGTATGACATCAGTGGTCACAGTGCTGCTGATGTCTTTTTTCAGTACGTCATTGTTTTCTGTAAGAACTTCCCGGAAAATATCGCCTACAAGAGAGCGCATTTGCTCTACTGTGTTCAGCGGGATCACTACTTCCCCTGATTCTGTGGCTGTCTCTGCTGAAAGCGCTGTAATGCCGGAAGGGGCGGCGGTATCGGGTGAGGCGGTTTTGAGATTATATGAGGAGGATTCTGAGCCAGATGTTTTTGCAGGACTGTCAGAATCTGTTGTTTTTAACTTCAGACGTGTCTCTTTAAGCTCAGGGATAAGGGGTTTTAAATCCCTTAAAAGCATACCTTCGTCTTTGAGTTTTTTAATACAGCGAAAGAGCTGGATATCGTCTTTGGTGTAATAGCGATGACCCATTTCCGTGCGGCCGATCCTAAGCCCCAGTTCTTCTTCCCAGTATCTTAGAACATGGGATTCCACATCTACCTGCTTTGCGGCCTCGGAAATCATGAATCTGACCTCTCCCATTAATATTTATACCTCCTTGTTTTAAAACTCTTGATACTGCCGGAACACATTGCAGTTGAGACACATAAAGCCTGTCCCGGCTTTAAGGACATTATAGCACAGGGGAGGTGAGGGGAAGGCAATAATCGTTCGTGAAGTTACGACAAAAAAGCACCGCCCTGACAGGACGGTGCTTTTGCTTGTGATCACTTTGCGATTTTATATTATTACTCTGCTGAGATAGCACCTGTCGGACAGGCAGCTTCGCAAGCTCCGCAGTCTACGCAGGCATCAGCATCGATTTCATATTTGCCATCGCCTTCGGAGATAGCGCCTACTGGGCATTCGCCTTCGCAAGAACCACAGCTTACACATTCATCACTGATTACGTGTGCCATAGTATGTATCCTCCTTTTTTTGGTTTTCCGAAAGGGACAACCCTTTCAATATCTTTATTTTAATACAATAAAAGAGAATATACAAGTGCCTGTAATGTTTTAAATTTAATACTTATCGTTTGGCTGCGAAATTTATACTCTGTCAAATTCTTCCGTGATTTCTTTTGACGGGACCTGTGTGATAAGGCTTACGATGACAATCATCAGGCATGATACTGTAAATGCCGGGAGCAGTTCATAGATATCCCATGCTCCTCCCAATGGACGTACCAGATACTTCCAAATGAATACCGTTGCGCCGCCTGAGATCATTCCGGCAAGAGCGCCCTGCCAGTTGGAACGTCTCCAGAATAATGCGAACAGAACAACCGGACCGAAGACGGCGCCAAATCCTGCCCATGCAAAGGAGACAATGTTAAACACAGAGCTGTTCGGATCGCCTGCGATAAATGCTGCGATCACAGAAATGACCAGCAGAGTGATCCGGTCTATGAACATGCCGCTTTTTTTAGAAGGAGACTTAGCCAGTATCGGACCGAGAAGGTCGGAGGATACGGCAGAGGATGCAGCCAGTAGCTGCGAGTCAGCGGTCGACATGGTGGAAGCCAGGATTCCGGCAAGGATCGTACCTGCAAGCAATGCAGGGAGAATGCCGTGTTTGCTCAGCAGATCGGCAATCTGGACGATGATTGTCTCAGACTCAGAACCTTCCAGCACTTTAAGTGCGCCTGCATCAGTCATGGCAAGACCGATTACGCCGATGAGCACGGCTACAGCCAGAGAGATAACGACCCAGGTAGTAGCCACTCTTCTGGACAGTGTGAGTTTGTTTTCATCTTCGATGGCCATGAAGCGGAGAAGAATATGCGGCATACCGAAATATCCGAGCCCCCATGCGATCATGGAGATGATGCTGATAAGGGGATATGGCTGTTCTACGCCTGCTACAGGATCATAGGTAGTGATCATGGTGAGATATCCCGGCAGAGACTGTGCGTTTTCGATTACAGCCGGTACGCCTCTGGCCACGCTGATTCCGAATACAAACACGATGATCAGAGCGATGGACATGATGATGCTCTGGATAAAGTCAGTTGTTGAAGCCGCGAGAAAGCCGCCCAGTGTGGTGTAGCCTACGATAACGACAGCGCTGATAAGCATGGCGGCCACATAGTTGACACCGAACAGGCTGGCGAAGAGTTTTCCGCACGCGGCAAAACCGGACGCTGTATAAGGGATAAAGAAGATTACGATAAAGATCGCTCCGATCCCCTGGAGAATCTTCCGGTTATCCCGATATCTGTTGCTGAAAAATGACGGAAGGGTAATGGAATTGCCTGCAATATGGGTGTAACGGCGGATTCGTTTTGCAACGATCTTCCAGTTGACATAGGTTCCAATGGCAAGTCCGATAGCCGTCCATCCTGCATCAGCAATTCCGGTCAGATAGGCCAGGCCGGGCAGTCCCATGAGAAGCCAGCTGCTCATGTCGGAAGCCTCCGCGCTCATGGCGGTTACAAGAGGACCCAGCTTTCTTCCGCCCAGATAAAAGTCCGCAGTGTCATGATTGTTTTTTGAACAGCGATAGCCCACATAGAGCATGGCGCCCAGATAGACGATAATGGCTATCATAATACAGATGTGTTCAGTTGTCATTTGTTACTCATTCCTTTCGCGAGGTATTGTGAAGCGGACACTTGCAATCCGCTTTCGCTGTTTGCTCGTGAACGCAGGCTGCAGATGCAGTCTTTAATTTTAAGATTGTACCATAACGAGCCGGATTCTTCAAGGTTTGGTCAGAGCAGAAGGCTGTTGGTTTGTCAGAGCAGAAGGCTGTTGGTTCAGTGAATTTTCAGGCGCATCTCTGGAATTTTCCATCTGCCTGTGCTATTATCTATCATAATGGAAAAGAGTATGGGGTGGACAGTCAGGCTGCGAGAACTGAATTTTTCGCAAAGCCTTTGTATAAATTAATGGAGGAAGAACATGAAAAAAAGAGTGATGACAGTTGTGGCGCTGGCGATGTGTGCAGTCATGGGCATGAGCGCCTGCAGTTCAGCGGACGAAGATGAAGTATTTACCGGAGAAACCGTAAAAGAACCGAAATGGCAGGCAAAGCTGAACGCTATATCCCCTGCGGTATATGGGAACATTGAGGATCTTGATCTGGAGCCGGGAACATATATCTCTGTGATCGGAAAACGGGAAGACTCTGCTTACTGGCAGCAGGTGGAGGCGGGTGTGAAGCAGGCGGCCGAGGATATCAATGAGCGGCTTGGTTACAGCGGGGAAGATAAAGTGAAAGTCGTATTCAATGCGCCGGCAGAAGGGGAAGATATTGACGAGCAGGTCAATATCCTCGATGAGGAGATGGCCAGGTATCCAAATGTGATTGCTATTGCAAGTATTGCTGAGAACGCATCAGCAGTTCAGTTTGATCTGGCGATTGAGAATGGGATTTCGATCGTTGCTTTTGATTCAGGGAACAGCTATCAGGGAATTCAGAGCACCTGTATGACGGATAATGCAGAGGCGGCGGCAACAGGCGCGGAAAAACTCTGTGAGGCCATAGGGGAAAGCGGTGAAGTCGCGCTGATCGTTCAGGATTCCGTGTCTGCAAACGCGCGGGAGAGAACGGAGGCGTTTCAGAAGGAAATCTCAGACAATCATCCGAACGTGTCTGTTGTTGAGACGATCTATATGGATCACTTAGATGAAATGAAGAGAGAGGCTGCCGCAGAACAACTGGGAGTTACTGTTGAACAGTTGGCTGGATGGACGGAAGCGGCTTCCGGTCTGGAAGAGTCTGGGGACAGTGCTTCAGGAGAGGAAACCATGTCTGAGGAGGCAAAAACAAGGCTGGAGGATATTGATTCGATCGCCGGGGGAATGAGCGACAGCGAGGCAGTGACATATTATCTGGAGAAACATCCGGAACTGAAAGGATGTTTTGGGACAAATGCAGACGCAGTCCTGCTGGGTGTGGAAGTCCTGAAAGGAATGGAAAAGACAGAAGAAGTTGTCATGATGGGATTTGATGCGGGCAAAGACCAGCTTGCGGCGCTTGAAAAAGGAGAAATTGACGGACTCGTGGTTCAGAATCCTTTTGGTATGGGATATGCCGCCGTGGTTGCGGCAGCACGGACCGTGCTTGAGATCGGCAATGAGGCCCTGGTAGATACCGGGTATACATGGGTAGATCAGGAAAATATAGAAGAAGAAGCCGTGCAGGCAATGCTGTACGAGTAAAGAAGGGGAAAATACATCTTTGTAACATAGATTAAGATAAGTTACCGGAAGCTGTATCATAACGCAAAACCGTTCCGCTCTACTTCAAAGATTTGGGCGTATATAACAATAGGGGTTGGTGTTCGACCAAAGGGTCTTCACCAGCCCCTATTTAACATCCGCCTCAAATGCTTTTCAGACCGCTCTCACTTACAGTTTTGCTTATATGATACAGTTTCCGGTAACTTATTTACTCAGGTCAGAAAATCTGCATTTTGCTGCCTTCGGCAGGCGCTCCCCTCCGGAAAATCCTGCCGTTTTTGATACGGTATGAAAATACCTCTTTCTTGTATGAGGTGACAGCTGAAAGTAAGTTGAGATTTCTGATTCTGTAAGACAAGATATCCGCAGGACTATGCCGCATGAGCGGCTCGTAGAGCGCAGCGGCCCGTAGCCGCGATGCAGTCATAGTTCTGCGGATATCGTATGTTATGAAAACTGAAACTTTAAATATCATCAGCTGTCTATCTGTATAAGAAAGATGTATCAGCCACTTCGGCTTAAGGAAAAGATAAACTCCGTACCCACGCCCTCAGTACTTATCACATTGATATGCTCATTGTGAGCCTGAATGATTTCTTTTACAATGGACAGCCCAAGACCTGTCCCTTTTTTGTCTTTTCCGCGGGAGAGGTCGGATTTGTAAAAACGCTCCCAGATTTTGTTCTGATCCCTTCTTGGAATACCGATACCGTGATCTTTTACGGAGACAAATGCTTTGTCGTTTTTCTCGGTTACCTCCACGGTAATGGAAGATTCATTTCCGCTGAATTTGATGGCATTGTCGATCAGATTATAAAGTACCTGCTGTATCTTGCGTTTATCTGCGTAAACCCGGATGGCTCCCGGCATGAGCAGCAGTTCGATGGAGATATGTTTTGGGGTGCATACGGCTTCAAAGGATGCTGCCGTATTTTTGATCACTTCCTGGATATCAAAGTCTGTTTTTGCCAGAAGAAGCTCCTTTGTATCAAACTCATTCAAGGTGAGCAGGTCGCTTGTCAGGTCGGTCAGTCGTTCGGTTTCAAAGAGAATGATATTCAGATATTTTGCATACAGTTCCGGCGGGATCGTGCCGTCAGCCATTGCCTCCACATAACCTTTGATGGAGGTGAGGGGGGAGCGGAAATCATGTGATACGTTTGCGACAATCTTTTTCTGGTAATCATCCATGTCTTTCAGCTGCGCAGCCATGTAGTTGAGAGACGCCGACAGATACCCCATTTCATCATGGGTGGATACCGGAATCTCATATTCCAGATTTCCCAGGGCGTATTGTTGGGCCGCTTCTGATATCTGCTTCAGAGGGCGATAGACAAAGAAATGTACCCCAAGAAGAAAGATCAGAGAAATCAGCCAGATCACGCCAAGGGAGATGTAGACAGGCGCCATGACAGAGCGGCTCTGTTCTTCTATGCTGGATACCGGGCTGTGTATCAGAAGATATCCCCGTGTGAAAAATCCCTCTGTCACAGGAGCCATTACCGTGATTACATCTTCAGAAAAATAGCCGTGATAAGTGCCTGAGATATACTGATTTCCCCCGATCTCGGCGGGGTTGAAATTTTCAATCGCCTCAGGCGCTGTCGTGTTCTCAATATTGGAGGATGTGATCATGGTTCCCGTGCTGTCCACAAACCAGAGTGAGGCATCCAGATACAGGCGCATTGCGGCCAGCTGTGCCTGCACCGCATAGAGGGAAGAATCGTCCGTGAAATATGACGGAAGATAATCACTTGCTATTACAGCGGCCTCCTTGTGAAGCGTGTGGGAAGTGTCTTCCATAAGCCGGTCTGTCACAAGCTGGGTCGTAAGAGTTGACGTTGTGAACAGGCACAGAAAAGCAAATATAATATAAAGAGCGATAAATTTCAGATGAAGGATACTTTTCATGATAATGCCTCCGGGCCAGTGTACGGCCTATCGTGTTTCAAATTTGTAACCAATGCCCCAAACCGTGCTGAGGCTCCAGTGAGGATGGTCCTTGATCTTTTCGCGGAGACGCTTAATGTGGACGTCAACAGTCCGTGTATCTCCGATGTATTCATATCCCCAGATTTGGTCAAGCAGCTGCTCTCTGGTAAATACCTGATTTGGGGACGAGGCAAGGCAGTAGAGCAGTTCCAGCTCTTTGGGAGGCATTTCCACCGGCTGTCCGTCGCATAATACGGAGTAGTTGGTCAGATTGATCACGATATCTTCGTACTCCACACACTTTGCTTTCTCTGCCTTTGTTTCTTCAGCGCGGGCGGGCTGATAGCGTCTTAAGACTGCGCGCACGCGGGCGACCATCTCCTTGGAGTCAAAAGGTTTCATTATATAGTCATCGGCTCCCAGCTCAAGCCCCAGTACCTTATCAAACACTTCTCCCTTTGCAGAGAGCATGATGATGGGCGTGGACGAACGCGCGCGGATTTCCCGGCAGACCTGATAGCCGTCGATTCCCGGAAGCATCAGGTCGAGAAGGATCAGGTTCGGCTGATAAGAATCAAAGGCGGACAGTGCGTCCTCTCCGTTGTATACGATCTTTGTATCAAAACATTCTTTTGCGAGATAGAGTGAGATTAGTTCTGCGATGTTTTCATCGTCATCAACTATCAGGATTTTCTGTTTTCCGATCACGTCAAATTCCTCCTTTTTGCAATTTATTATCCAAGTTCTACAATGGTCACTCCGGCGTCGCCTTCTCCGAACTCGGCAAGCCGATAGGATTTTACATGTTTCTGGCGTCTTAAATATTCGTGGATGCCTTTTCTTAAAGCCCCTGTTCCTTTTCCGTGGACAACTCTGACGCTGTTTAAGTGTGAGAGCAGGGCGTCATCGAGGTATTTATCCAGTTCGGCTACAGCCTCATCAACAGTCTTTCCGAGCAGATTGATCTCCGGGCTTACAGAAAGTGATTTGCTCATCCCAATCTTTCCTTTTGAGGTGCGGGACAGTTTTTTCGGCGCGTAGGGAGATGGCTCTTCAATGATCTCCAAATCAAAGATATTTATCTGTGATCGGAGGATGCCCATCTGTACGGTCACGTTTCCGCGGGAGTCAGGGAGCGAGCTGATCGTGCCGGTCAGATTCATGCTCAGCACTTTGACAGATTCGCCGAGTTTAAAATCAGACGGCTTGTGGGTCTTTTTGGATTTCTTCGCTCCAAGATTGGAAGTGGAGGATGTATCCTTGATTTTCCGGCGCAGACGTTCCCGCTCTTTTTCCATTTCTGCAGCAGAGATATTTTCTTTTCCGAATTTGTGAAAATTCCGGATTGTCTCATCTGCCACTTCTTTGGCTTCCCGGAGTATGGCGTTTGCTTTTTCATTGGCCTCCCGGATAATGCGGTCTTTTTGTTCTTCCAGTTTTTCCTGTCGCTGCATTGCCTGTTGCTTCAGGCGTTCGGCTTCCCTGCGGTAAGCGGCGATTTCTTCCCGCTCTTTTTCTATGGTTCGTCTGTTTGCCTCCAGATCACTGAGCAGGTCTTCAAAGGAAACATCCTGTTCACTCAGCAGTTTTTTTGCATCTTCGATGATGTGGTCCGGAAGCCCCAGTTTCCCGGAGATGGCAAATGCGTTGCTTTTTCCCGGAATGCCGATGAGCAGCCGGTAAGTGGGACGAAGGCTCTCCACGTCAAATTCACAGCAGGCATTTTCCACACCCGGAGTTGAGAGCGCATATACTTTCAGCTCGCTGTAATGGGTGGTTGCCATTGTGCGTATATTCCTTTCGTGGAGGAAGGACAGGATGGCTGTCGCCAGCGCTGCGCCCTCGGTGGGATCAGTACCTGCCCCCAGTTCGTCAAAGAGCACAAGTGAGCGCTCGTCTACTTTTTTTAAGAAAGACACAATATTTGTCATATGGGAAGAAAAGGTACTTAAACTCTGTTCAATACTCTGTTCATCCCCGATATCTGCGTAAATCTGATGGAATACGGCCAGCTCAGAGCGGTCGCCGGCAGGGATGTGAAGCCCGGCCTGCCCCATCAGTGTAAACAGCCCTACTGTTTTCAGAGATACGGTCTTTCCTCCGGTGTTGGGACCGGTAATGATCAGGAGAGTAAAATCTTCACCTAATGATACGGAGATGGGGACGACTTTTTTTGGATCGAGAAGAGGGTGTCTTCCCTCCCTTATGCGGATGCGCCCGTCCTCATTGAGGACAGGGCGGCTTCCCTGCATGGAAAGCGCCAATGCTCCGCGGGCAAAAATGAAATCCAAATCACTGAGCGCCCGATAGTTTCTTCGGATTTCTTCAATATACTGTGACGCTTCTTCGCTTAACCGGGCGAGGATTGCCTGAATCTCCTCCTGCTCTTTGGCATAGAGTTCCTTGAGGTCATTGTTCAGTTTTACCACAGCCATGGGCTCGATAAACAGTGTTGAACCAGTGGAGGACTGATCGTGGATCAAGCCCTGCACCTGTACCCGGTATTCTGCTTTTACGGGGATACAGTAGCGGTCTCCCCTCATAGTAATGATCTGGTCCTGCAGATAGGTTCTGAGAGACCCGTTTACAAGAGAGGACAGGGTAGCGTGCACTTTGTCGTTGATACTGCTGATGCTGCGCCGGATATGCTTCAGCGTACTGCTGGCATCATCGCTGATTTCATCCTCGGAGAGAATGCACCGTTCGATCTCCATGGTAAGAGGAGTAAGCGGTTCCAGATTGTCAAAATAAGCGTCCAGACAATCTGCGGAATCTTCCTGCGTATCATGGCGGCCGTAAGCCTTTGCCCGTGAGGCATTGGAAAGAAGCCGGCATATGCGCAGAAGTTCAGAGATATTCAGGACTCCGCCGATTTCCAGCCGTTTCATGGATTCCTCGACAGGCACGGCATCTCCGAAAGAAATCCGTCCTTTTTTGACAATGCGGGTGAATGCGGCCGCAGTCTGTTCCTGAAATGTATTGATTTTCTCGATGTCGGCCATGGGCTTTAAGCGTCTGCACAACTGTTTGCCGCGAAAGGATGCGGCCTCTTCTTGGAGAAGTGATATGATCTTGTCAAATTCAAGTTTGATTAATGTTTTCTGATTCATGAGTTTTCCTTGTTTGAGTTTATTGTGGTAGGCACATGAGCCAGTTCGAAACCGCATTGCGGTTCCTGCTGAATGGTGTTCGGTAAGCACATGCGCCAGTTCGAAACCGCATTGCGGTTCCTCACTGTATGGCGTCCGCCATATGTCGATTATATAGCGTGCCTGTATTTGCGAGACGACTCGCATACAGGCCCTCTATAAATCGGCGCATGTGCGGACTATAGACACATTTTACTCCATTCGGGGGATAAAGAAAAGGCTTTTCCAAAATGAATTGAACAATCTACTTGAATCGGTTATACTAAAATACGAAGGAGAATGATGTCCATGCCGAACGATAAAGATCAGAATCTGAGTCCGGAGGAGGACTCAAAAGAGAAAAAATACTCTTTCTTGCAGGAGACGATCAAACCGAAACCGATCAGCAGGGAACAGCTCGTGAAGCAGCTTGCCAGATTTGCGGTGTACGGAGTGATTTTGGGATTGTTCGCCTGCATTAGTTTTTTTGCGCTGAAGCCGTGGGTCGAGGAGCATTTTTACAATGATTCTATGACGGTTACTATCCCGGAGGATAAGGAACCGGAAGAAGGCGGAGAGGACGCAGAGCAGGAAGATGCTGCGCCGGCTGTCAACGCGGACAGCTATGAGGAAATGATGGCGAGCATGAACGAGAAAGCGGAAGAGGCAAGGAAAGGGATTGTGTCTATTGAACCTGTTTCACAGGAAAAAGACTGGCAGGAAGAACTGATGGACATCAGCGGGGGAACAGCAGGGGTGATTACTGCGGACAATGGACAGGAAGTATTGATTCTTGCAAGTGATTCAATCTGTGAGGAAGCCTCGGAGTGGATTGTTACTTTCCGGGATGGAAGACAGTACAGCGCTTCTCTGAAAAAGCAGGATAAAAACAGCGGGCTGGCGATGTTCAGTGTGCCCCGTGAGAGCATCTCAGATGCAACATGGTCAGCGATTAAGGTAGCGGTGCTCGGCAATTCCAACCTGGTAAAGCAGGGCGATACCGTGATGGCTCTTGGTAATATATTCGGATATGCTGACGGAATGGGATATGGTATGGTCAGTTCTGCAGACTATAAAGAGACTTTTTATGATGGGGAGTGTGACATTCTGGCAACAGATATCCCGGCAGAATCAGAGGGAACGGGTATCCTTTTCAATATGGATGGGGAGGTTATAGGTCTGATCGGGGCTTCCGTCTGGAATGACAGCGAGACTGCTATGGTAAATGCTTATTCCATCTCTGCGCTGAAAACGACGATAGAATTTCTTGCAAACGGAGAAAGCGTTCCTTACATCGGTGTGTACGGAACAATGGTGCCTCCTCAGCTTAAAGAGGAGCAGGGCATGCCGGGCGGCGTCTATGTAGTGGATGTGGACCCGGATTCTTCGGCTATGGCAGCGGGAATCCAAATCGGAGATATCATCTGCGAAGTGGCAGGCAAAAATGTGGGAAGCGTTGTATCCTATCAGCGGGCTGTTCTTGAGACAAAAGCAGGACGGCAGATCACGATCAAAGGCAAACGCCTGGGAGCGGAAGGATATGTGGATGTGGAGTTTACGGTGACCGTCGGAAGCAAAGAGTAAAAAATAAAAGCGGCATGGAATTGTAAATAGAAATAGATAATTGCGAAACTCGCGAAGCTTGGTCGTAATCTTGAACCAAAGCAAAGAAGACTTCGTGTAGAGCATGAATTCTGGAATGAAAAGTGGATAATCGGACATTTTAGGCGCACTTTAATAAG
>CALWFY010000120.1 GCA_944377775.1 uncultured Mediterraneibacter sp.
CAGCCGATGCCGATCCGCCCGGAATGGGAGAGCGGGACAAGCTGGATTTCATCGTGCCTCATATGGGGCAGGAGGAGGGGATAAACATCCTTAATGGCCACCACATTGTCGATATTGCTCTTGTCGATCCCAAGAGGGGATTTCGCGTAGGACACTTTTGACGGGCACGGGGAGATGAAGATGATCCCGATCTCCTCCGGCTTCAGCCCTGTTTTCTGCATTGCTCGTGCCCTTGCGATCTCCGCCGCCACTTCTACCGGAGCTTTGATGGGAAGCAGGCGGGAGATCAGGGAAGGGAATTTTACACGGATCAGCCGGATTACCGAGGGGCAGGCCGAACTGATAAACGGAGCTTCGTCCGCGTGATCCTTGATATACTCTCTGGACGTTTCGGAGACGAGCTCAGCTGCGGCACTCACTTCGTATACATCGTCAAAGCCCAGTTTCAGGAGCGCGTTGAGCACGATGTCCACATTGGTCAGGTTGTTGTATTGTGCATAGAGCGACGGCGCGGGAAGCGCAACCGTGTATTTGAAATTATTGATCACGGAGAGCGGGTCATAGACTGCGATCTTGGCATGGTGAGGGCAGTAGCGGATGCATCTGCCGCAGTCAATACAGAACTTGTCTATAATATGTGCCTTTCCGTTATGTACCCGGATTGCCTGAGTGGGGCAATGTTTGATACAGTTGATGCAGCCCTGACAGGCGGATTCCTTCAGGCGTACCGAACGCATGAATTTATTCTTATTCAAGTGGCAGTCTCCTTTCTCTTATAAACCGCTCTTTTTACGGCAGAATACCTGCGCCCTGCAGATTCTTTTCTATGTGGGACGGGCATAAGTTCCGGCGTTTGGCAGCAGTTATAAGTTACAGGTATACTTTCATGGTGATTGTCGTTCCTTTGCCGATCACGGTGTTGATCTGCATCTCATCCGTGAACCGCTTCATATTGGGCAGGCCCATTCCGGCACCGAATCCCAGAGAACGGACTTCCTCGCGCGCTGTGGAATATCCCTCCTGCATTGCTTTGTCAATATCCGGGATGCCCGGTCCCTTATCTGCCAGCACCATGGTGATATCGTCGTCAGAGACAGATACCGTGATCGTGCCTCCGTCCGCGTGGATGACCATGTTGATCTCCCCTTCATACATGGCGATGGCGACTTTGCGGATCGCGTCGCTGCTGACGCCCAGCATTTTGAGCTTATTCTTTACGGAACTGCTGGCTTCTCCCGCGCGGGTGAAATCATCCCCGTCGATGGTGTAAGTAAATGTAAGCTGTCCGCTCATCTAAGCACCTCCCCGAAGTCCGTTTTCGTACAGGATGCCGCAAGAGGTAAACATGTAATGCTGCGTGGCGAGGACAGCGATGCTCTTACTGCGGGCAAGGGCAAGCATGTTCTCATCCGGCATTTTCCCCCGCACAAAAATGATGCATACGATATCCAGCATCTCGGCAGTGCGCACCACCTGGGGGTTGCACAGGCCGGTGATGAGGACAGAACATTTGTCACCGTATGCGAGTACATCGCTCATCATGTCGGCGGAAAAAACAAACTGCACGTCCAGGTCCGCCAGTTCTTCCCCGTAGAGGAACTTTGCGTCAAGGACTTGCTGCATTTCTCTGATCGTCATAAAAACCTCCTGAAAATGAATCACTATATGCTGTCAGCCAGCAGCATATCTGCCAGGCTATGTATTGAAAGTATAACATTTGCGTATTCAAAAAGCAATAAATTGCTTTTTTGATGGATTTTGATCAGAATAGAAGTAAACTATCAGAAAACAGAAATATCGTGCGGGCAATATTCGGGAGCAGTCCCAGGACATCGACCATTGACCTGACTAACGCGACTCTGAAATACGGGTTTCAGATCGCAGACAAAGGTCTGGAAAATGCGTGCAGGGATAATGAGGTGATCTATTCCACGGTGAACACTTATGAAGGAAAGCTGACATGCAGGAATGTGGCGGACAGTTTCGCAAAAAAATACACGGATATCAGAATCTTTTTGAGAGTTGTCATAAATGTGGAAGACTGAAACTTTATGGGCTGTAGTTTCGGCTTTTTTATATGGATGAGAAGAAAGTGAACTATTACATAGTAGTAAAAGTATACAGAAATTTATAATAAATAAGTGGTATTGTGTAATATTTTATGCTATCATTAATCTAATGAGCACAAAATATATCTTAAGGGCTGGCGGAAATTTGATGCAACTGCACAGTCTGATGGGAAAGAGAAATGGAGGTTGAAGAATGGCAGCTAAGAAAGGTACAGTTCCATTTTCCGGGACAAAAGAACAGGAAGAGGCACTTATGAAAGTGATCCGTGAGCTCAAGGATGAAAAGGGTGCCCTTATGCCGATCCTGCAGAAGGCACAGGATATATACGGTTATCTTCCGATCGAAGTTCAGAAGATGATCTCGGATACGACAGGGATTCCGATGGAGAAGATTTACGGTGTAGCGACGTTCTATTCGCAGTTCACCTTAAGTCCCAAAGGAAAATACCGTATATCTGTCTGTCTTGGTACGGCATGTTATGTAAAAGGCTCTGGCGATATCTACAATGCACTCATGGAAAAGCTGGGTATTGTGGGCGGAGAGTGTACGCCGGACGGAAGGTTTTCGCTGGATGCGTGCCGCTGCGTTGGTGCCTGCGGGCTTGCGCCGGTCATGATGATCAATGACGAAGTCTATGGAAGGCTGACCGTGGACGATCTGGACGACATCCTGGCAAAATATGAATAAGCCATGATGCCGGAAATCTCTCTGAATATTCTGGATATTGCGGAAAACTCCGTGAGGGCGGAGGCATCGTTTGTGGAGATCACGGTCTCTGTCCGGCCGGAAGAAGACACTCTCACCGTTGTCATCAGGGATGACGGCTGCGGGATGAGCAAGGATCAGGTGTCAAGAGTGCAGGATCCTTTCTTTACCACGAGGACCACGAGAAAAGTGGGGATGGGAGTCCCGTTTTTCAAGCAGGCGGCTGAGAGCACAGGAGGCTGTTTCCAGATTGATTCAGAAAAAGGAAAGGGGACAACAGTAAAAGCGGTATTCGGATTGTCCCACATAGACAGGATGCCGCTGGGAGATATCAGCTCCACTGTCCAGACCTTGATCGTATTTAATGAACACATTGATTTCCGATATACATATGAATACGGAACGAGATCCTTTGTCCTGGATACCAGGGAAATGAGGGAACTGCTCGGAGAGGAGATCTCTTTTTCGGAACCGGAGGTATCCGCATTCATAAAGGATTATCTGGAAACAAACAAGGCAGAGACGGACGGGGGAAGGAATATTTAAAAATAAGCACAAAGAAATGGAGGAAATATATGAAATCTCTTGAAGAATTACGCGCTATCAGAGAGAAGATGCAGGGTAAGGTAGGGGTTCGCGCGGAGAATGAGAATCAGATACGTGTTGTTGTCGGTATGGCGACCTGCGGGATTGCGAGCGGCGCAAGACCCGTGCTTACCGCTCTTTCTGATGCGGTCCAGGAACAGAATCTAAGCGAGAAGATCAGTGTCACTCAGACCGGATGTATCGGGCTGTGCCAGTATGAGCCCATCGTAGAAGTGATGGAGCCCGGCAAAGAGAAGGTGACCTATGTGAAGATGACACCGGAAAAAGCGCAGGAGGTACTGCGTCTTCACCTGCTGGGCGGCCAGGTTGTGACAAAGTATACACTTGGCGCAGCACAGGGCAACAACGCAAACTGAGAAAAGGAGGCATAAACTTATGTATCGTTCACATGTACTTGTCGGCGACGGAACCGGATGTACCTCCTCCGGCAGTCAGCGAATCAATGAAAAACTGGAGAAAGAGATCGCGGC
>CALWFY010000121.1 GCA_944377775.1 uncultured Mediterraneibacter sp.
CCCGTGATTTGTAGTATACCGAGTTCCCTACAAGAAGAATTATAAAGAAAAAATAAGCTCAGGGAAATATTTTCATTACGTTTTGTGCCTGAGCGAAGCGAAAGGAATGGATATAATAATGAAAAAATTTATTGGAGTTGATCTGGGAGGAACAAATATCCGTGCGGCAGTGGTACAGGAAAACGGTGAAATCCTGTGCATGAAAAAGGCGGAAAGTCATCCGGAAAGAGGAGCAGAACCGGTTATGGAGACCATGATTTCCCTGATTGAAAGCCTGGACGGTTATGAGGAGTGTGAAGGAATCGGCATGGGAATTCCCGGCCCGATTGATACGAAACACGGAAAGATCATTGTATCTACAAATCTGCCGAAGCTGATCGGTTTCCCGATCGCGGAATATATTCAGAACCATTTCCAAAAACCTGTATTCATGGATAATGATGTGAAAGTTGCAGCCCTGGGAGAAGCTGTCCTGGGAGGCGGAAAAGGGTATCCGATCGTCTATTATGTGACCATATCCACCGGAATCGGCGGAGCCCTTGTGATTGACAAGAAAGTCATCAGCGGCCAGAACGGACATGCAGGTGAGATCGGGAACATCAGCATTGACCGTAACAGAGAAAAATATAATATCCTGAACGTGGGAGCAGTGGAAAATGAAGCCAGCGGAACCGCGATCACCAGAAAAGGACGGGAAGTGTTCGGCGATCAGATCAAAAATGCAGGAGATGTATTTGAACTGGCTCGCTCCGAAGATGAGAAAGCAGAGAAGATTGTTGAAGATATGGCCTATGATCTTGCCATGATGTTCAGTGTGATCGGACATATCATTGATCCCCATGTATTTGTTGTTGGCGGCGGCGTAATGAAAGGGAAAGACGTATTTTTTGACAAGATGGAAAAACACTACCGTACAATGATCCATGACGGCATGCAGCCTGTGGTATTTAAAGAGGCTGAACTGGAAGAACCGGGAATTGTCGGAGCTGCCATGCTGCCGATGACGAATCTGTAAGCTGATATTACAAAATTCACATCAACAGCTTGACAAAAAAAGCCTCAGTTGGTAATATGATAAAGGATAAAACAGATTGCACTCTGTTTTTTGAGTGGGAAAAGGAGAAAACGATGAGAAGACAGGTATTTTCACTGCTTGTAGACAACAATCCCGGCGTATTAAGCCGTGTATCAGGGCTGTTCAGCCGCCGTGGATACAGCATTGACAGCATCACTGCCGGAATGACGGCTGATCCCAGGTTTACCCGGATTACGGTCGTGTCGTCCGGAGATGAACTGATCCTGTCTCAGATCGAGAAACAGGTCAGAAAACTGGAGGACGTGGTGGATATCAAAGTATTAAAGGACGGGGAGTCCGTCTGCCGCGAACTGATCATGGTGAAGCTTCGGGCCACTGCCGCACAGAGAGGTGAGATCATCTCTGTGGCAGATATTTTCCGCGCGAAGATCGTGGATGTGGAGGAAGATTCCCTCATCGTCGAACTCACAGGAACGCAGAGCAAACTGGAAGCTTTCCTGAATCTTCTGAAGGGATATGAGATACTGGAACTTGCAAGAACAGGTATCACGGGACTTTCCAGAGGAAGTCAGGATGTGGCATATTTTTAATTTTATCATTAGGAGGAATGTAAGATGGCAGCAAAAATTTATTATCAGGAAGATTGTAACCTTTCCCTTCTGGAAGGAAAGACAATCGCGATCATCGGCTATGGCAGCCAGGGACATGCACACGCGCTGAACTTAAAAGAGTCCGGATGCAATGTGATCATCGGGCTTTATGAGGGAAGCCGTTCATGGGACAGAGCAGTGGAGCAGGGTTTTGAAGTGTACACTGCGGCTGAGGCGGCAAAAAAAGCAGATATCATCATGATTCTGATCAATGACGAAAAACAGGCTGCATTATATAAAAATGACATTGAGCCAAATCTGGAAGAAGGAAATATGCTTATGTTTGCTCACGGGTTCAATATCCACTTCGGCCAGATCGTGCCGCCGGCAAACGTAGATGTTACAGTGATTGCTCCGAAAGCTCCGGGTCGCACTGTAAGAAGTGTGTATCAGGCAGGAAAGGGGACTCCGTGTCTGGTGGCTGTAGAGCAGGATTATACAGGAAAAGCTCTTGACAAGGCGCTGGCATACGGACTTGCTATCGGCGGCGCAAGAGCAGGTATTCTTGAGACTACATTCCGCACGGAGACAGAGACAGACCTCTTTGGCGAGCAGGCAGTGCTTTGCGGCGGCGTGTGCGCTTTGATGCAGGCTGGTTTCGAAACTCTGGTTGAGGCAGGATATGATCCGAGAAATGCATACTTTGAGTGCATCCATGAGATGAAATTGATCGTAGACCTGATCTATCAGTCCGGTTTTGCCGGAATGAGATACTCCATCTCTAATACAGCAGAGTACGGCGATTACATAACAGGACCGAAGATTATTACTGATGAGACAAAGAAAGCGATGAAGAAGATTCTGTCCGATATTCAGGATGGAACATTTGCAAAAGACTTCCTGCTCGATATGTCTGAAGCAGGAGGCCAGGCTCACTTCCGCGCTATGAGGAAGCTGGCATCCGAGCATCCGTCAGAGAAGATCGGTGCAGAGATCAGAAAGCTGTACAGCTGGAGCGATGAAGATAAGCTCATCAATAACTAAGGAATTTTAAATCTTTAAACAGCGGACTCAAATGTCTGTCCGAAAGGGCTTCATTTGAGTCCCTTTCATGTCTTTGAGAGGAGGGAATATTTTTGTCCGACAGTATAGAGGCAGTAAAAGCGGAAGACTTAAATGACTTCAGCAGCGGAAGTGTTGCCCGGAATATTATGAGACTTGCGCTGCCCATGACAATGGCACAGCTTATCAATGTCATGTACAGTGTGGTGGACCGCATCTACATCGGACATATTCCTCATGCTTCCACGCAGGCGCTGACAGGAATCGGGCTCTGTCTGCCCATTATCACTATCATCACTGCTTTTGCCAATCTGTTCGGCATGGGCGGCGCGCCTTTG
The DNA here is from genome assembly GCA_944377775.1 of uncultured Mediterraneibacter sp. Classification (GTDB taxonomy): domain Bacteria; phylum Bacillota; class Clostridia; order Lachnospirales; family Lachnospiraceae; genus Mediterraneibacter. The sequence continues at coordinate 3,027 of CALWFY010000121.1, forward strand.
TGCTCCATCGCCAGAGGCGGCCACCAGGAGGGGAGAGCAGAGAAAGTCATGGGTAATTCTTTCTCCCTGCTTCTTATATCAGGGGCAGCTCTGATGACCCTCTGTCTGATCTTTAAAGAACCGATCTTATATCTGTTCCGGGCAAGCCAGGATACATATCCTTATGCCGATCAGTACATCACAATCTATTTGTGCGGCACGCTGTTTGTTATGACAAGCCTTGGAATGAACAATTTTATCAACGCACAGGGATTTGGAAAAATCGGGATGCTCACTGTTCTCCTCGGAGCAGTGCTCAATATTATATTAGACCCCATACTGATCTTCGGATTCGGTTTGGGAGTGCGCGGGGCAGCCATTGCCACGGTTATCTCCCAGGGAGCGTCTGCGTTTTGGGTGTTTCGGTTTCTCACCAGAAAGAAGGCGCTGTTTAAACTGAACAGGAAATCCATGAAGCTGGAAGCCGGTCTTGTGCGTGAGATCACGCTGCTGGGGACTTCCGGATTTGTCATGTCTGTGACCAACGGAACCGTGCAGATCGTATGCAATGCAGTGCTCGCTCATCACGGGGGAGACCTGTATGTGGGAATTATGACGGTTATTAATTCCGTGCGTGAGATCATCACTATGCCTGTCACCGGACTGACTTCCGGAGCACAGCCTGTCATTGGCTACAATTATGGAGCAGAGTGTTATGACCGCGTAAAATCTGCCATTAAGTTTATGAGTATCGGATGTATCGTCTTTTCGACAGCAGTGTGGGCAGTCCTGTTTTTTGAGCCAAGATTCTTCCTGCATCTGTTCACGAAAGAGAGTGAGCTGATTAACGCTGGTATCCCGGCTATGCGGATTTATTTCTGCGGAATCTTCATGATGGCGCTGCAGTTTGCGGGGCAGTCTACCTATGTGGCGTTAAACCGCCCGAAGCAGGCAGTGTTCTTTTCTCTGTTCCGCAAGGTAATCATCGTGGTTCCTTTAACAGTCCTGCTTCCCATGATCGGCAATCTGGGAACAGACGGTGTGTTTCTTGCTGAACCAATCTCAAATGTGATAGGGGGCACGGCAAGTTTTGTTACCATGCTGATCACTGTGTGGCCGTCTCTGAATAAGAGCGGGAAGCAAACAAAAAAGACATCCGCCTGACGGTGCGGATGTCTTTTTAATAATCTCTATAAAAATTAGGCAATGCTGTTTACAGCTTTTGAGAGACGGGAGATTTTTCTGGAAACAGTTTTCTTGTGGTAAACTCCCTTGCTTCCTGCCTTGGAAATCTCAACAATCGCTGTGTGAAGCGCGCTCTTTGCTGCCTCTGCATCTTTCTGAGCAACTGCGGCCTCTACTTTTTTAACAGCAGTCTTCACTTTAGACTTGATTGCTTTATTTCTTGCAGCCTTTGTCGCGTTGGATGAAATTCGTGGTTGAGCGTACGTAATGTTAGCGAATCTGTAAACCTCCAAATATTACATGAAATTCAGATTGTGGAATATCTGTTCCCACAGATTC
>CALWFY010000122.1 GCA_944377775.1 uncultured Mediterraneibacter sp.
ATTATGGCAGGCATCTGGCAGAAGAGACGGCCCGGGGAATGAAAAATATCCGGATTGACATGGCTTATACGAGCCCCCTTTCCAGAGCAAGGGAGACAGCGCAGATCATTCTGGGAGACAGGGATGTGCCTCTTTATGATGAGGAAAGAATTAAAGAGCTGGGGTTTGGAAGTTATGAGGGACTTTGCTGCAGCGGTGAAAACCGGGAGCCGGGAAGTGATGAATTCAACAAATTTTTTACGGACACAGAAAACTATGTTTCGCCGGAAGATGGAGAGACTGTCACAGAACTTTTTAAGCGCACGGGTGATTTCTTAAAAGAAATCTGTACAAGAGAAGACTTAAAAGAGAAGCATATACTTGTTTCCACCCATGGCGCATCTATGACCGCTCTTTTAAATCATATCAAAGGAAACATGGCGGTAGCAGACTTCTGGCGGGACGAAGTGCCCCCGAACTGCTCGGTCACTGTAGTCGAAGTACAGGATGGGAGAGCAAAGATTGTGGAGCAAGGCGTGATCTACTATAAAGAAAAAGTGCGGCAGTGGAAAGTGGAGTAAAACTTTAATTTCGGAAACGTACGATATCCGCAGAACTATGACTGCGTCGCGGCTTCGGGCCGCTTCGCTCTACGAGCCGCTCGTGCAGCATAGTTCTGCGGATATCTTATTTTCAGAAATCAGAAGTTTCATAAGCGTTCAGTGCGGCAGGCGCTTCCGCCAGGGAACTTATACCGCTGGCTGCAAAATGCAGATTTTCTGACTTGAGTAAATAAGTTCACGGAAGCTGTATCATATAAGCAAAACTTTAAGTGAGAGCGTTCTGAAAAGCATTTGAGGACGATGTTAAATACGGACTGATGGAGACCCTTTGGCCGAACATCAGTCCGTATTGTTACATCCTCCCAAATCTTTGAAGTAGAGCGGAGCGGTTTTGCGTTATGATACAGCTTTTGTGAACGTATCTTAATCCATGTCACAAAGATGTATTTTTCAAGCGATTGGATTTACAGATATCCTCTCTTTTCGAGTGTATTCAGGATATTCCTTCCTTCTTCAGTTCCCTCAATAATCCTTCTTGCACGCACGCTGTCGCCGATATTTACGATTTCAATATGGCTGTCGTCCTCAAATGCGTCTTTGAGTTTCTGGAGTACCGGATGTTCTGCTTTCATGCCGAGGCAGACAAATCCGTAGTCGAATGGAAGCTCTTCCTGTCCGTTTTTTGTTTCCACAAGGAAACGGTCAGGCAGGACTTCTTTTAATGCTGTGTTCGGCATTTGGCGCACATGGTATTTGTTCATCAGAGTGGTTATGTCCGCTTTGGATACCGGGTCGATACCATTTCCGATGACGGGCATCATTTCCACGATGCTCACATCCGCACCGCGGGGAGCGAAGAACTCTACCACGTCAAGCCCTACGGCGCCGCCGCCGATTACAACGACTTTCCTGCCGGCCATATCTTCCGGATAATCCTGTACATGTTCGATCATATTCAGGATGGAAGAGATTTTTCCTCCTTCTTTGTCAATGTTCTCATGCAGTCCCGTGATTGGAGGCAGGAGCGGAGAGGATCCCGTGGCATTGACGATAACGTCCGGTTTCAGACTTTTAATGAAGTCTATATCCGCTTCCATATTCGTGAATGTGAACAGGTTGCGGAGTTTGTTCGTACGGTGGATCATATAGTTCGGAAAATCGGCAAGACGCTTTTTATCCGGTATTTTTGAAATCTCAGCCGCCAGTCCGCCAAGATATGGTTTCTTTTCGATCAGGAATGTGGTACATCCCACTTCTGCAGCAGTGCATGCTGCCTCCATTCCTGCAGTACCTCCTCCGATGACAACTACATTACACGGTTTGTTGATGCGGCGTTTCCGATACACTTCTCCGTCCGGAACTGCCGGATTGATCGTACAGCGGATGGGACGGTTGATGCCGATGCGGTTTCCGGCACAGCCGATATTACAGGAAATACATTTGCGGATGTCACAGACATCTCCGAACTCTACCTTATTCACCCACTCTGGGTCAGCGATCAGTCCGCGGCCGATTCCGATCAGATCTGCATCCTGGCGCGCCAGAATGTCTTCAGCAACTCTCGGGTCACGGATATTTCCCATGGTGACACAGGGTTTTCCGAAGCGTTCTTTTACAGCGCGGGCCATGTAAGAACGCCATCCGTCCGGGAAATGGTTGGAGTCGATCTGGTACTGGATGGAGCCGTTCAGACCGCAGGAGACGTCGAGTACGTCTGCTTCCTCCTGCATATACTGCAGATATTCTAGACAGTCATCCAGCGTGTTGCCGCCCTCCAGGAACTCATCTGCGCTGATACGCAGGAAAATAGGGAAGAATGGTCCCACCTGACGGCGCACTTCTTCGAGGACAAGGCGGGCGAAACGAGCGCGGTTTTCCGGAGAACCTCCGAATTCATCTGTCCTTTTGTTGGTAAGAGGAGAGAGGAACTGGCTTAACAGATAGGAGTGACCGGCGTGGATTTCCACTGTGTCGAATCCAGCGATCTGTGCTCTTTTTGCCGCTTCTCCGTATTTTTTAACAATCCGCATGATTTCTTCCTTCTCAAGGGGACGAGGGATTTCACCGCCGGCCTTGGAGGGAATATCAGATGCGGACACAGGCTGCATGTTTGTGCGTGCAGACTGTGCGGAAGCCCCTGCGTGGTTTAACTGGATACCGATACATGCACCGTGTTTATGAACGGTTTCCGTCAGTTTGAAAAGACGCGGGATATAATTGTCGTGGTCAATGCGCAGCTGGGTCGTTCCGTTTGAACCCTCTGGAGAGTCTATGCTGGCATTTTCTACCATAATAAGGCCAGTGCCGCCTTTTGCTCTCTGCTCATAATAATTAATATGGAGAAAACTCATTTCTCCGCTCTGCTCGCCGTAGTTTGTTCCCATGGGACTCATCATAATGCGGTTTTTCACTGTCATACGGCGGACTGTAAAAGGTTCAAAGATATGTTTGTACTCTTTTTTCATAGTGGTGAATCTCCTAAAAAATAATGATAAGAATTTCAGAGTTTGTTTGATATTTGATTAACAATTTGTTTACACTGCGTATTATAAAGAAAACAAAGATATATAACAAATGAATATTTTTGCGTTAAAATATAGAAAATATCTATGAATTGTGATATTTTATACAAAAGAGGTGATCATATGAATCTAAATCAGCTTGCTTATTTCTCCAAGCTGGCGGAAGTTGAACATTATACGAAGGCAGCAGAGGAGCTGAAAATATCTCAGCCCAGTTTAAGTCATGCCATCCGTTCTCTGGAAGAAGAACTTGGAACAAAGCTGTTTGAGAAGCAGGGAAGGGGAGTTGTGCTGACAAAATATGGAAGCCTTTTTAAGGAGTATGTGGAGGAATCTCTCCAGATTCTTGATACAGGCGTGAAAAAAGTGAAAAGTCTGACCGGTCAGACTGAGGGTGTGGTGGAGCTGGCCTATATTTATACGCTCGGGAGCGAGTTTGTCCCCCGGCTTGTCAGTGAGTTCCTGCGCATTCACGAGGAACTGAAAGTGAAGTTTCACTTTACGGTGGGAAATACATCGGAGATCATACAGGGGCTGAAAGAAGAAAGGTTCGATATCGGTTTCTGTTCCATGACAGAGAAAGAGCCTGATATCCAGTTTACACAGGTGGGAACGGAAAATCTGGTGGTCGTTGTTCCAAGAGGACATGCGCTTTCTTATGAAAAAGCAGTGGATTTAGAGCAGACGGCAGCTTATCCTCAGATTTTCTATACGCACAACAGTGGTCTGCGTCCGGTGATAGACCGGATGTTTGAACAGATAAAAGTGCAGCCGAGGATTGCTTATGAAATAGAAGAAGATGGTTCCATGGCGGGACTGGTGGCGCAGAATTTCGGTATTGCCGTGATGCCCGATATTCCCATATTAAAGCAGCTGGATGTGGAAGTGCTGCCGCTCAGGAATCAGCATCAGAGGCGCTATATCTATATGGCGAGACACAGTCAGAAATATCAGCCCCCTCTTGTGAATCGCTTTGCAGAATATGTAAAGCGCAGGGGGCTTTCGTAGGGGAACCGAAATCAGATTCGGATCCCCTCTTTTTTTATGAAAGAGATGAAATTTTTAACAGCCGGTATCTGATAATGCCGCTTTAAATATCCCAGATAGACGGTGTGCTGCAGATTTATATCCGACAAATGCAGTTTTTCAAGAGGAAAATGATCGAGACTGTCCACGTTTGCCACAAGAGCGATACCGAAGTTTTCTGCTACAAGGGATGCAATGGCGTTCTCATCCGGAGATTCGCAGATAATATCCGGGTGGATGGAGTAAGAGTCATAAGTGCGGTTGGTAAACCGTCCAAGACCGGAGAAGCGGTCATATCCGATGATCGGGTAATCTTCCAGATCGCGGAGGGTGAGAGCGTCTTTTTTTGTAAGCGGGTGTTCGAGAGGAGTGATGATGATCATTTCCTGATTCAGGATGGGGGTGAACTGGATGTCCGGTTCATTTTCCACATAGGAGCCCAGGATGATATCATAGCGCTCGGATTTCAGTCCGTCCACCAGTTCAGCGGTATGCTTCTGGTGAAACCGGAAAGTAACGTCCTTGTTTCTGTCATGGCTTAAAAACTGCCGTACGAGATGGGGAATGTAGTGCTCAGCAAGTGGAAACACATAGGCTATATCCACATGTCCGGCGCTGCCTGAGAGTTTTTGCATCTGCTTTCTGGCCAGGGATACGTCATCGAGGATGCGTCCGGTGTGTTCCAGAAAAATGCGTCCGTACTTTGTAAGAGATATAGTGCGTCCGTGGCGTTCAAACAGAATCACGCCAAGTTCCTCTTCCAGATTGGAGATGGAACGGCTTAAGGACGGCTGAGAGATATTCAGTTCAGCTGCCGCAAGGCGGAAATGCTGGCAGCGGGCCACAGTCTGAAAATAGAGCAGTTGATTTAAAGTCATGGCAGAACTCCTTTCTTTTTGCAGTATTATACTACAAGTGATAGTAAAAAACTATCAAAAAGAGAAAAAAGATATATTAGAAGTATAAAACGAAATAACGTATAATAAGGGCGAAGGGATTGTTTGATATTTAACAAACGCATGACAGGGCAGGACCTGTGCATGCATGGCAGCATTTTTATGCGGAAAATTATATTTTAAAGGAGAGAGAAAATTATGGCAGAGAGAATCACAGGACACACAGAACTTATCGGACTTATGGCATATCCGATTCGTCATTCCAGTTCGCCGGCAATGCACAATGAAGCTTTCGCACAGCTTGGGCTGGACTATGCATATCTTGCATTTGAAGTGGACAACAGCACTCTTGAGGATGCAGTAAAAGGACTCAGAGCATTAAAGATGGTAGGTTCCAATGTATCCATGCCGAACAAGACGGTAGTTGGACAGTACTTAGATGAACTGTCACCTGCGGCAAAAATGTGCGGGGCAGTCAACACGATCGTTAATGACAATGGCAGACTGATCGGACACATCACAGACGGTATCGGTTATATGCAGTCTTTAAAAGACAACAACATTGATGTGATCGGAAAGAAAATGACGATCACAGGAGCCGGCGGTGCTGCAAAAGCCATCGAAGTACAGGCCGCTCTGGACGGTGTAAAAGAAATGTCTATTTTCAATATTAAGGACAAATTCTGGGAGGCAGCAGAGCAGACAGTCAGAACGATCAGAGAGAACACAGACTGTATCGTAAACCTGTATGATCTGGATGACAAAGAGAAGTTGAGAGAGGAAATGGCAGACAGCTATCTTTTCGCACAGGCCACAGGCGTGGGAATGAAACCAATGGAGGGACAGTCAGTTGTTCCGGATAAATCTTTCTTCCGCCCGGAGCTGATCGTGACAGATACAATCTACTCTCCGAGGGAGACAGCCCTTCTCAAGATGGCTAAGGAAGCAGGATGTAAGACAATGAACGGTCTTGGCATGATGCTTTTCCAGGGTGATGCAGCATTCCATCTCTGGACAGGAAAACATATGCCTATCGACCATATGAAAGAAGTTCTTGACATTAAGTATGACTAAAATACAATAGATAATTGCGAAACTCGCGAAGCTTGGTCGTAATCTTGAACCAAAGCAAAGAAGACTTCGTGTAGAGCATGAATTCTGGAATGAAAAGTGGATAATCGGACATTTTAGGCGCACTTTAATAAG
>CALWFY010000123.1 GCA_944377775.1 uncultured Mediterraneibacter sp.
ATCGGAATTCCGGAACACGATCAGGCTCATATTTTTGAGAGGTTTTACCGGGTGGACAAGTCTCATTCCCGGGAGATCGGCGGTACCGGGCTCGGACTGGCGATTGCGAGAAATGCGGTGATCGTCCACAGAGGTTCGATCAAGGTGTACAGCAGTGAGGGAGAAGGAACCACATTCACGGTGCGTATCCCTCTGATCTATGTAGAGGCATAGGAGGGTGAAAAAATGAGAATAAGAACAGTTGCTTTTGCCGTATGCCTCTGCGCAGCGGCTCTGCTGGGCGCTTGTGGGAAACGGACTGATGTGGGGAAAAACGATACCTATATTTACTGTCTGAATGAAGACCGCACCGGCCTTACTAAGATCACTTATGAATTTTCAGGTGAGGATGCACTGGAGAATGCTCAGAATGTTTTGGAAGAGCTGAGCAGACCGGCGGAAGATATTGAGTATACCCCTCCGATTCCTGAAAAAGTAGAAGTACAGGACTGCCAACTTCGGGGAAGTATTCTGGATGTGGATTTTAATGAAGCATATCTGGAGATGGAAACTCTTGAGGAAAAGCTGATGCGGGCGGCCGTTGTCCAGTCGTTGGTGCGTATAGAAGGGATAAATGCCGTGTCATTTACAGTGGAAGGAGAACCGCTTAAGGACAGCGAGAGCCGGACAGTCGGTTTGATGAATGTGGATGATTTCGTAGAAAATACAGGTTCTTCTCCAAGCGCGTATCAGACAGGCACGCTGACGCTCTATTTTGCGGACGGAGCCGGTGAAAAACTGGTGGCAGAACAGAGGGATGTAAGATACAGCAGCAATGTATCCAAAGAAAAGCTGATCGTGGAAAAACTAATGCAGGGCCCCTCCGGCGGGGAGGGATATCCGACGATCAACCCGGATGCAAACCTGCTCAGCGTAACGATTAAAGACGGCATCTGCTATGTGAATTTTGACAGTACGTTCCTGACAGGAGCTTATGATATTCTTCCGGAACTGACTGTTTATTCGATCGTAAATTCTCTGGTTGAGGGAACAGAGGCACAAAAGGTGCAGATTACGATCAATGGGGAGACAGAGGCTGAATATATGGATGCCGTGGATTTATCTCAGCCTCTTGAAGCGAAAGAAGAACTGATCGCAGCTGAAGAATAAAAATTATGAAAAAACGGCCGCTCTGTGTGGCCTGTATACTGTTTCTTGCCATACAGACAGTCAGAGTATGGTTTTTTGGCGCAGGAGGACAGGAGGCTTCCGCGCTGGAACAGGCGCTTGAAAAAGACTGTAAGGTTATTTTGGCAGGAACAGCATACCGGATTGAAGAAAAAGAAAATGTGACAGCAGTTTTTTTAAGAGACAGTGTCCTGTCTGTTGCCCATAAGCAATTCTCTGAATCGAAACTCATGGTCTATGTCAGACCAAAACAGCAGGAAAAAAACAACACCATAAAGATCGGAAATCAGGTGAAAGTCTACGGGGAGGCCGCTTTTTTTGAAAGAGCGCGCAATCCGGGGAATTTTGACCAGCGTTCCTATTATCTGAGGCAGGGGATCCGGATCCTTGTGTGGGCCGAGCATACTTCTGTCTTATCTTCCCGGACAGACAGAATAAGGCAGTTTCTGTCAGATATGCGCGAGGGATGGAAGGAGATTCTCACAGAACATCTGGGAGACTACTACGGCGGGATCATGAGCGCGATCCTGCTGGGAGATAAAAGCGGGCTGGACCCTGAGATGAAAAAGCTGTATCAGAAAAACGGTATCGGGCATCTGCTCGCCATATCAGGGCTTCATATGTCCTTTATCGGTATGGGGATATACAGCCTGCTCAGAAAATCCGGTCTTGGATTTATTCCGGCAGGGCTTGCGGGAGGGAGCATCCTGATCTTTTACACAGTGATGATCGGAGCAGGCGTATCCAGTTTAAGGGCGCTGATCATGTTTCTTGTAAAGATCGGCGCGGATTTGACAGGAAGGGATTATGATCTGCTGACCAGTCTTGTGCTGTCTGCAGCCGTGCTCTGCGGGCAGCAGCCTCTGTATGTGACGGATGCCGGATTTTTACTCTCCTTTGGCGCAATACTTGGAATAGCCCTGATCGGTCCCATGTTTGCGGCAATGCTGGGATGTGATAAAAAAGAAAGGGATGACGGTGAGCGGGAAAAAAAGAAGAAACTCGGGAGCAGGCGGCGTCCGAAGGCGATTTTAGCGGTTTTTCTGAGAAGGCTGTCGGCAGGCCTTGCCTCCAGTCTGGCTGTCAATGTTCTCTTGCTTGGGCCGGTTTTATACTTTTATTTTGAGATACCTTCCTGGTCGGTATTTCTGAATCTTGTGGTGATTCCGATCATGCCGCTGGCAATGGGGGCGGGAATCGCAGGGTCTGCCCTGACCCTTTTGTCTGATGTGGCAGGGGGAGCAGTCCTGAAGCTCTCCCAGGGAGTGCTCTGGTTCTATGATCTGCTTTGTGCCATGGCTGTAGAGCTCCCGGGAAGCAGGATTGTGACAGGAAAGCCTTCTGTAAAGTGGCTTATCGTATATTATGGGGTGCTGTTGGGGATGTGTATTCTGTTTTATTTTCTGAGACATAAAAATAAATTTCTGCTTCCTGTTCCCGGAGGGTGCCTCCTGATCTTTGCGGTGATCATGACGGTCATGTGCCGGGCGGGATACAGGAATGAGGACGGGGTACAGGTGACCGTCCTGGATGTGGGCCAGGGCGACTCCATCCATATCCGAGGAACAGAGAGAAACTATCTGATAGACGGCGGGAGCAGCGATGTGTCCTCCCCGGGGATATACAGAATAGAGCCATATCTTTTGGCGGGCGGGGTGGACACACTCGATTATGTATTTGTCACCCACGGGGATGAAGATCATATCAATGGGATACAGGAACTTCTTGAAGGACAGCGGCTGGGAGTTCATATCAGAAATCTTGTGCTGCCCTCCGAGGAATACTGGGATGAGAAACTGACAGAGCTGGCCGGCACGGCTGCTGAGAACGGAACGCGGGTGGCGGTCATAGAAGCAGGAGATACCCTAAAAGAACAGGGCGAACAAGGGCTAAACCTTACCCTGACCTGCATGGGACCTGAGGAAGGGCTTGGACTTGAACCGGGGAATGAGGCTTCCCTCGTCATGGAGCTGACCTGCGGGGAGTTCGGCATGCTGCTTGCCGGGGACGTGGAAGGCGAAGGAGAAAAAACTCTGATCAGCGGAGACCGGATAGGGCAGTATGATATTTTGAAAGCCGCCCATCACGGGTCGAAAAATTCCGGCATGCACCAATTTCTTGATATCATACAGCCATCTGTCGCGCTGATATCCGCGGGCAGGGATAACAGGTACGGGCATCCTCATAAAGAAACGCTGGAGCGGTTTGCCGGGATTGGGACCAGGGTGTATTCCACCCAGGAAAACGGGGCGATCACTGTGTGGACAGACGGGAAAAAGATGAGGCTGACCGGGGCGGTTCCAAAAGAGCTGCCATAAAATTTCACCTCTTGTCAAAACCTGTCTGTTTCCTTTATAATACAAGAGTTATGAAGAACCTGAATGAAGATTTAAAAACGGGAAAATTTAAACAGGTCTATCTTCTCTGCGGGGAGGAGGCATATTTAAAAAAGCTGTACAGGGAGCGGCTCGTAAAAGCCATGCTTCCAGAGGGCGATACCATGAACTATGCCTGCTATGAAGGGAAGAATACGGATATCAGGGAAGTGATTGATCTGTCTGAGACTCTGCCGTTTTTTGCCCCGAGGCGGCTGATCGTGTTCGAGGATACAGGATTCTTCAAAAGTTCAGGAGGAGAACTGGCCGACTATATCAGCGGGATGCCGGAGACCACCTATTTTATTTTTATAGAAAATGAGGTGGATAAGCGGAGCAGGCTGTACAAGGCAGTCAAGGCAAAAGGCTATATTGCGGAACTGGGAGTTCAGGATGAAAATACGCTCAGACGCTGGGTGCAGGGGCTTGTGAAAAAAGAAAACAAGCAGATGGCTTCAGGGGACATTGCTTACTTTTTAAATAAAGTCGGCACAGATATGGAGAACATCACAAAAGAGATGGAAAAGCTGGTGTGCTATGCGGCTCACAGAAATACCCTTACAAGAGAGGATGTGGATGCAGTCTGCGTCACTCAGATCACCAGCCATATCTTTGAGATGGTCAATGCTGTGGCAGATAAGAACCAGAGAAAAGCGCTGGATCTGTATTATGAACTGCTGGCGTTAAAAGAACCGCCCATGCGTGTCTTATTTCTTCTCATAAGGGAGTACAGGCTTTTGTTTCAGGTGAAAGCCCTGTTAAGCCAGGGATATGGAAAAAAAGAGATTGCCTCAAAGGCGGGAATCCATCCCTTTGCCGCAGGCAGATACATGGAGCAGTCAAAGCGGTTTAGCTTAGGGGAGCTTCGCTCTGTCATGGAACAAGGCGCGGACGTGGAACAAAGAGTTAAGACAGGGCTTTTGACAGACCATCTGGCGGTGGAACTTTTTCTTATAGAACATTCGTCAGGTGTGCAGAAATAGACGGATAAAATATTGGAGGAATGAAATTGTCAGTTATAGATCAGAGTAAGATAAGGAATTTTTGTATCATCGCGCATATTGACCACGGGAAGTCTACGCTGGCGGACCGGATCATTGAGATGACCGGGCTTCTGACCAGCCGGGAGATGCAGTCCCAGGTTCTGGACAACATGGATCTGGAGAGGGAGAGAGGAATCACCATCAAAGCTCAGGCCGTGCGCACGGTTTACAAGGCAGATGACGGGGAGGAGTATATCTTTAACCTGATCGACACGCCGGGGCATGTGGACTTTAATTATGAGGTGTCTCGAAGTCTTGCCGCGTGCGACGGAGCTATACTTGTAGTGGATGCAGCTCAGGGCGTGGAGGCGCAGACGCTGGCGAACGTGTATCTGGCGCTGGATCATGATCTGGATGTGATGCCGGTGATCAACAAGATCGACCTGCCCAGTGCAGACCCGGACCGTGTA
>CALWFY010000124.1 GCA_944377775.1 uncultured Mediterraneibacter sp.
ACGTCCTTTTCTAACTAACTGGTTAAATGTTGGCATTCCTTTTCACCTCCTATGAATTATTCGTTACCTCACGGCTCATGCCGCAAGGGGCTGCGGATAACTTGATCATTATCCATTTTGAGCGCACAAAAAGAAAGATGCCTTTTCATGCACGCTAGATCAGTTTATTACGTTTAATACCGAAAGTCAAGGGATTTTTAAGTTTTCTGACAATTAATATGCTCTTCCCCAGTAAACCATATGTTTCGCCGGCTTTCCGCAGCATACGCACACATCTGAGAGATGTTCTTCTTCCATAGGAATACATCTTGATGTCACACCGCCTGCCTGTGCTTTGATCTCGTCCTCACACGCTTCTTCTCCGCACCACATGGCTTTTACGAAACCTTTTTTCTCTGTGACAGCACTCTTCATCTCATCCATGGTCACTGCCGTACTGATGTGATCGTCAAGGAATGCTTTTGCTTTTGTATAAAGGTCTTTCTGAATGGTCTCAAGAATCTCTCCCAGCTTTGTTCTGATCTCATCAATAGCCACCACGATCTTTTCTCTTGTGTCGCGGCGCACGATCACTGCCTGTCCGTTCTCGATATCTTTCGGACCGATTTCAATACGGGCCGGAATACCAAGCATTTCCTGCTCGCTGAATTTCCATCCCGGACTCTTTTCAGAATCATCAATTTTCGCACGGTAACCTGCTGCCTTCAGTGCGTCAAGGATTTCATTCGCCTTGTCAAGCACGCCCTCTTTATGCTGTGCAATCGGGATGACCCTTACCTGTACCGGAGCAATTCTCGGCGGAAGCACCAGACCGCTGTCATCGCCGTGCACCATGATGATGGCGCCGATGATTCGGGTGGACAGCCCCCATGAAGTCTCATATACGCTGTGAAGTTCATTATTCTTATCCGCATACTTGATATTGAAAGCATCCGGGAAAGAATTGCCGAAGAAATGACTTGTGGCAGACTGCAGAGCCTGACCGTCATGCATCAGCGCCTCGATCGTATAAGTGTCCTGAGCGCCTGCAAATTTCTCGCTCTCCGTCTTCCGTCCTGCCACAACCGGAATGGCTAAATCTTCTTCCACAAAATCCTTGTACACTTTCCACATCAGCTTTGTGCGCTTTTCCGCCTCTTCATATGTGGCATGGATCGTGTGTCCTTCCTGCCACAGGAACTCTCTGGAACGCAGGAACGGTCTCGTAGTCTTCTCCCAGCGGAGGACGGAACACCACTGGTTCCAGACCTTCGGCAGGTCGCGGTAAGACTGCACGATTTTGCTCCACACGTCACAGAAGAGAGTCTCAGATGTGGGACGGATGCAGAACCTCTCCTGGAGCTGCTCCGCTCCCCCATGTGTCACCCACGCCACCTCCGGAGCAAATCCCGCGATATGGTCCTTCTCCTTCTGGAGCAGGCTCTCAGGGATCAGCACCGGGAGATAAACATTCTCCACGCCTGTATCTTTAAAACGTTTGTCCAGATCCGCCTGGATATTCTCCCAGAGCGCATAGCCGTTTGGCAGGTAATTCAGGCATCCCTTTACCCCTGAATAATCGCACAGCTTCGCCTCGCGGACAACATCCGTATACCACTGCGCGAAGTCTTCATCTCTGGAAGTGATCGACTGTACCAGTTTCTTTTCCTTTGCCATTTCCTCTTCTCCTTTGAAATATAGTTTAATGTTTAAGATGCGTTCTGCTTTTCCTTCAATACATGCTCTTTTACGCATGCGGCAGCTCGATTCCGCTGCTTCTCAGCTCAGACTTAAAAACAAAACGCCGGGACATCTAAAGTCCCTCACACAAGGGACCGGATATCCCGGCGGTACCACCCTAATTAACTGCGCTTTCACAATTCTTCTATAAAATGATCTGCTTCCGCGCGGTTCGCTCTTTCGCCCTTAACGCAGGCTCTACGCTGCACTTTCATGCAGAAGCTCCCGGGCCGGTTCTATATGCTCCTGCGGAGGCTCTCACCAGCCGCCTCCTCTCTGCGGCATTCCACATATATACTGATCCCGTTCGTCGCTGTCCGTAAATGTGATTCTAACGGATAACTGTGATGTTGTCAACTTCTTCGTCCCTATCCTTTCTGCGTTTTATCACCAGAAGAATCAGTCCGATCAGTAAAAGCAGGACAAAAGCAGAGACAATAACAAGCGGCAGATTATTTATGTATTGAATCAGCAGATTGGAGGTTACCAGAATACTGATGTCCTCTGTAACCGCCTCATTTCCCGCAGCATCCCACGCCACTGCTTTTATGTCCTGGAACCTTGAGTCACTGTGGAGCATATAAGACAGCTTCCCGCCAGACTGCTGTATAGTGTCCGCGTCATAGTGTTCTGCCGGCGCGTCTTCCCCATTAATATAGAGATCAACACCACCCATCGCAATATTATCCGCCACATCAACAGTCAGCTCTCTGGAATCAGCCCTGTACTGCGCATTGTCTTCAACCCCGGTTATGACAACCGTTGGCTTCGTCTTATCAATTACAAACTCAATAGCGCTGTCTTTCACCTTATTATTCATAAGATTTTCAGCCCGGTCCTCTGAGTCGATGGTCACAGTATAATGCCCCTCCTGCTCAAAGTTTTCCTTATGTATCGTATACCGGTACTCTTTCCATGAAGCCTCAGTGCCGCTTTCTTCAACTGTATAGTCTTCACCTGCCTTCATATTGACAAGCTCACCGTCACGACCGTAAGATATGCCGTTAAATACTAAGGAATCCACATTAATCTCCGTGACAACAATATCCTGAGCTTCTTTTGAGTAGAAATCATTCAGCATTGTCTCTGTTTCATTGGAAAATACATATACTGAGCCAAATCTGTTCACAGAAAAAACAATTGACTTTTCTACCCGGTTTCCTGCCCGGTCCTGCACAGATGCAGTAAGCGTATACAAGTCATCATTATCCTTCGTGTATGCAAAGTCCGCCATCTTGATCCGAGCTCCGTTTTCCACTGCAGTCCGATCTCCCTCAACCTCTCTGGCATCATGCATTGTTCCCTCAAGGACAATACTTACTCCGCTTTCAGAGTAATTTATGTCGCTGTACTGGATTGCGGGAGCCACCGCTCCGTTGTTTGCCGACTTGTCTGCCATGTCAAATATTTCCAGTTCAGGCATGGTCGTATCTACTGTAAAACTGTCCTGGCTGTAATCCTGAGCGGCATTCCCGGCAAGATCTGTATAGCTGATGTCAAACGTATAGTCCGCGTCACTGGCAAAGCTAACACTGGCAGTGTGCACATCTCCCTGCGTGCTCCATTCACTCAATGCCGGGGCAGTCAGACCTGTCCCCTGCAGAGCGGCTGTAATGTACGTGCTGACATCCGCCGGGTTAAAATTATGTTCTGTTATCCGGATAACAGCTGTGCGCGCCGCATTATAATAGCCGGGCTCTCCCTGATCGTTGTTGTCGTAGGCCACTTCTATAACAGGCGTTGTCTGATCTATCGTAAACTCGTCAGTCTGACCATAAGAAGCGTGATTGCCGGCAAGGTCCGATACATCCGCCGTAAAAGTATAATCTCCGTCCGCAAAGAACACCACCTGACAGGTATGAGTCGTCTCGTCGGACACACCATTTCCTGTACTATGCGTCCACTCACTGATATAGGGCCGCGTACCATCCGTATTTGTAACATTGAAGGTAAACAATGCTTCATCAAAATTGCGCTCTGACACTACCACTGTCGCCGTCCGGGCGGCGTTATAATATCTGCCATTGACAGGGTTGTTCAGGTCATAATAGATGCTGACAGCCGGTGCAGTGATGTCAATCCGGATATCCTTTGTTGCGGTTGATTCATTTCCAGCCCAGTCAACCGCCCGCACCCGTATCTGTACATTGTTGCTGTTGTTAAGTTGAGCGCTGACTGTCTCCCGTTTCGTAATCTCCTTTCTGCGCTGAGTCCGGTCAGAGAGTTCATTTGCATAATTCCCTGCCTGAGTCAGCTGTCCATTCCGCAGTATCTCATAAGACACTTCCTTGAGCCCGGAATACGTCCCACCTGACTGGGGATCCGTCACACGCAGTGTAAATGGCACGTCAGAGCTGTAATAGCCATAGGCCGAAGGCGCAGTCTCAATGATAATCTCAGGAGATGCTTTTGTCGTGTCCACGATCACTCCTGCTGAACTGATATAAGTCTTGTTTCCTGCCTTATCCATAATCTTCGCGTAGATCACAGCCTGCTGCTCGCCCCGCAGAGTCAGCCTTTCGCCATCCTCCCAGACATTGTCCGGAAGATTATCCAGCCTGTCCTCCGTAAGCCCGGCAAACGTTCCTCTGCTCTCCACCGGCGGGACAAATTTATAGTACTGTATTGATTTAATGCCTGCTGTATCATCCTGCCCGGAGATAATCACATCTGTCATATTGCGATTCGTGAAAATGCCAAACGTGATCATGTCAACAAACTGTCTCCAGATATTACTCTCAATTTGAATGCTTCCGGCTGGCGCGGTTTTGTCTACGGTAAAGTACCTGCACTTATGAACCATGGATTCCGGCTCGTCTGGGGATGAGTCTTCCGATTCTTCCGCCTCTACCGCCCTGTTGCCGGCAAGGTCCTCATAATCAAAGCTGAATGAATAATTCGCATCTTCACCAAAGGCAAATATCTGCTCTTTTGTATCCGTGCTTTCTGCGCTGACCGCATGTTTCCACCTGTCTGTATCCAAAACGGCATCTTTATATGCGCTTACCACATCAGACAGCACATCTTTCCCCGCGGCGTCCGTTGCCGTAAGGTCCAGTTGGATCTGGTCTGGAGCAAACTCATCTTCCTGACAGAAATTACGCTCGCTGATACTCACAACGACCGTGATCTCTTCTTCTCTCT
>CALWFY010000125.1 GCA_944377775.1 uncultured Mediterraneibacter sp.
AATGTCTGCACCGTATGGATATATGAAATCTCCTGAAGATCATAACAAGCTGATTGTGGATGAAGATGTAAGAGAGATTGTTTGGAATATTTTTCATTGGAGGGCAGACGGGGAGAGTCTTACAACCATTGCCAGAAGATTGAATGACTGTGACATTCCTTGTCCTACCAGATATAAATACCTTAAAGGCTGGGTTAAATCAGAACGCTCAAAGTCCGGATTATGGACAGTCAGTACATTGGCAAGGGTTTTGGAAAATCCGGTGTATATCGGTGATATGGAACAGGGTATTGCAAGAACTGCATTATATAAGGGTATGAAAACAACCCGGATGCCTGTAGAGGAGAGAATTTATGTAGAAAATATACATGAGCCGATTGTAGAAAGAGAAATCTTTGAAAAAATCAATGAGCAGAGGAAAAAGTACAGAGAAAAATTCCATAGCAATTATGGTAAGCACGACAGCATTTCCAAAGAGCCGAATCTCCTAAAAGGTGTTTTGGTTTGTGCGGATTGCGGCAAGAATATGTCTCTTTGGAGGGATAGCAGCGGAGTTAAGCTGAATCCACCGAGGGTATATTATAAATATATCTGCCAAACTTATCAGACCTTGAAAGAGAAGGGGTGCACAAGAAAGCGTCTGAATAAGAAAGATGTGGAAAGTGCAGTTGAGGAAGCTATCAGACTTCATATCAAGCTGTTTTTAGATGGCAGGAAGGCTCTGGAACAGTTAAACCGTACAGAGCAGGCAAGACAAATCAATGCGGGCTATCAGAGGGAAATTCTTGAAGCTTGCAAACGGAAAAGCAAAGCAGAGAACAGAGCAGGTTCACTTTACAACGATTATGCAGATGGTATCCTTAGTGAAAGTGATTATCTGTATGCGAAAGAAAAGTATCTGAACGAAGCTGCGGCTGAGGAGCAGAAAATCAATGAATTACAGGAACTTCAAAGGAGGTATGAAAAAGGTTGTAAAGAAGGCAGTAAGCTGGAAAAAATCATTGAGAAGTATAAGAACTTTGACAATTTAACAGAGGACATTATCCAATACTTTATCAGTAAGGTGCTTGTATATAGTGATGAAAGGTTAGAGATATGCTTCCGTTTCAAAGACGAACTTGAGGAATTGGCACAAGTGGTTGAGGAAAGGAGGGACGAGATATGCAGGGTGAAAGAACAGTTAGCTATGGCAGCAAATATGTAATTGCCTTGTATATTCGATTATCACAGGAGGATCGTGATATATCCCTTCGGGCAGACAAGGCAGAAAGCAATAGTATAACTAACCAGAGAGCTTTACTTTGGGATTTCATTAGAAACCACGAGGAATTTGCAGATTGTACCATAATTGAAAAGTGTGATGATGGATATTCCGGTGTGCATTTTGACAGCAGACCACAGTTTACAGAGCTGATTGAACTTGCAAAGGCGGGCAAGGTAAACTGTATCATTGTAAAGGACTTCTCCCGATTTGGTAGAAACTATGTGGAGCTGGGTGACTATCTTGAGCAGTATTTCCCATTTCTCGGTGTAAGGTTTATTTCTGTAAATGACAACTATGATAGCAAGGATTTTGAGGGTACAACAGGTGGACTTGATGTTGCGTTCAAGAATATGATTTATGACTTTTACAGCAGGGAGTTTTCTAAGAAACAGAGGATTGCTTGGAGACGAATGGCTGAAAAAGGAGAGTATAATGCTCCTAATGCCATGTATGGTTATAGGAAAGCAGAGGATAATGTTCATCAGTTGGTAGTCCATGAGGAGACAGGGAAGATTGTTAAAGAAATTTTTGAACTTGTAGCTTCTGGTGTTTCTACATTAAATGTCGCTAAGATGTTGAATGAGCGAGGCGTTTTGGCTCCGTCAGAGTTTCAGAATATGCAGGGATTTACAAAGCAATGGAGCCCATACGGTGCTAAATGCTATTGGACAGATGATAGAATCCGTTGCATGGTTAAAGACGAGCGATATACCGGAACAATGATTTCGCTCAAAACAACATCATTTACAGTAAGAGGAAAGCGTGTAAAAACACCACCGTCTGAATGGGTAAGAGTAGAAGATACTCACGAACCACTTGTATCGTATGAACTTTATGTGAAAGCAAATTCAATGCTGAGACAAATAGAGTTTAGGGCAAGTGGTAAGTCCGGCAGGAATATCTATCATTGTGGTTATTGTGGTAGAAAAATGCAGAAGGATGGAAAAGGTGGTCTTAGGTGTGGTCAGAGATATTTGATTAAAGAGTGTAGATGCCGAAGTGCGGTTATAAATCTTGAGGAAGCAAATGAGGCTGTTTTATCAGCTTTGAAGCAACAAATACGATTGTTTGTCAAAGAAGCTGAATTATCCAAGGCAACAAAGAATAAAACAATTCCCTTTTCTGAGGGTGCTGAGATTGCAACCCTGATAAAAAGCATTGCTACAATGAAAAAGACATGGATGCCACTCTATGAGCAATACACGGATGGTAAGTTATCCAGAGTGGATTTCCTCGTGGAAAAGAAAAAATACGATGAAGAAACTGCAAGGTTGGAGCAGAGGTTAGATGAGCTTCAGAGCAGACAGGAAATACAGCAGGAGAGTAACCTACAGATAGAAAAGAATATCAGTCGGTTGAACTGCTATGCTGATCAGATGGAACTTACGGAAGAAATAAAGGAGAAGCTGATTGACAAAGTGAATGTATATTCCGATAATAGAATAGAAATCTGTTGGAGCTTTGATAGCGGTTTCTTTGACTTGGAAACTATGCACAAGTGCGGTTGACATACGGACTTGTGCAGAAATCAAAAAAATTAAAATTTTTTTTAGTCCTTACTTGACAGAAGAACAGACGATTTCGAAATGGGAACTGGATGAGACATTGCCCGATATTCATCAGTCTAAGAGACTTGCGAATCTGTATGGTCTGTCACTGGATGAACTGGTTGAATTTGATATTCAGGTAGAGGAAATTCAGGAGGCTATTGAAAGGACAAGCGAGAAAGTGACCGAAAAAATCGACTGGACAAAAGCGTGGAGCAAGAAATATCCGATTCTTGCCACTTACCAGAATGAGGTAGATATAAAACCGTATGCCGCAGAGATTGGCAGACTCCTGGATGATCTGGAGAAAAAATACGGGTATGATGAGTTAAATGCCATGCTGGTTTTAAAAGACATTCTGGCCACTGTATGGAAAAGCCGGAAAAAACGGAAATAGAGGGATTATGAGAGAAAATGTCCGGATGGGGAGAAAGTATGGAAGATATACCCTTTTCCCGTCCGGACATTTCACATTGTCTGAGAAGTCTAAGCTTTATTCATAAATTCCATTGACAGTCACCTGAAACAGCGCTTCTTTTCCGCTTAAATCCGGATTGCCGGAATATGGATCAGGGAAAGTGACGTACACATCTACCTGATCTCCCGGATGTGAGCCGATGAGCTGTTCTTCAAAATCATCTATGTAGCTTCCGGAACCGATCACAAGATCAGTACCCATTCCCTGCGTGTTCCCGCCGTCAAACTCAACGCCGTCAACGCTTCCTACATAGTCGATATTGACGGTATCTCCATCCTCTACAGTGAGAGAAGTATCTGTAGAATAGGAGGTTTCGGTATCATTTGCAGAAGCATCCGTATTATCGGAGGTACTTTCCGTATTTGTATTGTCGGTCTGGCTGTCAGTATCTTTGTTTGAGACTGAATCAACGATCAGTACGATCACGAGAGCCAGCACGGCCAGGCTGGGGATTCCTATTGCGAGAACTTTGCTCAGTTTCCTGCGAAATTCTTTTTTGCGCCTTTCCTCGGCCCGGCGCTGCTGTGCCATTTTTCGGTTTTCTTTTTTCATTGTTAAAATCGGGTCCTTTCCTTTAGATATTTTATAATATCACAGTTCAGCTGCGCCATTCGTAAAACCGCACAGGCGTGCTTATCGTGGCTGCCGCCACCGTTTTACTCATTAACGGGCGCTCAGCCCATA
The DNA here is from genome assembly GCA_944377775.1 of uncultured Mediterraneibacter sp. Lineage (GTDB taxonomy): Bacteria > Bacillota > Clostridia > Lachnospirales > Lachnospiraceae > Mediterraneibacter. The sequence continues at coordinate 3,974 of CALWFY010000125.1, forward strand.
GAACTGGCTGCTCGAAAAATCATGCAAGCATGATTTTCTCTCACATACAGTTCTATGACTGAACTGTTCAATAAATAATTATAAAAAGAAAATATGATTAAATTGTGATTTGTCTATCCAATCCTCAAAAACCATTGATTTTTCAAGGCATCACGCCTGTTTTCCGTTCAAACCTTATCTGTTTGCCCTTGTTTTTGCCCTTACGAGCCGAAACAAGGGCAATCTTTTATTCCCTGCCGACCACCTTATCCAGCAGCCTTGCGGAAGTGCGCTTCGCTTCCCTTGTAGAGTGAGCGTAAATGTTCATTGTGGTACTGACATCAGAGTGTCCGAGAAGTTCCTGCACATCTTTCGGCTTTGCGCCGCCGGA
>CALWFY010000126.1 GCA_944377775.1 uncultured Mediterraneibacter sp.
TCCTTTCTTGGATGATGGTTTATAGTTTTTGGCAACTCTATTATACCATATCAGGTGAGGAGTTATTTGTATTTTAGTAACAGAAAATACCGTATTTATGCGGTTTATGGCGTTTCGCAAACGCCTAGTAAATAGAAATAGAAAGAGGAGAGACATGAGATATATTAACGGACTTCATGAGGGTGAAACAATCAGAAATGTTTATCTGTGCAAAGGGAAACGTTCTGCGGAGACGAGAAACGGAAAACCTTACGACAACCTGCTGCTGCAGGATAAGACAGGAATACTGGACGGAAAGGTGTGGGACCCTAATTCACAGGGAATCGCAGATTATGATGAGAAAGATTTTATCGAAGTATACGGGGATGTGATCAGCTATAACGGGAATCTCCAGATCAATATCAGACAGATTCGCAAAGCTCAGGAGGGGGAGTATGACCCGGCTGATTATATGCCGACTACAGAGAAAAGTGTGGACAGTATGTATGAGGAACTGACTGCGTACATCCGACAGATTGGGAATCCACACTTGAAAAAGCTGCTGGAATATTTCTTTGTAAATGACCCTGAGTTTATCAAAAGGTTTAAAGCACACTCTGCGGCAAAGACGGTTCATCACAGTTTTTCAGGAGGGCTTCTGGAACATACTTTGAGCATACTGCATATGTGTGAATATTTTGCAGGCGCATACCCGATCCTGAACCGGGACCTGCTTTTTGCGGCAGCAATGTGCCATGATATCGGAAAGACGAGAGAATTATCGGAATTTCCCGACAATGATTATACGGATGAGGGACAGCTTATCGGACATATCGTGATCGGCGTGGAGATGATCAGCGAAGCTCTGCGCACCCTGCCGGATTTTCCGGTCACCCTTGCCAATGAACTGAAGCACTGCGTGATCGCTCATCACGGGGAACTGGAGTACGGTTCGCCAAAAAAACCGGCTCTGGCAGAGGCTCTGGCGCTTAATCTGGCAGACAATGCGGATGCAAAGATGCAGACACTGACCGAGATTTTTAAAGGAAAGACAGGGACAGACTGGCTTGGTTATAACAGGCTGTTTGAGTCCAATCTGCGCAGAACTTCAGATGTTTAAATGAAATGGATTCAGCAGGAGAAGAGCATGCAGAAAAATGATACAGTGACCGTGGAAATCACAGATATCGGTGTGAACGGCGAGGGTATCGGGAAAGTGGACGGATATACCCTTTTTATCAAAGATGCAGTGATCGGGGATACTGTGGAAGCCAAGGTGATGAAGGCAAAAAAGAATTACGGGTACGCGAGGCTGATGAAGATTCTCCATCCGTCTTTGGACCGTGTGGAGCCCCGCTGTGCATTTGCACGCAGGTGCGGCGGCTGCCAGATACAGGAGATGTCTTATGAGAGACAGCTTGCGTTTAAAGAAAAGAAAGTGCGGGAGAATCTGGAGCGGATCGGCGGTTTTTCTCCGGAACTTTTAGATCAGACGACAGAACCGATCATTGGAATGGATGTTCCTTTTGAATACCGCAATAAGGCACAGTTCCCGTTCGGGACGGATAAAGAAGGAAATCCGGTGACAGGATTTTATGCAGGGCGTACCCACGATATTATCGCGAATACGGACTGTGCGCTGGGTGTGCCAGTGAATCAGGAAATACTGGAGATCATTCTGGATTTCATGAAGAAAAATAAAATCAGCTCTTATGACGAAAAAAGCGGAAAAGGGCTTTTGCGCCACGTCTTTATCAGATATGGATTTACTACAGGGGAAATTATGGTCTGCCTTGTGGTAAATGGAACAAAAATTCCTCATGTGGAAGCTCTGATCAAGGAATTGGTGAAAATACCGGGTATGACGAGCATTACTATGAGTCCCAACACACGTCAGACAAACGTGATCATGGGGGACTCTTTTGTTGCGCTCTGGGGACAGGGATATATAACAGATTATATCGGCGAGATTAAATATCAGATATCACCGCTGTCGTTTTATCAGGTAAATCCGGTGCAGACGGAAAAACTGTATTCTCTTGCCCTTGAATATGCAGATTTAAAGGGAAATGAGACTGTGTGGGATATGTACTGCGGAATCGGCACGATCTCACTTTTCCTGGCGCACAGGGCGAAAAAAGTATACGGTGTGGAGATCATCCCTCAGGCTATTGACGATGCAAGGGCCAATGCGAAAATCAACGGGATAGACAATGCGGAATTTTTCGTGGGAAAGGCAGAGGAGGTACTGCCGGAATGGTATAAGACTCATCGGGATTCGCAGAGACAAGACGGCGGAGAAATGGTGAAGGCGGATGTGATCGTAGTGGATCCTCCGAGAAAAGGATGTGACGAGGCTCTGCTTGAGACGATTGTGGATATGGCGCCGGAGAAAGTCGTGTATGTGAGCTGTGATTCCGCAACACTGGCACGGGATCTGAAGTATCTGTGCGGGAGAGGGTATGAGCTGAGACGGGTAAGGGCTGTTGATCAGTTTCCGATGACGACACATGTTGAGACGGTATGTTTATTGTCCAAACTTCATTCAGACCAACATATCGAGGTAGAAGTGAAAATGGACGAGCTTGATTTGACGGCTGCGGAGAGCAAAGCCACTTATGAGGAAATCAAGAAGTATGTAC
>CALWFY010000127.1 GCA_944377775.1 uncultured Mediterraneibacter sp.
TTCCTTTTTGGAGGGCATTTGTAAATCCCTGTATAATATCCGGATTTTCATCTATAAAACTCTGCTTTGCAGAAAATGCCGTGTACGGAACATAGCCGCTGTCTTCGCCCAGGGATGCAACCACATATCCTGCGGCTTCTGATTCAAGAGATGTCGCACCAGGCTCAAATTCAATGGTGAAGTCTCCGCTTCCCTCAGCAAAGGCAGCTGCAGTAGAACCATAATCAATCCCCTGATTGATTTCCAAATCTGTTTCCGGATCAATTCCGTTTTCTTTTAAAATATACTCAAACACCATTTCCGGCATTCCGCCTTTGCGTCCGCCGAGCACGGTGTGTCCCTTTAAGTCTTCCCAGGTAAAATCAGGCATTTCTTCCCGGGCTACGAGGAAGTTTCCGGCTCTTTGGGTAAGCTGGGCAAAGTTGACTACATAATCGGTGGCGCCTTCGGCGTAGGTGTAGATGGATGCCTCAGAACCCATGAAACCAATGTCGGCTTCGCCGGAGATAACGGCGGTCATGGTTTTATCTGCTCCAAATCCACATACCAGATCGAGTGCAATTCCCTCGTCTTCAAAATATCCCTCCTCGATTGCCACATACATGGGTGCGTAAAAGATGGAGTGTGCAACTTCGTTCAATGTCACTTTTACAAGTTCTTTTTCCTCCGTCTGGTCTGTGGCAGTGCCCTCGGGTTTTGAACTGTCTTTGTCTGTGTCCTGTGCACATCCGGCCAGGAGAGTCAGAGAAAGGATACCTGCAGTCAGGCAGGCAAAAATACGCTTTTTCATAATTCCTCCATATAGATCCATTCGATTGATTCTTTAGTATTATATGAAGAAAAATAAAGGAAGTTCCGAGCGAAAATACGGACAAAATGCCCGCCAAAGCCATGCTGTACACACAGAGGGGGAAGTAGGATTTCACTCTTCTTTGATACAGACACAGCCCTGGCGGGCACCATACTGTTTTTTTATAAATTTATATAGCGGAAGATATATCAGTCATCATAATCGTCCGCGTAATCATCCTCGAATGCGTCATCATAATCGTCCTCGTCGTCATAATTATCTCCGACTCTTGACATAATGGCAAGAATGAGAGAGATGACGGCAAGCACACCGCCTGCGATCGCAGCGATCAGAAGCTGAAGGTCATCGCCTCTCTTAAGGAAAGCAAACACCCCGCCTCCGAGATAAAAAAGCATTGGCAGCAGGAAAGCAAACACTGTGTTTGTGCCGATCATGATGAAGTACAGCAGTGCGGATACAAGCAGACAAAGGGCAAGTATGACAAAAGTCATGCCTGACACGGAACCGCTCTCGGCAGCAGCGGAAAGTCCGGTTGTGAATCCTCTGTACATAAAATATCCAAATCCGGCAAGGGAAAGGATAGCAAGGATGACACGCATTACACGGAATCTTGGCGTATCCTCATAATAGTCGTCTTCATATTCGTCAATTTCCGGTTCCGGTTTCTTTGTGGCAGGTTTTGCGGATGGACGCTTTTTATCGGCAGCCGAAGCAGACGGAGATTTTGTGATTGTTCTTGTCTCTTCATCTATTCTTTTTTTCTTTTTTACCGGTTTGCCGATCGCGCCTGTGGCAAGCATATCTTTATAGCCTTTGCGGACCGCGGTTTCATGCTTGGTGCGTACTTTTTCCGGCGGAATATTGCTGTAACGCTTCTCCCCGGCTGTATCAGCAGCTGTATTCTGCGGTGTACGTCTTTTCACCGGCTTTTTGCCAGTGGGGCTGGTTTGGGATGCCTCGCCCTGCGGACGGCGTTTTTCTTTGGAAACAGGTTCCTTTTCAGAAAGTCCTGCTTTTGGCGTAGCCGCTTTTTTCGGCGGTTTGCTCTGCGGCACAGCGTCTTTTTTCGGCGTTTTAGTTTTTGCAGTTTGAGCTTTTGCAGTTTCAGCTTTTGCAGTTCCAGCTTTTGCAGTTTCAGCTTTTGCAGTTTCTTTTTTGGCAGCAGCTTTTTTAGCCCGCTGCTTGTCAAGGTTCCACTGTTTACGGCAGTCCCGGCAGATAGCGTATTCATTAAAGATCGGATCACCGTTTTCATTGGTGCCAATCTGTTTGTTCTTTAACTCGAGTTCTTTTCCACATATTGGACACTTCATAAATCCATACTCCTCTCTTTTGTCAGACAAATTTACAACATGAATATTATAACATTTTGAGGGCGTAAGAACAATGAAAAAATGCAATATCTGCTCGAAAAGACCAATATTTCATCGAATTATGTCGAAATTGCAGCTCAAAAAGAGAAAAGTATTCAGTCCTTTTTGCCGGGGACAGTTTTGTCCGCGCTGTTTTTGATTTGTGTAAGCGGCGGCCGGTACTGGACTACATCATTGTAAGACTCCAACTCTGCTTCATTTTGAGGGAGAGAGGGGATCAGACCGGTGCAGTCCTGTGCGGAGGCTGCGTTGGCAAGATAATCATATTCGTCAATGAGCTGCTCTGTGGATTTCTTTTTCAATATTATTCACCTCATTTTTCTTTTTCATTTTAGTATTTCCGTGCGGATGAATTGTATTCTTGTAAAAATGTGATATACTGTTTTACGGTTTTGTACATGCTGTGAGGATGAGTGCCAGGCATGTGAGGACAAGGGAAAGGAGAAATGTCATGAAACTGATCGCGGATACACACGCTCATACGCTGGCAAGCGGACATGCATACAGTACAATAAAAGAGATGGCTGCGGCGGCGAAAGCAAGAGGACTTAAGGCGATTGCTCTTACAGAACATGCGCCCGAGATGCCGGGGACATGTGGTTTGTTCTATTTTCAAAATCTGGATGTAGTGCCCAGGGAGGCTGACGGAGTCCGGCTTTTGATGGGGGCTGAAGTGAACATCATGGATCCGGACGGGACGATTGATCTGCCGGAGAGCACATGCCGGGACATGGATATTGTGGTGGCCAGTATTCATCCGCCGTGTTATGGGTTGGATCATACACCGGAAGAAAATATCAGGGCTTATGTGGCGGCCATGAAAAAACCTTATATTAATGTGATCGGACATCCTGATGACGGGAGATTTCCGTTTGATTATGAGATATTGGTTAAAACGGCAAAGGAAACAGGAACTCTCCTTGAGATCAACAATTCTTCAATGCGGCCTCAGAGCAGCCGGAAAGGAACAAGAGAAAATGTGCTGACAATGCTTGATCTGTGCAAACAGTATGACGTACCTGTGACAACGGGCAGCGACGCTCATGTGGACGCGGATGCAGGCAATTTTGATAATGTCAGGGAAGTGCTGGAATACTGCAGGTTCCCGGAAGAACTGGTGGTGACAGCAGACTGGGAAAGACTCCAGAAAATCCTGAAGCTGTAAGTCGGAAGGCATGGACCGCTAAAGCAGACGGCGGACAGGTTCAGTGGATTTACGGTTCAGATAAATACAGAATATTTATATGAAATAAAGTGGTGGACTTTAAAGGTTTAGTGTGCTAAAATAAAAGAGTGAACTGAAACGGAAGTTCTGTGTCAGAGCTTGTGTTTCAGATAAAGTTATGCCACGGGGTTTGAAAAGGAGACAGTATTTTATGAGTAAGAAGATCAGGACAGAGGCAGTGGACTATCTTTTTAAAGCTATTCTCAGTCTGAAAGATAAAGAAGAGTGTTATACATTTTTTGAGGATATCTGTACGATCAATGAACTGCTCTCATTATCTCAGAGATTCGAGGTCGCAAAGATGTTGAGAGAGGAGAAAACCTATCTGGAAATAGCAGAGAAAACAGGTGCATCCACGGCGACGATCAGCCGTGTGAATCGTTCCCTGAATTATGGAAATGACGGGTATGACATGGTGTTTGAGCGGATTGACAGTCAAGAGGCTTAAAGACTTCATAAGAGTACAGGAAAATACCTGGGAATCAGAAAATAAAGAAAACCGGAGATCAGCATAAGTCATGCGTGATTTCCGGTTTTTATAATTTGTGCCATTAAAGAGGAAGCCCGGGGCACAATTTAATCTTCACTTTTTTTAGAAAGTTCATCCGTCAGTTTTTCGATCATTGTTTTCTTAAGATAAACGTCAAAGCTCAGACTGCATATGAAAACAAAGAGCTGTAATTCATCCCGGTCGCTGCCTTCAGGCATGTCGGGGAATGACTGGCAGGATTTTTCGTAAGATTCCTGAACCGACGCCTTGAGCGGTTCTATGCGGGATTTTTCTATCTCGCATACTTCCCTGTAAATTTCAGCGAGACCCGGCGCGTTTTCTCCGGAAAAATATTTTTCCCTCAGAGGCGTCAGCACGGTCTCAATATCCTTAATCGACAGGATGTTCTTAAAATAGTAGATCAAGATGAGCAGAAGAACGTGATTCCTGGAATATTTTTTCTTGACTGACGGTGGGAGCAGGTTGTTCTTCGAGTAGTTGTTGATCATGGTTTTGGTCAGAATCTTATCATCATCATACCGTTTCGTGGAAGCGAGATGTTCGTCCATGAATGTGGTGACCTGATCCATGTACAGATCAATATTCGGGATATCTTCCGGCTTAATGTAATCTACCTGATCAAGGCTTTCTAAAATGCTGTTTAATATATCATTTGTATTGATTTTCATATAATCACCTCAATATGTTCATTATATAGTAGTGAAAACTATATGGCAAGAGGGAAAGTGGAGGAAAATCAGGTTGACTTTGGCGAAAACATGTTCGATAATAGACAGGAACAGTCGTGCCTGTACAGAGTTGGCATGGGCTTTATTTACAGAAATTTAAGGAGATACAGATGAGCATATACGATACACTGAATGAACCTCAGAGAGAAGCGGTTTTCCATACGGACGGTCCGCTTCTTATACTTGCGGGAGCCGGATCAGGAAAAACCAGGGTACTGACCCACAGGATCGCATATCTGATCGAAGAGCGGGGGGTAAATCCGTGGAATATTCTTGCAATCACTTTTACAAATAAGGCGGCGGGCGAGATGCGCCAGAGGGTGGATGATCTGGTGGGATCTGGCTCGGAGAGCATCTGGGTGAGCACGTTTCACTCAGCCTGCGTCAGAATCCTGCGCAGATACATAGACCGACTTGGGTACGATAACCGTTTTACAATCTATGACACGGATGATCAGCGGATTCTGATGAAAGAAGTATGCCGGAAAGTGGATATTGACACAAAGCGTTTTAAGGAGAGGATGCTTTTGTCGGTTATTTCTTCCGCCAAAAATGAGATGATCATGCCCGAAGAGTTTGAGCTGAATGCAGGCGGCGATTTTGCTCGGCAGCAGATAGCAAAAGTGTATCGGGAGTACGAGGCACAGCTTAAGGCTAACAGTGCGCTGGATTTTGACGATCTGCTTGTAAAGACCGTGCAGCTTTTGGATACTCAGCCGGATGTGAGGGAAAGCTATCAGGAGCGGTTCCGCTATATTTTAGTGGATGAGTATCAGGATACAAATACTGTGCAGTTTAAACTGGTGAGCCTGCTGGCAGGGAAATACCGGAACCTGTGCGTTG
>CALWFY010000128.1 GCA_944377775.1 uncultured Mediterraneibacter sp.
AATTGTATCTCTGAAATTTCATCTATTTATACGAGAATATCATTTTTGTTATTTTTTTACAATTATTTTTTTAATTTCTTTTATTTTTATAATAATTATATTGTTTTCATATTAGAAAAGCCATTCCGTCATCAAAACCGACAACAAAATGGCTTTCTTTTCCCTATTTTTTATCTTTTTTTACCCATTATTCTTCATCGCTCTGTTGGTCTTCTGCTACATCTTCTGTCTCTTCCAAAATCTCCAAATCCGATAATGACTCAGCCGTCTCAGAGACCTCTGCATCAGAAGAAATCTCTGACATCCCTGCACTTTCTGATACAAGGGTATCTTCCGTAAAATCTCCATCGATATCCAGATCACTCAGTTCTGCCTTATGGGAGTCTGTATTAAGCGCCACATCCCGGTATTTCTTCATACCCGTACCTGCCGGAATATGCTTACCAATGATGACATTCTCTTTCAGCCCTACAAGGTGGTCAATTTTACCTTTGATAGCAGCCTCAGTCAGTACTTTAGTTGTCTCCTGGAAGGATGCTGCCGACAGGAAAGAATCTGTCGCAAGAGAAGCTTTCGTGATGCCGAGCATGATCTGCTCTCCGATTGCCGGAGTTTTTCCTTCTGCCTCCATCTGCTCATTGATCTCATTAAACTCAAGCACATCTACCATAACCCCCGGCAGGAAGTCTGTGTCTCCCTTTTCCTCGATGCGTACTTTCTTCAGCATCTGGCGCACAATGACCTCGATATGCTTATCATTGATGTCTACCCCCTGCAGACGGTATACACGCTGTACTTCCTGAAGCATGTAATCCTGTACAGCACGAAGTCCCTTGATCTTCAGGATATCATGCGGATTTACACTACCTTCTGTAAGTTCATCACCAGCCTCCAGCATGGCTCCATCCTGTACCTTGATACGGGAACCATACGGAATAAGGTAAGCCTTGGATTCCCCTGTCTCATCATTTGTGACAATAACCTCGCGCTTCTTCTTTGTATCGCTGATGGTTACCCTGCCTGCAAACTCTGTAATGATCGCAAGTCCTTTCGGCTTTCTCGCCTCAAAGAGCTCCTCCACACGGGGAAGACCCTGAGTGATATCGTCTCCAGCCACACCACCGGTATGGAACGTACGCATGGTAAGCTGTGTACCCGGCTCACCGATAGACTGTGCGGCAACAATACCAACTCCCTCGCCCACCTGAACTGCCTCGCCGGTCGCCATGTTCGCACCATAACACTTCGCACATACGCCGTTCTTACACTTACAGGTCAGGATCGTACGGATCTTCACTTTCTCGATCGGTCCGCCGTTCTCATCCACACCTTTTTTCATGATGCGCTCCGCGCGGTGCGGTGTGATCATATGGTTCGCTTTCACGAGCACATTTCCGTCTTTATCTTTAATGTCTTCACAGGAGAAACGTCCTGTAATACGCTCCTGAAGGCTCTCGATCTCTTCATTCTGATCCATGAATGCGCTCACATACATTCCCGGAATTTCCTCACCCGGCTCCACACAGTCAGAGTCGTGGATGATCAATTCCTGAGATACGTCTACAAGACGTCTTGTCAGATATCCTGAGTCGGCTGTACGCAGAGCCGTATCGGACAATCCTTTACGCGCTCCGTGGGCGGACATGAAGTATTCCAGTACGTCCAGACCTTCACGGAAGTTGGACTTGATCGGAAGCTCGATGGTACGTCCGGTTGTATCCGCCATCAGTCCACGCATGCCGGCAAGCTGTTTGATCTGCTTGTCAGAACCACGGGCTCCTGAGTCCGCCATCATGAAGATATTATTGTATTTATCCAGACCGGAAAGCAGTGCCTCAGTCAGCTTATCATCCGTAGCTTTCCATGTCTCAACCACTTCTTTGTAACGCTCTTCTTCTGTGATAAGACCACGTTTATAGTTCTTTGTGATCCTGTCCACAGTGTTCTGCGCTTCCTCGATCATCTGCGGCTTCTCCGGCGGCACAGTCATATCAGAAATAGATACGGTCATGGCTGCTCTTGTGGAGAACTTGTATCCGATAGATTTCACATCATCAAGCACTTCTGCTGTCTGTGTAGCACCGTGAGTGTTGATGACTTTCTCGAGTATCTGTTTTAACTGCTTCTTTCCTACATGAAAATCTACTTCCAGAAGGAGCTCGTTTCCTTCTACCTCTCTGTCCACAAAACCAAGATCCTGCGGAATGATCTCGTTAAACAGGAGACGTCCCAATGTTGCGTCAATCGTTCCTGTCTTCACTGTTCCGTCCGGCATCGTTTTTGATACCCGAACCTTGATCTGAGAGTGCAGGGTAATATAACCATTCTCATAAGCAAGAAGCGCCTCGCTCGCGCTCTTGAAAAACATACCTTCGCCTTTTGCTCCCGGACGAAGCTGTGTCAGGTAGTAGATACCAAGAACCATATCCTGTGAAGGAACAGCTACCGGTCCGCCGTCCGACGGTTTCAGCAGGTTGTTCGGTGAGAGCAGGAGAAACCGGCACTCTGCCTGCGCTTCCTGTGACAGCGGCACATGGACCGCCATCTGGTCTCCGTCGAAGTCCGCATTGTACGCTGTACACACAAGCGGATGCAGCTTGATTGCCTTACCTTCTACAAGGATCGGCTCAAACGCCTGGATACCAAGTCTGTGCAGCGTGGGGGCACGGTTTAACATAACCGGATGCTCTTTGATAACTTGCTAGAGCACATCCACTACTTCCGGCTGCAGTCTCTCTACCATTTTCTTTGCATTCTTTATATTGTGTGCTGTTCCGTTTGCCACCAGTTCTTTCATAACAAACGGTTTGAACAGCTCGATGGCCATCTCTTTCGGAAGACCGCACTGATAAATCTTAAGTTCCGGTCCTACAACGATAACGGAACGTCCGGAGTAATCCACACGTTTTCCAAGCAGGTTCTGACGGAAACGTCCTGATTTTCCTTTCAGCATATCGGAAAGGGATTTCAGCGCTCTGTTTCCAGGACCTGTTACCGGACGGCCGCGGCGTCCATTGTCAATCAGGGCGTCAACTGCTTCCTGGAGCATACGCTTCTCATTGCGCACAATAATATCCGGCGCGCCAAGTTCAAGCAGTCTCTTCAGACGGTTGTTTCTATTGATGATCCTTCTGTACAGGTCGTTCAAGTCAGATGTCGCAAAACGTCCTCCGTCCAGCTGTACCATCGGACGCAGATCCGGCGGAATCACCGGAATCGCTGTCATGATCATCCACTCAGGGCGGTTCCCTGACTCCCGGAATGCCTCAACAACTTCCAGGCGCTTTACAATTCTGGCGCGCTTCTGTCCTGTGGCATTCTCCAGTGCAGCCTGCAGCTCTGTATATTCTTTCTCAAGGTCAATGGCCTCAAGAAGCTCTTTGATGGCTTCAGCACCCATTCCTACACGGAAAGCGGAACTTCCCCATTTTTCTTTCTGCTCCTGGTATTCTGCCTCGGAGAGTATCTGCTTGTTCTGCAGGTCTGTCTCACCTTTGTCAAGCACAATGTAGGAAGCAAAGTAAAGCACTCTCTCCAATGTCCTCGGAGAAATATCAAGGATCAGACCCATACGGCTCGGAATCCCTTTAAAATACCAGATATGGGATACCGGAGCCGCCAGGGCGATATGTCCCATACGCTCGCGGCGCACGCTCGCTTTTGTAACTTCAACGCCACAGCGGTCGCACACAACACCTTTATAGCGGATTTTCTTATATTTACCGCAGTGACACTCCCAGTCTTTGCTCGGTCCGAAAATCTTCTCACAGAAAAGACCGTCTTTTTCAGGCTTTAACGTCCTGTAATTGATCGTCTCCGGCTTTGTAACCTCGCCTCTGGACCACTCCAGGATTTTTTCTTTTTTTGCCAGCCCGATTCTGATCGCATCAAATGTTAACGGTTGATATTGTTGTTCATTATTATTTGGCATATATATGGCTCCTCCTATTATTCTTCATAACCAGAATACTCATCAAACTCGATAGCGTCAAGGTCATTGTCGTCCGGTTCTGCCTCAGGTTCCACGTCCTCAAGTTCCTCGCCTACGAACTCCTGCTCCGTAAAGCCATGGTCACCGAAAGATTCGTTTTCATCACGATACTTTCTGTCACCCTCAATAATATGGCGCAAGTCTGTCTCTCCGTAATCCACGTTCTCCATGATCTCCACTTCTGTGTTGTCATCACGCAGCACGCGCACATCCAGTGCCAGTGACTGAAGCTCTTTTAAAAGAACCTTGAAAGATTCCGGAATACCCGGTTCCGGGATATTCTCGCCTTTGATGATGGCCTCGTAAGTTTTCACACGTCCGATCACGTCGTCGGATTTCACTGTCAGGATTTCCTGCAGAGTGTAAGATGCCCCGTAAGCCTCAAGTGCCCACACCTCCATCTCTCCGAAACGCTGTCCTCCGAACTGCGCCTTACCTCCCAGCGGCTGCTGAGTAACAAGGGAGTACGGACCGGTAGAACGTGCATGGATCTTGTCGTCTACCAGGTGATGAAGTTTCAGGTAATGCATGTGTCCGATGGTTACCGGACTGTCGAAGAACTCTCCGGTACGTCCGTCACGCAGACGCACTTTACCGTCTCTTGAAAGCGGCACGCCTTTCCACAGCTCTCTGTGATCTCTGTTGTCAGAAAGATACTGAAGTACTTCCGGAAGCAGCTCTTCCCCGTGTTTTTTCTCAAATTCTTCCCATTCCAGGTTTACATAATCATTCGCCAGATCGAGGGTATCCATGATATCTTCCTCGTGGGCTCCGTCAAATACCGGGGTTGAAATATTAAATCCAAGGGCTTTTGCCGCAAGACTTAAGTGAATCTCAAGCACCTGTCCGATATTCATACGGGACGGCACGCCCAGCGGATTAAGCACAATATCCAGCGGACGTCCGTTCGGAAGGAACGGCATATCTTCCACCGGAAGCACGCGGGAAACGACACCCTTGTTACCGTGGCGTCCTGCCATCTTATCTCCCACAGAAATCTTTCTCTTCTGTGCAATATAGATGCGGACAGCCTGATTCACTCCCGGAGACAGCTCATCGCCATTCTCCCTGGTGAATACTTTCGCATCCACAACAATACCATACTCACCGTGAGGCACTTTCAGAGATGTATCTCTTACTTCACGCGCTTTCTCACCAAAGATCGCGCGGAGCAGCCTCTCCTCTGCGGTCAGCTCAGTCTCTCCCTTCGGAGTTACTTTTCCGACAAGAATATCCCCGGCGCGAACCTCTGCACCAATACGGATAATTCCTCTCTCGTCCAGGTCTTTTAAGGCGTCATCGCCCACACCCGGAATATCTCTTGTAATCTCCTCTGGTCCGAGTTTTGTATCTCTTGCTTCCGCCTCATATTCTTCAATGTGGACAGAAGTGTAAACATCATCCTGTACCAGCCTCTCACTTAAGAGAACTGCGTCCTCGTAGTTGTAGCCTTCCCATGTCATAAATCCGATGAGCGGGTTCTTTCCAAGAGCCATCTCTCCGCCGGATGTGGACGGTCCGTCTGCAATAACCTGTCCTGCCTCCACTACTTCTCCCTTGTCGACGATCGGTCTCTGGTTATAGCAGTTGCTCTGGTTGCTTCGCTGGAATTTCGTCAGTTTATATGTCTTTTTCGTGCCGTCCTCATGGCGGATCACGATTTCTTTTGAAGTAGAGCTCTCCACTGTACCGCCCTGTTCTGCGACAACGCACACGCCGGAGTCAACGGCAGCTTTTACTTCCATTCCTGTTCCGACTACCGGCGCCTCTGTGGTCAGAAGCGGCACTGCCTGACGCTGCATGTTTGATCCCATGAGGGCACGGTTTGCATCGTCATTTTCAAGGAACGGGATAAGGGCTGTGGCAACAGAAAATACCATCTTCGGGGAAACGTCCATGTAATCAAACTTACTTTTCTCATACTCCTGCGTCTCCTCGCGGTAACGACCGGATACATTCTTGTGGATAAAGTGGCCTTCCTCATCAAGAGGTGTGTTCGCCTGCGCCACATGGTAATTGTCTTCTTCATCAGCCGTCATGTAGACAACTTCATCTGTAACAACCGGATTTTCCGGATCTGTCTTATCGATCTTCCTGTAAGGAGCCTCAACAAAACCATACTGATTAATCCTTGCATAAGTTGCAAGAGAGTTAATCAGACCGATGTTCGGACCCTCGGGTGTCTCGATCGGACACATTCTTCCGTAATGGGAATAATGTACGTCTCGCACCTCAAATCCGGCGCGGTCTCTGGAAAGACCTCCCGGTCCAAGTGCGGACAGACGTCTCTTGTGAGTCAGCTCACCCAGTGGGTTGTTCTGATCCATAAACTGAGACAGCTGAGATGAGCCAAAGAACTCTTTCACAGCGGCTGTCACCGGCTTAATATTGATCAGTGACTGCGGGGAGATCCCCTCCTGATCCTGAGTTGTCATGCGCTCGCGCACAACTCTCTCCAGCCTGGAAAGACCGATTCTGTACTGGTTCTGAAGCAATTCACCCACAGCACGGATACGGCGATTTCCCAGATGATCAATATCGTCATCATTTCCCATGCCATACTCAAGATGGATATTATAGTTAATAGAAGCCAGAATGTCTTCTTTTGTAATATGCTTCGGAATCAAATCGTGGATATCCCGGCGGATCATGCTCTTCATCTCATCGATATCACCTGCAGATTCCTCGATAATGCCGGAAAGCACCGGATAATATACCTGCTCTGTGACGCCGACTTCCTGCGGATCAATCTCCACAACCGCGCGCAGGTCTACCATCATATTGGAAAGGATCTTGATATTTCTTGACTCATCTTCACCCTCTACCCACAGATACGGAACAGCAGAATTCTGGATAGCATCCGCGATCTCTCTGGTGATCTTTGTCCCTTTTTCAGCCACAACTTCACCTGTCAGCGGGCTTACTGCGTCCTCAGCCAGAATCTGTCCGTTTACACGGTTTCTGAGCATGAGCTTTTTGTTGAATTTATAGCGTCCTACTTTCGCCAGGTCATACCGTCTCGGATCAAAGAACATGCTGTTGATCAGGCTTTCCGCACTGTCCACTGCCAGCGGCTCTCCCGGACGGATTTTTTTGTACAGCTCTAACAGACCCTCCTGATAATTCTCAGCAGTGTCCTTTCCAAAGCTGGCGAGGATTTTCGGCTCCTCACCGAATAAATCTATGATCTCTGCGTTTGTCCCAATGCCCAGCGCACGGATGAGCACTGTAATCGGCACCTTTCTTGTCCGGTCAACACGCACATAAAAAACGTCATTGGAGTCTGTCTCATACTCAAGCCACGCACCTCGGTTCGGAATAACAGTTGCCGAATAGAGTTTCTTTCCGAGCTTATCATGGGCAATGCCATAATAGATACCCGGAGAACGTACAAGCTGGCTGACGATAACACGCTCTGCACCGTTGATGACAAATGTTCCTGTCTTTGTCATCAGCGGAAGATCACCCATGAATATCTCATGCTCATTGATCTCATCAGTCTCTTTATTGTGGAGTCTTACCCTGACTTTCAAGGGAGCCGCATAAGTCGCATCACGTTCTTTACATTCATCTATTGTGTATTTCACATCATTCTCACAAAGTGTGAAATCCACAAATTCCAGACTCAGATGTCCGCTGTAATCAGCGATTGGGGAAATATCGTCGAACACCTCTTTGAGACCCTCATCCAAAAACCATTGGTAGGAATCTTTCTGAACTTCAATGAGGTTTGGCATCTCCAATACTTCCTTCTGCCTGGAATAGCTCATGCGAAAGCTTTTTCCGGTTTTGATGGGACGGATCCTGTTTTTCTCCATTGACGTTTTCACTCCTCTATCTTATTTTCATCTGTCAGTCTGACAGTGTGAACCTCTATAATATGAAAAGAGCCATGCAACAGTATTTTCTGCGCTTAATATGGCATAGCTTTCCATAATAGTGCATTTTTTACTATAACACATAGCTCTTTTTATTGTCAACATCCTTTTTCAGGTTTTTCTTGACATTTTCCTCCATATATGATATGCGCCCCAGTCTGCCCATGCGAGCGAGTGGCAGCGAACAGTCATCTGCAGACTTGTCTGCAAGGGACTGTTCGCTGACGCTCGGGCATATGGCGGACGCCATACAGTGAGAAAGACCTCAGCTTTCGAGCTGGCAGGGGCGCCCTCACCTGTTCTCAGGCTTGTCTGCAGGAAACAGCCGCCCTCGAAAACAAAAGACCGCAGAAGTGTTTTATCTTCTGCGGCCCTGCCACCTTTATCTGGATGTATTATTTCATGTTAACTTCAGCACCCTCAGCCTCAAGTTTTGCCTTCATCTCCTCAGCTTCAGCCTTGGAAACGCCCTCTTTGAGTACCTTCGGGGCGTTGTCAACAAGCTCTTTTGCCTCTTTCAGGCCAAGACCTGTGATCTCACGAACAGCCTTGATAACTTTAACTTTAGAAGCACCTGCAGATACAAGCTCCACATCAAACTCATCTTTCTCCTCTGCAGCAGCAGCTTCTCCGCCTGCTGCTGCAACTACAACTCCTGCTGCTGCAGATACACCGAACTCTTCTTCACAAGCTTTTACAAGCTCGTTTAACTCTAATACTGATAACTCTTTGATCGCTTCGATCATTTCAGCTGTTGTCAATTTAGCCATTTTAATATCCTCCATTTTTAATTAATTTCTTTTATCTTTATCCCGGACAGGGATATGGGTCTTCCTGATCCTTATGCGTCTGCTTCCGGAGTCTCAGCGACTCCCTCAGTCGGAGCTTCTGCTGTCTCTACTGCTGCCGCGCCCCCCTGCTCTGCGATCTGATTAAGCACACGAGCAAAGTTGGCGATCGGTGACTGCATGCTTCCAAGCAGTTTGGAGAGAAGTTCTTCTCTTGACGGGATCTTGGAAAGTTCTGTCAGTCCAGCCACATCATAAGCTGTTCCTTCAACTACACCGCCCTTAAGCTCAAGGGCCGGAGCATCCTTTGCAAACTTGCACAGGATTCTTGCCGGAGCTGTCGCATCATCTTTGGAAATAGCGATAGCGCTCGGTCCTTCCAGACAGCTGTCCAGAGCTTCACACTCTGTGCCCTCGAAAGCTCTTTTCATCATTGTGTTCTTATAAACCTTGTAAACAATACCGGCTTCTCTGAGCTGTTTACGCAGTTCTGTATCCTGCGCAACTGTAAGCCCACGGTAGTTTACGAGAACAACTGACTGAGCATCTTTGATTTCTTCTGCGATCGACTGAACGATCGGCTGTTTTAATTCAACCTTTGCCACTTTCTGGTACACCTCCTTATTTTATTCGCGTGTACTGCCAAAGTCTTTATAAAAAGCCTCTGTGCACAAAGACACAGAGGCTTGTAAATTCATACTTACGTAATAAATCTAACTTTCCTCGGCAGGCGGGAATCTCCCTTACGCATTACAGCACCTACTGTCTTCGGCAGTTGCCAGTATAAAATAGCACAGTTTTTTTATTATGTCAAGAATTTTTCGTCAGTCTTCTCTTATAGATAACTGCCAGTACCGCCGCAACTCCTGCCATGGCGAAAAGCGCGGCCGGCACATTCGTCTCATCGCCGGTCGCCGGAGTCATCCCCTGCACAGCGCCAGACTGAACATTGCCCGCAGAGGTCTGCGTGCCCGGCTGGTTCACCGTTCCTGATGGCGTCTGGGCGCCAGGAGGCGTCTGGGTTCCCGGCTGCTGCGTGCCTGTTCCTGGAGTCTGTTCCGTCTGCTCCACGGCAAAATTCACAGTGTACACTCTTGTATCGCCGTTTAACGCAGTGACCGTCAATGTGGCTGTAGCAGTCCCCCCTGAAATGACAGCCTCATCGGACACTGTGC
Source organism: uncultured Mediterraneibacter sp. (assembly GCA_944377775.1). GTDB lineage: Bacteria > Bacillota > Clostridia > Lachnospirales > Lachnospiraceae > Mediterraneibacter. The sequence continues at coordinate 9,833 of CALWFY010000128.1, forward strand.
TTGCAGCGCTGCTCTCCGCGGTTCCTGAAAGCTGGATCGTGCCTGTCGTACCTGTTGGCAATGTCACGGCATAGGACAGTGTTTCCGGCGAAAATCCCGGAACAGATACCGATGTTTCCCCATTCAGGGAATAGCTGAGGGAGGTAAGGTTGTTGTTGCTGTCCTTCTCACGGAATACTTTAAAGCAGTCGATATTAAATCCGTATCCTGTGGACGAGGGATTCTTGACACCGGTATTTTCCAGCCGGATCGTATGTTCTCCCTCTTCCTCAAATACAACTGTATAAGCGCGTTTATTAAACTGCTGCGTGGAAGTATACTGATCATCTACCCCGACCTGCTCTCCGTCAAGGATGATAGCAGCCACTCCGGCCCCTGCCCCTGTCTTGGTATATACAGATATTGCTTTTCCTGTGAATGTGTACTCAACATATGCCGTGGTATCCTGGAAATAAACATGGGTATCGTTATATCCCTGGGACTGATCACCCGAAACTACTCTGTATCCGTCACTCTTTTGGACAACATCGCTCTCGGCTTCAACATACTCCACGTTATATTCGTCTTCCGAAGGCTCTTCGTCACTTCCCGGCATCGGTCTCATTCCGGGCTCTCCCTCATCTGGGATCAGGTCCACAGATTCTCCATTGTAGATACCTGCGTTAACCGTTCCGTCCGAAGCTATCGCCGGATTTCCATAGAAGTCCTCCTCCACACTTCCCGCAGTAAGGATTGGCGTATCCCCCATCTTAAGCGCTACGGAACCATGGACAAGCTTTGCCATCTCCTTTGCCTCTTCCAGAGTCTCAGAGCCATAGAAGGTTCCCGCCAGCGGGGATATGTCAACGTATACATTTCCGCTGTTTTCACCTGCATTTTGCGGTTCGCTGGAAGAATGGGAGCCTGCGAACACATTATTTTTGAAAGAAGTATTCACTCCTATATCATAAGCATCATTTCTGGATTCCATTCCTGTATTCGGGAAGTAAAAAATATTATTCTCGAACAGGATTTGGTCTCCCTTGTATACAGGATGCACTGCATTATTGTTGATAAATGTGTTGTTATATACTCTTGCGTTCTGTATCTTTGTATCGACACCCTCGCCGACACACACGATAACCGCCTGATGGCAGCATAGTTAGCTGTGTCATTCACACTGAGATTATAACGCACTGTATTATTTCTGTTGTACGAGTTCGTCCTTATATGGAGCATGACCCCGCCGCCCACATTATTATGGGAATAGTTATACTGGATGATACCATTCTCCGTCATGTCGTCAAGATTGAATGCCATTCCATCCATAGTGTTCTTGCCGTTGCACACTTCGTTATACTGGAATATCATATCATTCGCGCGGTCGCACCAGATCCCGCATCCATAGCCTTGTGTTGTCTGCTGGAATGTATCGACCATATTGTACTCTACAAGGCATCCTGATGTGTACAGAGGAATAATTCCCGCGCGCTGTACATTGCGTATCACATTATTCCTGACAACTACTTTCGTATGCCGATTTTCCCTTTCATCCAGCGCTCCTCGGACATTTGTTGTGGTAATACCGTTTGCATAACAGTTTTCAACTGTGTTGCCTTCGATGAGCACATCGTTAAAAATCGTAGGTTGTTCGTCAATAACATCGCCGGCAGTTGAAGAGCTCGCGGCATTTGTCAGGTCTCTCATCGTATAGCTTACAATATTGATACCGCCTGTACGATGCGTCGTCCTTGAACCATAGAAGGTCGTACCGCCTCCCTCCGGCACTACATCCCATATGGAGTCCTGTCCATTGTAGCCGCGGACATCGAAAATATTACAGTCTTTGATATAAATATGCTCATATGTACCGCCGCCGTAAGCTTCCACACGGATACCGCTGCGTTCCTTATCTCC
>CALWFY010000129.1 GCA_944377775.1 uncultured Mediterraneibacter sp.
GAACAATGATTTCACAGGCAAAACGGTGATTCCGTTCTGTACTTCTTCTTCATCCGGAATCGGCGACAGCGGTACCCTGCTGGCGGATCTGGCAGGTACCGGAGACTGGCAGGAAGGAATGAGATTCCGGTCAGGAGCGGATGAAGCAGATGTGCAGGAATGGGTGGAAGGACTCGGACTGTAGTGGACAGAGCGGGAGATTAAGAAAATTAATATGGAAAGGATAATGAAAATTGAATAAAAAAGTATTAATTATATCAGGCAGTCCCAGGAAAAATGGGAATTCAGATATCCTTTGCGAGCAGTTCAAAAAAGGGGCAGAAGAAACGGGAAACAAAGTGGAGAAAATATTTCTTCACCAGTTGAAAATCGGACACTGTATGGCATGTTATGGCTGCCGGGACACCAAGACCTGTGTTCAGAAAGATGATATGGAGGAATTGCTGGAGAAGATGGTGGAAGCGGATGTTCTCGTACTGGCAACCCCTGTATATTTTTACTCTATGGATGGTCTGCTGAAAACCATGATTGACCGGACGCTGCCGCGCTATACAGAAATAAGAAATAAAGATGTCTACTTTATTGCCACTGCTGCAGCAGGAAAGCATCTTATGGAGCGGACTAAGGAAGCCCTGGAGGGCTTTACGGACTGCCTTCCGGGTGCAAAGGTAAAAGCAGAAATTTACGGCGAGGGCGTATACCAGAAAGGGGAGGTAGAGAACACTCCCGCATATATTGAGGCCTATGAAGCAGGAAAAGCAGTGTAAAAAAAGACAGAAAGAAAACGGGAAGCGGTCCATCCTTTTAACTCTTACTGCAGTTATCTGCATGGCATCAGTGGGGTGCAGCAGCCAGCGGGAAGTCAATTCCCGCCCTGCGGACGGAAATATGGAAAATACTATGGTTAGCGAAAGGGATTATACTTTGAATACAAAGGTTTGGGACGTTATCAACGATCCGGTCTTCGAGGACTATGGCCGGCTGATTTTTCCAGTGGACAGAACCATTGATGAGAATCTTGAATTTCAGGATGTAGGAGATATCCTTATATGGTACAACAATGTGAATCCCGAAAGAACAGTGGAAATCGCCAATTATCTGAAAGACCGGGCATCTGCCGGGGAAAAGATTTTCTATGATATTTATACGGATGAAGAAAAAGCGGCCGATCCGGCAAAGGGAAATACAGGTCTGTTTTTCTTCCGCGGAGAGCCGGGAGCCAGGACCGCCATTGTAAATGCAGGCGGGGGATTCGTCTATGAAGCAGCCATGCACGACAGTTTTCCGCACGCAATGGAATTGTCCGAGAAGGGATATAATGCATTTGCCTTGATTTATCGGCCCGGAGCAGATACTGCCTGTGAGGATTTGGCAAGGGCGATCGCATTTCTGCATGAAAATGCAGAGGAACTTAAAATTGATATGACAGATTACTCTCTGTGGGGAGGTTCGGCGGGCGCGCGCATGGCAGCGTGGCTCGGCGCATACGGAACAGAGGCTTTCGGAGAAGATGAGTATCCTGCAGCCGGGGCAGTTATTATGCAGTATACAGGATTATCTCAAGTGACAGGCAGCGAACCGCCTACCTATGCCTGTGTGGGAACCAGAGACGGAATTGCATCATACAGGTCGATGGAAGATTACATCAGCCGGATACAGGAAAATGGTACGGGCGCGGGAATGTTTTTGCTCTTTATTTTCCATCATATTCTCAACAGAAGATGGATTAAAAATGTGGGCAGAGGAGTTGTTTGCTTTTCTGGATATCAGAGGGCTGAGTTCCCCGGCAAGAGTTATTCATATGGTCTGTGCATACTGGGGTCTTGTACTCATGTCTCTGCATCTTGGAATCCATTGGGGTATTTTGGTAAAAAGGGCAGGGAAAATGTTCCCGAAACCTTCCGCGTCACGAACCTGGGGTGTCCGCCTGGCAGGAGCCGGAATTGCACTGTACGGAATTTACGCGTTTATAAAAAGAGATATATTAAGTTATATGCTTCTGTACATGTAATTGTATTTTCAATTCATCCAGCAACAGCCGGGCAATCGGAGAAAATACCGGATATTTTTTCCAGATTACATACATTTTCGTCTCCAATGGCGGCATGAGCGGACGAAAGCACAGACCGCTGCTGGGGCTTGTATCGACTAGATGATCAAACACGAGCAGATAGCCAAGTCCTTCCTTCACAAAGACGGAGCCGTTATAGGCAAGATTGACTGTGCCTGAAAGATTCAGGGTATCTGCTCTTTCACCGCACCATCGGGAAATATCAAATTTCATTCCCTGTGCAGAGCAGATCAGGGGAAGCCCGGCCAGATCGTCAATGCAGATATATTCTTTTTGTGCAAGCGGATCATCCCTTTTCATCACAAGGCCCCAACGATCCACTCCGGGTACTTCTAAGTAGTTGTATTTGGAAAGATTCGGCGGTTCAGCAATCACCGCTATGTCAATTAATCCCCTGTCTAACCGTTCTACGACCTGTTCTGTATTTCCGCTGGTAAGATGATAACGGAACAACGGGTATTTTTTCCTGAATATTTGGATTGTTTGCGCCAGATATTTAATTTGGTAAGATTCTGCACATCCAATATACACTTCACCGCCCGTAATATCGTCCAGCGCTTTAAATTCATCAGCTGTCTTATCCACCATATCCAGAATATCTTCCGCGCGTTTTCGCAGAAGCATCCCTTCATCTGTCAGACTGAGACTGGTGCGGCCCCGGCGGAAAAGTTTTTTTCCAAGCTCCCGCTCCAAATCTTTCATTTGTTTTGATAAAGTGGGCTGGGAGACATGAAGCGTTTCCCCTGCCCTGGACATATTGCCGGTTCTTGCAATTTCCAAAAAATAACGTAAAACGCGGATTTCCATAAAGGTGTTCTCCTTATATGATTCTTATGTCAAGTATATGTGGCTGAGATATTCCTGTCAAGAATATCACGATATAGAATATAAATATTATACATATTGTTTCTATGTGTTTATAATAAAAACATAGGAGGTATCATTATGAACATGAACTTTGATTTCAACAATCCTACAAGAATCCTGTTTGGAAGCGGAAAACTGAATGAATTGGGCAGCCAGCCTATGCCGGGGAAAAAGGCGCTGCTGTTAATGTCCGGCGGAAAATCCGCTAAAGTAAGCGGAGCTTATGACCGTACGCTGGAACAACTCCATAAAGCAGGGGTTGAAGTGGCGGAATTTGCCAAGGTGATGGAAAATCCCGTCAAGGAAATGGTGATGGAAGGAGCAGCTTTCGCCAAAGAAAACGGATGTGATTTTATTGTGGCGCTGGGCGGCGGGGCCGTGCTGGATTCTGCTGTCGCCGTGGCAGCAATGGCCACCAATCCCGGAGATCTGTGGGACTATGTGAACGGCGGTACGGGAAAGGGGCAGCCTCTCGTTCATCCCGGTCTGCCGATTGTCACGATCACTCTTACAGCCGGCACCGGATCAGAGGTTAACTGCTGGGGTGTTATTTCCAATCTGGAAACCAAAGAAAAAATTGGATTTGGTTACCCGGAGCTGGTTCCTGTCCTCGCTGTTGTAGACCCTGAATTGATGAAAACAGTTCCTGCAAAATACACAGCTTATCAGGGATTTGACGCATTGTTTCATAACACGGAGGTGATGATGTCCAAAGGAATCAACATTCTAAGTGAAACCATTGCGTTGTCAGCCATTGAAAACATTGCCAAATACCTGCCCCGTGCCGTAAAGGACGGCAATGATCTGGAAGCCAGAGAGCATGTTGCATATGGCAGCACTATGGCGGGTATCAGTATGCAGCTTACCAGTACCACTGCGCAGCATTCTATGGAACATGCTATGAGTGCCTACCACCATGATCTGCCGCACGGTGCGGGACTGATTATGATTTCCAGGGCGTTTGCAGAATTTTTCCTGGAACGCCATGCCTGTGACGAACAGTTTGTCAAGATGGCCAGGGTGATGGGAATTCCGGACGCCGATAAGACGGAGGATTTTATTACTGCGCTTGTACAGCTTCAAAAGGACTGCGGCGTGGCAGACTTGAAGATGAGTGATTATGGTATCACGGCTGATGAATGCATGACCCTTGCCATAAATGCACGGGAGACTATGGGCGGCCTGTTTTTGGCTAATCCTTGTTCCATGTCTGATGAGGAGTGCGCAGGTATTTTTGAAAAAGCTTATCGTTAATTAGACTGAGAAAACAGTATTTGAGTCAGTCTTCTTTCGCCCAGCCATAGGCGTATCTGACCGCTTTGTTCCATCCCTTGATGCGGGCAGAGCGGTCTTCTTCGCTGATGGAGGGGGTGAAAGAGCGGTCGATGGTCCAGTTTTTAAGAACCTCATCCGTATTTTTCCAGTAACCTACGGCAAGTCCTGCCAGGTAGGCTGCGCCCATTGCGGTTGTTTCCACGCAGACCGGACGGTTCACAGGGGCGGCCGTGATATCGGCCTGGACCTGCATGAGAAAATTATTGGCGCTGGCGCCGCCGTCCACTTTGAGTGCGGACAGTCTGATGCCGGAATCTGCCTCCATGGCGCTTAATACATCATTTACCTGGTAGGCGAGAGATTCCAGTGTGGCACGGATGATATGGCACTTGTTGACGCCCCGGGTGATACCGACGATGGTTCCACGGGCGTACTGATCCCAGTGTGGGGCGCCCAGTCCTGTGAACGCGGGCACCACATAGCACCCGTTCGTATCTTTTACCTTTGTGGCCATGTACTCGGAATCCGCGGCAGAGTCGATAAGGCGCATCTCATCACGCAGCCACTGGATGGCAGCTCCTGCGACAAAGATGGAGCCTTCCAGCGCATAAGTGACTTTCCCGTCAAGTCCCCAGGCGATAGTTGTCACCAGACCGTTCTGAGAAAATACTGGTTTTTCTCCGGTGTTCATCAGAAGGAAGCATCCGGTTCCGTATGTGTTCTTGGCCTCTCCCGGGCGGAAACAGGTCTGACCGAAAAGAGCGGCCTGCTGATCGCCTGCAGCGCCTGCGATTGGAATCTGCCCGCCGAGGAAAGAAGAGTCTGCCAGACCATAGATGCAGCTGGACGGTTTGACTTCGGGAAGCATGCATTTTGGAATATCAAGTTCTTTCAGGATTTCATCATCCCATTCAAGGGTGTTAATATTAAACAGCATGGTGCGGGAAGCGTTGGAGTAATCTGTAACGTGGACCGCACCTTTTGTCAGTTTCCATATGATCCACGTCTCTACTGTGCCAAAGAGCAGTTCACCGTTTTCGGCTTTTTGGCGCGCTCCCGGAATGTTATCCAGAATCCATTTTACTTTTGTGCCGGAAAAATAGGCGTCAATGACAAGGCCTGTCTTTTGGCGGAATTTTTCTGTCAGTCCTTTTTCTTTTAACGAATCGCAGTAATCAGAAGTTCTGCGGCACTGCCAGACAATGGCATGGCAGACAGGTTCCCCGGTATTTTTATCCCACACAATGACTGTTTCGCGCTGGTTTGTGATACCGATGGCAGCAATGTCTTCCGCGGAGGCGCCGATCTTATTCATGGCTTCGACCGCCACGCCGATCTGGCTTGCCCAGATTTCATCCGCATCGTGCTCTACCCAGCCGGGCTGGGGAAAATACTGAGTAAATTCTCTTTGTGCTACACTGCACATTTCTCCTTTTTTGTTGAATAGGATGCACCGATTACTGGTGGTGCCTGCGTCCAGCGCCATAATATACTGTGCCATGCTGCGGCCTCCTTTTTCTGTAAACTTATTTGCACACGTCAATCCATTCCTCTGACTGCGCGTATTTTTCGAGTTCCGTGCAGGTGAGCTCCACTGCTGAGTTAGCGCTTCCTGCGGCCGGAAATACGGTATCAAATCGTTTTAAGGACACATCGAGATAGGTGACGGCAGAGTCAGGGTTTCCAAATGGGCATACGCCGCCAATGGCATATCCGGTTAAGCGCTCCACATCTTCAGGGGACAGCATCTTTGCCTTCATTCCAAAGAATTGTTTGAACTTGCTGTTGTCAATCTTCATATCCCCTGCGGTTACAATGAGGATGGCAGATTCTTTGTCCTTCGCATAAAATGAGAGCGTTTTGGCGATCCTGGCCGGTTCTGTTCCCACTGCCTGTGCCGCAAGCTCGACAGTAGCGCTGGAAACAGGAAACTCCAGAATCTCTTTTTGGATATTATTTTCTTTGAAATAATTTTTCACTGATTCAACAGACATGATAATTCCTTCTTTCCTCTTAAATATAAAGGCAGTGTGAACCGCACTATAAGGAGATTATAACAGTTTTGGTGCGTTTCGGGAATATAAAACAGGGAGAAACGCGGTTGTAATATTCCATTTTACGATGGTGTATGGTATAATTTTTACTTAAAAAGGAGTGGAGAGTGTTATTATTATGGATGGTTCAATGTTTATAGGAACATGGTGGGCGCTTGTGCCTCCATTGTTGGCGATATTACTTGCATTTATCACAAAGGAAGTGTACAGCTCCCTTTTTATCGGAGTGGGGGTAGGAGCTTTGCTCTACAGTGGATTTCACCCGTGGGAAGCCTTTGTGAATTTTTTTGATATCATGAAAAACAGTATGAATCTGAATATTCTGATCTTTGACGTGCTGCTCGGAATGATCATCGTGCTCATGGCAAAATCCGGCGGTTCTTCTGCGTACGGAAAGTGGGCCGGTACAAAGATCAAATCGAAAAGGAGCGCCCTTTTAGCGACAACAGGGCTTGGCGTGCTGATCTTTGTGGATGATTATTTCAACTGTCTGACTGTGGGGTCTGTGATGCGCCCGGTGACAGACAGGTATAAGGTTTCAAGGGCTAAACTTGCATACATCATTGATGCGACAGCAGCGCCTGTCTGTATCATTGCCCCGGTATCCAGCTGGGCGGCGGCAGTCAACTCTTATGTGCCAGAGGATGCGGGGATCAGCGGATTCCAGCTTTTCTTAAGTACAATCCCTTATAACCTGTATGCAATCCTTACTCTGGTCATGGTGCTTTTTATTGCAATCACGGCGTTTGACTTCGGACTTATGAAGAAACATGAAGATAATGCGGCAAAAGGTGATCTTTTCACAAGCGGCGCAGAGGAGTTTGAGCAGGTGTCTGAAGATGAGGTCAATCCAAACGGCAAAGTCATGGACTTGATCCTGCCTGTGGCAGTCCTGATATTCTCCGCCATAGGAGCGATGATCTACACAGGTTATCAGGCCGGGGCGACAGACATCATCACGGCATTTTCCGGCTGTGATGCAGAGACCAGCCTGATATTCGCTACCCTGATCACAGTGTTTTTTATGTTTGTGTTCTACCTTCCGAGAAAGGTTATTACATTTAAGGGTTTTATGGACAGTCTTGTGGATGGGTTTAAGCTTATGATTCCGGCGATTACAATCCTCATTTTCGCGTGGTCGCTGAAAGGTATGGGAGACGCTTTGGGACTTGCGGATTTCGTCGGTCATGTGGTTGGTGACAATGCATCCGCCAGCATCTTTATCCCTGCAGTCCTGTTTGCAGCAGCAGTGTTCCTGTCATTTTCCACAGGAACATCATGGGGAACCTTTGCTATTTTAGTGCCTATTGCGACAGCCATGTTCCCGGGTGGAGCCAATATGCAGATGATGATCATCTCTGTGTCTGCTGTTCTTGCGGGCGCTGTGTGCGGAGATCATATTTCACCTATTTCAGACACCACGGTTATGTCTTCTGCAGGAGCGCAGAGTAACCATATTAATCATGTGTCCACCCAGATGCAGTATGCGGCGATTGTTGCAGTGATCAGTTTTGCAGGATATATTTTTGCCGGATTTGTCCATGTGTGGTGGATCGTGCTTGGGGTCAGTGTGATCGTGCTTTTGGGAGTGCTCATGGGCATGAAAATGTTCCTTTCCAGAAAGCAGGGCAGAGCGGATGGCTGACAGACAGGCAGATAGTGTTTTGACAGAGGCAGAAAAGAGAGTGTGTATACAGGCGCCGTACATTGATCAGAGCGGCGCTTATCCTACCGGATGTGAGAGCGTGTCAACAGTGATGCTCCTGAAGTTTCTGGGATTTGACATTACGGTGGACGAATTTATTGAGAACTATCTGGAAAAAAGAGAATTTGAGCTAAGAGACGGTGAAACTTATGGGCCTGACCCGTGGAACTGTTTCTGCGGCAGCCCTTATGATGAAGATTCTTTTGGGTGTTATGCCCCGGTGATCGCGAAAGCTTTAAAGAAAATCCTGGGGGATTCTTATACTGTCACAGATGAGACGGGGACAGACACTTCTGAACTTATCAAGCGCTATATTGACAGGGGAATGCCGGTGGTCTACTGGGCGTGTATTAATATGCGGGAGCCGGCTGTAGGCCCGCAGTGGAAACTCTTTGATACAGGAGAAGTGTTTACCTGGATATCCAATGAACACTGCATGCTCCTGGTTGGATATGATGAAGAAGGGTACTATTTTAATGATCCTTATGATAACAATGGTCTGATCCACTATTCGAAAGAAGTGGTGGAAGACCGGCATCGTGCACAGCATATGCAGGCTGTGGGTGTGCATAACATTTCAATGAACAGTGCATGAAAATATTGTTCAACGAGAGGCTGTGTGAATGCGTGATTCAAAAGGCAGAAAATAAAAAGGGGAACTGGTGAAAAACCGCCGTTCCCCGAAAAATGGACCTGGCGGGAATCGAACCCGCGTCCAAAAACCTATCCCATGTACTTCTACTATCATAGTCAGTTCTTTTACATTCCCTCTGCCGCACGGAAAACTGACATCCTTGCGGTTTCAGTAGC
>CALWFY010000130.1 GCA_944377775.1 uncultured Mediterraneibacter sp.
AGGTGTATGATATCCTGAGACGGAAGGAGTAATTGCGATTGGGGACGTAGTAAAATTAGATTGTACTACGTCCCCAATCGCAAGTTGCTGTGTCGCCAATCGCAAATAGTAAAAAACTATTGTATTATTTATATTATTGTATATAATACAAATAGAAGCCAAAAATGTGGGTACCATTTATGTTTTTGGAGGGATTTTATGATAATCAAGATTGATGTTCTTGGGGAGCTTCCTATCTATGTGCAGCTTCGCAATGAAATTGTCAAAGGAATCGGCAGAGGTGAGTTTGCTAATGGAGAGACGCTTCCAACAGTACGGCAGCTGGCGTCTGACCTGGGGGTAAATACAATGACTGTAAGTAAGGCGTATCAGGCTCTTAAGGCGGAAGGCTTTATTGAGACAGACCGAAGGAGAGGAGCTGTCGTGCGTCTGCCGGACCGCGGCGCGTCCTGTGAGGACAGGGCGTTCTGCGAGAAGCTGGAGGGAGAACTGAAGCTTTTAAGCGCGGAGGCAAAGATCAAAGGATTTCAGAAAGAAGAGTTTATCAGGCTGTGTGATGCTGCGTTTGAGTGGTGATGCGCGCAGCGGCAGATAAGGACCCGGGAGGAATGACTTATGATGATGTTCTGGATATTTCTTGCAGTGGACATGTTTACGCTTGGAATCATTTATGCGGTATACGGAGGGAACCGCAAGTATTCTGAGGGGATGCTCATGGGTGTGCACATGCCTGAGAGCGCGGCGGAAAGTGAAGAAGTGACCGCGTTTATGGAAAAGTACAGGAAGCGGACGAAGCGTTTTTATCTGTGGAACGTGCTGGTAGGCTCACTGATCTGTCTGCTCAATTTCTGGTATATATCTGTCTTCATACTTGTGTGGTCTCTGTGGATCGTGGAGATGGCAGCAGGAGCGGTGGCGCTGGTGTATCGGACCCACAGGAAACTGTATGATCTGAAAGTTGAGAGAGGCTGGACAGGAAGCAGCGGAAGTCATATCCTGGCGGCAGTGGATACAAGGACAAGTACTCAGTCCGGGAAGATGGGGGTTTCATCCTGGTGGCACGGGCTGTTCTGCGCGCTTATCCTGATGCCGTGTATACTGCCGGGAGTGAGAACGTATCTTGCAGTGTCTGACGACGGATGGGTTTTCCTGTTATGCGCTCTGGCTGTCAGTCTGACTTTCGGTATTCTGCATGCGGTGATCTTAAGAATGAGAAACAAAGTGTACAGTGAGAATTCAGAACTGAACCTGGAAGTGAACCGGATGCAGAAAAACGCTTGGTCATGGTCCCTTGTGGGATGCAGTCTGATGAATGCCATTGCATACCTTTTTGTGGCAGGGTATATGGATGCGGGTACATGGATTCCGGCATGGGTCTATGTGGTCTATATTATTCTGGAAAGCGCTCCTGCTGTGTTTCTTATTGCGGGAATATTTTATGTGCGGTATAAGAAAGAACAGATACTTGCCTGCAATGAGAATCCTCTGTATATTGATGACGATGTGTACTGGAAAAACGGATGGTACAGCAATCCCCATGATAAGCGGCTGATTGTCCAGGACTGGGTCTGTCCATGGAATTACACGACAAACATGGCAAAGCCTGTGGGGAAGATATGTCTTGCCGGCGGGATTATCGTAACAGCGGCATGTCTGGTTTTAGCTGTTGTCCTGCTGATGAAATTTGAGCTTACGCCTGTCGAAATGGCGGTGGGACAGGAAAGGATAGAGATTACTTCTGGCTATTCGGATATGACAATCTGCTATGATGAAATCAGGGACATTGAGCTGTTAAACCGACTTCCGGAAGATGATTACAGAAAGATAAACGGCGGAGATACTGCGGATATGCTGGTGGGTAAGTTTAAAGGAAAAGAGACAGGAAAATGCTGGCTGTACCTGTATACAGAGTATACCCCTATTCTTAAGATATCTACCGATGGAGGGCCGGTATATGTAAACAGCAAAGATGAAGATGAGACAAAAAAGTGGAAAAATGAAATTGAAAAAAATCAAAGTACGGAAACCTGCCCGGATGCTGGAAAAAAGAATCAGTTGTAAAAAACGCGTATCTGGAGTATAATAACTATAGAACAAATAAGGAAGTCAACCTGAGATGTGCGACAACCCTGTAATTTTGAACCTACATTTGTTTGAACGGGATTCCTATATTTCTGTAATATGTCAGGCCACCATCAAGCAGTGGACGACAGAAAAGCAGATGCGGTTGCCCACCTGGCTGCGGCTAGGACTCAAAATACGGGACCGGCATTTTGGGTGATTACGAAAGATAAAGGCGGTCGTCTTACACGGCCGCTTTTTCCGATTAAAAAATTAGAGAGTTTTATCATGGAAAAGAGAAAAAGAATCAGGGAACATGCGATCAGAATTATAAGAACGATAAATTCTCATCACACGGGCGCCTATGCGGCTCAGGCGGCTTATTTTTTTGTGCTGTCATTGATTCCTATTTTTCTTCTTTTGCTCACAATGGTACAGTATACTTCACTGACCATGAATGATGTGCTCAATGGGGCACTCCAGATATTTCCGGATTCTGTGGCTTCCATGATCCGGGCAATCGTGATTCAGGTGTATCAGATGTCGGACGGCGTTATTCCCATTACGATCATCGTGGCTCTCTGGTCAGCGGGAAAAGGAGTTCTGTCGGTTACTTCAGGACTGAACTGTATTTATTCGAACACAGAGACAAGAAACTATTTTTATCTGCGAATAAGGGCATCTCTGTATACCGTGCTTTTCCTGCTGGCGATCATGCTTTCCTTGATCATTTCGGTATTCGGAAACAGTATCAGTGTGATGGTGTATGAGCATGTGCCGTTTTTGAGCAGGGTAGTTGATTTTATCATGCGTATCCGCACGGTTGTGACTCTGGTCGTACTCACGCTGTTTTGGGACCTTGTATATAAATTTCTCCCAAACCGGGGGCAGGGTGTGAAGACCACAATGCGCAGCCAGTTTCCCGGGGCAGTGTTCACAGCAAGCGGGTGGCTGCTGATTTCCTTTTTCTTCTCTGTTTATCTGGAGGTGTTTACCGGATTTTCCAGCATGTACGGGAGCCTGACAACGATTATCCTGATCATGCTGTGGCTTTATGGATGCATGTATATCATTCTTCTCGGTGGAGAACTGAACGCGCTTCTGAAAGGGTATCGGACGACGGGCTGGCGCAGTAAGGAGCTGTCGGATGGCGATTGAGCTTCAGAAATCCGAAAAGATATGCGCAGAAAAAACTCCCCATCCAAGTGCCGGGGCTGATCTTTTGCCAGGCGTTTGGATGGGGATGTTTTAAATTTTATCAGAAGGCTTATTTTACGGGATAGAATCCGGTGGGAACTTCGCCAAGATTGATCAGGATGTTCTTCATCTGTGTGTAGTGTTCAAGGATAACCTTGTGTGTCTCGCGTCCGATGCCAGAAGTCTTGTAGCCTCCGAACGGAGCTCCCTCGGGGATCGAGTTGTATGTATTTACCCACATACGGCCTGTTTCGATTGCCATGGAAACCCGGAGTGCCCGATTGATATCCCTTGTCCATACTGCGCCACCTAGACCATATTCGCTGTCATTGGCCATGGCTATGACTTCTTCTTCTGTCTTAAATTTCAGGATGCATGCCACCGGCCCGAAGATTTCCTCCTGAGCGACCCGCATATCATTCGTCACATCGCCTAAAAGGGTGGGGCGGATAAAGCATCCGTTTTCAAGACCGTCTTCTGTGATCTGATATCCGCCGCAGAGCACTTTTGCGCCTTCCTCTTTTCCAATTTCTACATATTTAAGGATCTTCTGCATCTGCCCTTTGCTGATCTGCGAGCCCATCTGTGTCTCTGGATCGAGGGGAAGCCCCACTTTTATCTGCTCAAAGCGCTTTACCGCATCTTCTACAAATTTGTCGTAGATATCCTCATGGACGAATACGCGGGAGCCTGCGCAGCACACCTGCCCCTGATTAAAGAGGATGCCCATCTGCAGGCCGTCCATAGCCATCTCCCAGTCACAGTCGTTAAAGAAAATGTTTGCTGATTTTCCGCCAAGCTCAAGGGTGGCCGGAATTAGCTTCTCAGCGGCGGCAAGACCGACGCTGCGGCCGACTTCCGTTGAACCGGTGAACGCCAGCTTGCGGAAGCCATTGTGCTCCAGCATATACTGTCCGGATTTGGAGCCTGAGCCGGTGATAACGTTGAAAACACCCGCGGGGATCACATCTTGGATGAGCTTTGCAAACTCAAGAACGCTTAAAGGTGTTGTGCTGGATGTTTTAAGTACGGTACAGCATCCGCTTGCCAGAACAGGAGCCAGTTTCCACGCCGCCATGAGAAACGGGAAATTCCATGGCACGATCTGCCCGACTACGCCGATGGGCTCTCTGAGGATCAGGCTGAGCGTATCCTTTCCAAGTATGTTGGCGCTGCCTTCCTCCGCCATGATGCATCCTGCGAAATAGCGGAAATGCTGCGCTGAGAGGGGGATGTCGACGGCCATTGTCTCACGGATTGGTTTTCCGTTGTCCATGGATTCCACGGTTGCAAGAAACTCGGTATTTTCGTCGATGATGTCTGCTATTTTATTTAAGACTGCGGCGCGCTCGTTGACTGTGGTATTCTTCCATGATGCAAATGCTTTCCATGCAGCCTGTACGGCTTCATCCACATCCTCGCGCGTTGCCTCAGCACATTCGGCAAGGAGGCTTCCGTCCGCGGGAGAGAATGTCTTGAAAGTGGCTTTGTCAGAGGCGTCTTTCCATTGTCCGCCTATGTATAACTGATATTTGTTTTGAAGTTCTATTTTCATGATCAAACACTCCTTTCTATGCTTTGCTTGTTTTCTTTGTTAACATCATATCTACACGATATGTAAAAAGTCAACAAAAATTTATTGTTTAACAAAGTGATATTGTGGGATTTTTGACAAATATGTTAAAAAATGCGGGTTTTACGTTCGCAGTTCGTCTGAAATAGATAAACAAGACGGAAGAGAGTGATTCTTTTTCTTTATATTTTGCATTTTGGAATCGAACCTTTGATAAAAAAGTGACAGAGATCGTGCGGATAGGTGGTTTTATGACACATTTCGCGATATCTGCCGTTCTGATACTTTCTGAAAGAGGTTTTCTGCAAAGCGGTTTGGGCGGACTTGACAAAAAGAAAACATATGATAAAATGGAAAAGTAATTTTGAAAAAGGCAATGATCGTGTAAAGTAGAGACCCATTTTCTATCAGAGAGAGAAAATCACCGGCTGAAAGTTTTCTTTAGTTCAGATGGCAATCGAATTTCCCACGTTAGCTGCGCTTTTGAACAGCCCGAGAGGGGCAGACAGTAGAAAGCGCCGTAGACTGTACGTTACACAGACTTGAGTGCCTGCGGCATAGCTGTGGGAAACAGGGTGGTACCGCGAGTTTTATGACCTCGTCCCTTTTCAGGGACGGGGTTTTTCTGTGTATATGGGATATATGCGAACAGAAAGGAGTATGTGAAATGAAGGAAAAGCTGGAACAGATCAAAGCAGAGGCTGTCGCGCTCATACAGGCGGCAGATGCCCCGGAAAAATTAAATGACGTGCGCGTCAGATTCCTGGGTAAGAAAGGAGAGCTGACTGCGGTCCTGAAAGGGATGAAAGACGTGGCCCCGGAGGACAGACCGAAGGTGGGGCAGATGGTCAATGATACAAGGGCTGCTATCGAAGAACTTCTGGAAGAGTCAAAGACAAAGATGGAGCGCGTCATCCGTGAACAGAAGATGAAAGAAGAGGTGATCGATGTCACCCTTCCGTCAAAGAAGAATGTCATAGGCCACAGACATCCGAACACCATTGCGCTGGAAGAAGTGGAGCGGATTTTCGTTGGCATGGGGTATGAAGTCGTGGAAGGGCCCGAAGTGGAGTATGATGAATACAACTTCGAGAAGCTGAACATCCCGGCAGACCACCCGGCAAAAGACGAACAGGATACATTCTACATCAATAAGGACATCGTGCTCAGAACACAGACTTCACCGGTACAAGCGCGTGTGATGGAGCAGGGAAAACTGCCGATCCGTATGATCGCGCCCGGACGGGTATTCCGTTCTGATGAAGTGGATGCCACACATTCACCGTCCTTCCATCAGATCGAGGGACTTGTCATTGACAAAAACATTTCTTTTGCAGACTTGAAAGGAACGTTGGAAGTATTTGCAAAAGAGTTGTTCGGACCGGAGACAAAGACAAAGTTCCGGCCTCATCATTTCCCGTTTACAGAGCCAAGTGCGGAAGTGGACGTAAGCTGCTTTAAATGCGGGGGAAAAGGATGCCGTTTCTGTAAAGGTTCCGGCTGGATCGAGATTTTAGGGTGCGGCATGGTACATCCACATGTGCTGGAGATGTGCGGCATTGACCCGGAGGAGTATAACGGATTTGCATTTGGCGTAGGTCTGGAGCGTATCGCACTTCTGAAATATGAGATTGACGACATGAGACTTTTGTATGAGAATGACATCCGGTTTTTAAAACAGTTCTAGGAGGATTAAGAAATGAACACTTCATTATCATGGATAAAAGCATATGTTTCGGATCTTGACATGACTGCGCAGGAGTACACAGACGCCATGACCCTGTCCGGTACAAAGGTAGAAGGTTATGAGGAGACGGACCGTGATCTTGAGAAGATCGTGATCGGTCAGATTGACAAGATTGAGAAACATCCGGACGCAGATAAGCTGATCATCTGCCAGGTAAATATCGGTACGGAAACTATCCAGATCGTTACAGGCGCTCCCAATGTCAAAGAGGGCGATAAAGTGCCGGTTGTTCTGGACGGAGGACGCGTGGCAGGCGGACATGAGCCGGGTCAGAAAGTTGAGGGCGGCATCAAGATTAAGAAAGGGAAGCTGCGCGGCGTGGAAAGCTGCGGTATGATGTGCTCCATCGAGGAGCTGGGTTCCACCAAGGAAATGTATCCGGAGGCTCCGGAGTACGGCATCTACATTTTCCCGGAGGATGCAGAAGTGGGGAAAAGCGCCATTGAAGCTCTTGGATTAAATGATGTGGTCTTTGAGTATGAGATTACATCCAACCGTGTGGACTGCTTCAGTGTGATCGGTATTGCAAGAGAGGCTGCGGCAACATTCCGCAAAGGGTTTAAGCCGCCGGCAGTGACTCCCACAGGAAATGACGAAGACGTCAACGATTATGTGAAAGTGACTGTGGAGAATACAGATTTGTGCCCCCGCTACTGTGCAAGGGTTGTGAAAAATATTAAAATCGGGCCTTCACCCGAGTGGATGCAGAGAAGGCTTGCATCCGTGGGCATCCGTCCCATCAATAATCTGGTGGATATCACAAACTATGTGATGGAAGAGTATGGCCAGCCCATGCATGCCTATGATCTGGACACCATTGCTGACAGGCATATTGTTGTCAAGACAGCGGAAAACGGAGAAAAATTCACTACCCTTGACGGACAGGAGCGCACCATGGACGAAGATGTGCTTATGATCTGCGACGGAGAGAAAGCCATCGGAATTGCCGGAATCATGGGTGGAGAGAACTCCATGATCACGGATAATGTTAAGACCATGCTCTTTGAGGCAGCCTGCTTTGACGGGGTAAATATCCGTAAATCTAGCAAGCGTGTGGGACTGAGAACTGACGCCTCCGCCAAATTCGAAAAAGGGCTTGATCCGAACAACGCCCAGGCAGCCATTGACCGTGCCTGCCAGCTTGTGGAAGAGATGGGTGCAGGAGAAGTGGTAGGCGGCATGGTGGACGTCTATGGAAAGAAGAAAGAGCCGGTGAGAGTTCCTTTTGACGCGGAGAAGATAAATGCCATGCTTGGAACAAATCTCTCTGAGGAGGAAATGCTTGGCTACTTCAAGATGATCGATCTGGAATATGATCCGGATACAAAAGAAGTGATTGCCCCCACGTTCCGGCAAGATCTGTTCCGTCTTGCTGACCTTGCGGAAGAAGTGGCGAGATTCTACGTGTATGACAATATTCCGACCACTCTTCCTGCAGGAGAGTCCACGACAGGAAAACTCTCCTTTAAACTGCGTGTGGAGCAGGTGGCCAGAGATATCGCTGAATTCTGCGGATTCAGCCAGGGAATGACCTATTCTTTCGAAAGCCCGAAAGTGTTTGACAAACTTCTGATTCCGGAGGATTCACCGCTTCGTCAGGTGGTGGAGATCATGAACCCTCTGGGAGAGGATTACAGCATTATGCGCACTACTTCCCTGGACGGCATGCTCACTTCTTTGGCTACGAACTATAACCGCAGAAATAAAAATGTACGCCTGTATGAACTGGGCAACATTTATCTGCCGAAAGCGCTTCCGCTGACAGAACTGCCGGAAGAGCGGATGCAGTTTACGCTCGGTATGTATGGAGACGGCGATTTCTTTACCATGAAAGGCGTGGTGGAAGAGTTCTTTGAGAAGATCGGCATGAAACAGCGGGAGAAATACGACCCCAATGCAGGTAAGACATATCTCCATCCGGGACGTCAGGCCAACATTATCTATGACGGCAAGATCGTGGGATACCTGGGTGAGGTGCACCCGGAAGTGGCTGACACATACGGTATCGGAGAGCGCGCTTACATTGCCGTGATCGACATACCGGCGATCCTGCCTTATGCTACATTTGACAGAAAGTATACAGGCATCGCAAAATATCCGTCTGTCACAAGAGATATCAGTATGGTTGTTCCAAAAGAAGTTCTTGCAGGCCAGATCGAAGAAGTGATCGAGAAGAGGGGAGGAGCCCATCAGGAGAGCTTCAAGCTGTTCGACCTGTACGAGGGTGCACAGATTAAAGCCGGATTCAAGTCCGTGGCTTATTCCATTGTGTTCCGTGCAAAAGACCGGACTCTTGAGGAGGCGGACGTATCCTCTGCTATGAAGAAGATTTTAAGCGGACTTGAAGAGCTTGGAATTGAATTGAGGCAGTAACAGAAAGGATAATTTCAGTGAAAACAAGTGATTTTTATTATGATCTTCCGGAGGAACTGATTGCTCAGGACCCGCTTGAGGACCGTTCCTCCTCCCGGCTCCTTGTCCTGGACAAAAAGGCCGGAAAAACAGAACACCATATTTTTCGCGAGATTGTGGATTATTTAAATCCCGGAGACTGTCTGGTCATCAATGACACGAAGGTCATCCCGGCCCGTCTCATTGGGGCAAAGGAGGAGACAGGGGCTAAGATTGAAGTGCTCCTGCTGAAACGCGGTGCGGATGATGTGTGGGAAACCCTGGTGAAACCGGGGCGCAAGGCAAAACCCGGGACAAGGATCAGTTTTGGGGACGGACTCCTTGTGGGGGAAGTCGTGGACGTTGTAGAAGAAGGCAACCGGCTCATTCATTTTGAATACGAGGGAATCTTTGAGGAGATATTAGACCGGTTGGGTCAGATGCCTCTGCCCCCTTATATCACCCACCAGCTGAAAGATAAGGACCGGTATAATACGGTGTATGCAGAACATTCAGGGTCTGCGGCAGCGCCAACTGCCGGACTTCACTTTACACCGGAACTTTTAAAAGAGATCGGACAAAAGGGCATAGATATCGCCCGGGTTACCCTGCATGTAGGGCTTGGAACCTTCCGTCCGGTCAAGGTGGATGATGTGAAGAACCACCATATGCATTCGGAGTTTTATATGATCAGTGAAGAGGCCGCCCGGAAGATCAACCTCACAAAAGAAAATGGCGGACGGGTCATCTGTGTGGGAACGACAAGCTGCAGAACCATTGAATCTGCTGCAGATGAAAACGGTAGGCTAAAAGCGTGCAGCGGGTGGACGGATATTTTCATCTATCCGGGATATCAGTTTAAAATACTGGATGCCCTGATTACAAATTTCCATCTTCCGGAATCAACTCTCGTCATGCTTGTGTCCGCGCTGGCCGGCAGAGAACATGTGCTGGCGGCGTATGAGGAGGCAGTCAGAGAGAAGTACCGTTTCTTCAGCTTTGGAGATGCCATGCTGATCGTGTGAGGCAGTTTGAAATGTCAATCGTTATGAGAATATAAATAATAGAAAGCACATTGAAACTTTTCATAAAGGATCAGTGTGCTTTTCTGACATTTTGTGCTATATTGAATGAAAACGTCAGGAAGGGAAATAAGGGACAAATTTATGATATCGCTGGAACACATCACATTAAAGTATCAAAGCGGCAAGGGGATAACGGACATCAGCTTTACTGTGCCAAAGGGGAAAGTAACCGGATATCTGGGGCCTAATGGCGCAGGCAAGACAACGACTATCCGCGCTCTCATGGGATTTATGAAGCCGGATTCAGGGGTCTGCTCCATCGGGGGCAGAGACTGTTATACGGAATCCGCAGAGATTAAAAAACGGCTGGGTTACATTCCCGGGGAGATTGCTTTTCCCGGGGGAATGAGCTGCAGAGAGTATTTAAAATATCAGTGTGAACTGCGGGAAATAAAAGATACTGCCCGGATGAATGAACTGATCGAAAGATTTGAACTGGATATAAAGGGGAGCATCAGTCGGTTTTCAAAAGGTATGAAACAGAAGGTGGGAATCATCTCGGCGTTTATGCATGACCCGGAAGTTTTGATCTTAGATGAACCAACCAGCGGACTGGATCCATTGATGCAGAATGAGTTTATCAGTCTTATTTTAGAGGAGAAAAAACGTGGAAAAACGATCCTTATGTCCAGCCATATGTTTGAGGAAGTGGAGCGTACCTGCGATGATGTGGTAATTATCCGGAACGGGAAAATCCTGATGCACTCCGGCGTGCAGAGGCTGATTTGCGGCAGACGAAAAGGATACATTGTTCGGACCCCGGAAATAGAGAAAGTAAAAGCTTTTGGATACATGACCGCAGAGGGGACAGACGACTCCTGCGTAGTTTATGTGACAAAGGAGGAGACCGGAGATTTCTTTAAAAAGCTGGGCACTGTGTCTGTTTTGGATTTTGATGTAAAAACACAGACTTTGGAAGAAATATTTTTGCATTTTTATGGGACAGAGGGGAAAGAAAATGAGCAGAACGATCTTTAAAAACATGTTTAGACGAAATTGGAAACTGACGGTTATATTTCTGGCGCTTCTCTGTATGTACTTGTCCGTCATCATCAGTCTGATTGAGCCGGATGATATGGAGAAAGTGCAGGGACTTTTTACAGCCCTGGAAGGTTTTATGGGAGTGTTTTCTATTGAGATTGAGGCAATGACTTCTCCGCTTAATTATACGGCGTCCACATTTTTCAGCGTGCTTGTCATGGCGTTTACCATGGTATTCTATGTGATTCAGGCAAGGGCCCTGATCGCAAGGCAGGTGGAGGATACTTCCATCGTATGTACCTTGTCCGCCCCGGTGAAACGGAGCACTTTGGTACTGACAGGAGGAGTTTATCTGATTTTTTCCATGGCCGTGATCTTTTTGGGCATACTGGGATGCGGAAGTGGGATGCTGAGTCTGTACGGTGAATTTGACATGGCGGCATATGCAAATCTGGTGGGTGTTACATTCTGTCTGTGTACAGCGGTTGCCATGCTTTCCTATTTTCTGTCCGTGGCTTTTTGTGGAAGTACACTGGGCAGCAGGCTGTCAGTGGGGATTCCGATTGCCTTTCTTTTTATTCAAATGATGTCGGGCGCAGGAGGAGAACAGACAGAGTGGATGTCAAAGATCACTCCGTTTGGATATCTGGACAGTGTAGGCATCGTGACGGGGGATGTGTCCACGGGAGGAATGTACGCAGTGTTCGCAGGAGCAGTTATTGTGCTGCTTTTGGCGTCTGTCTTTGTATTTAACCGGAAGCGCCTGTATGTCTGACAGGAATAAACAGCATGTATTATTTCATAGGATAGCTGTGACAAAGAAAAGGGAGAGAAGCGGGTGCATTGCAACGAAACAGCGTTTCTCTGTCTTATGCTCTCGGCAGCCGTGTATTTTGCAGGGAGTTTCTTCCAGCCGCTTTTTTATGAACAGCACGGGACGCCCGGCTATGCATCTGCGCAGGAGATGGCGGAGATACAGGAAATAAAAGAAATCCCGGAACAGGCCTTGCTTGAAGGGTTTGAGATTGTCCGGCAGATGCCGGAACTTCCTACCGGCTGTGAGATCACAGCTCTGACCATGATGCTGAATTATTATGGGTACAGTATAGATAAGATGAACATGGCTTTAGAATATCTGCCGACTGTTCCTGCAAAGTTTTATGAAGGGGCGGACGGCAGGATATATGGCCCTGACATGGGGATGTATTTTGTGGGTGATCCCACGTCCGAAGGGTACATATGCGGGACAGGTGCGATTGTGACAGCGGCAGATGCGTACCTGGAAGATGTAGGCAGCAGTTACAGGGCAAAGGACCTGACCGGGACTGTGCCTGAGGATTTGTACCGTCTTGTATCAGAGGGAATGCCGGTGCTGGTCTGGGTCACGATCGGGATGCAGGAGAGAGAGGAAGTCAGGGGCTGGTATACAGAGGACGGAAGATGGATGGGATGGAGCAGGAACGACCACGGAGCCGTACTGATCGGCTATGATGAGAAAACTGTTACCATTGCGGATCCGCTTTCGGGGCTGCGCGTGTACAGCCGGGACATGTTCGAGCATGTATACGCCTCCAGGGGTTTTGGGTGTGTGATAATTTCCGGGAACCGGGAAAATTTCAGGCAATAAGCCAAAATCCGGATGTCATAATCCCCCGTGCAGGAGCATATGTTTCTGCACGGGGGTGACTTTATTGATTTATGTAGTAAAAAATGGCGATACGCTGGAGGGGATTTCGCAGCAGACCGGCGTGCCTGTATGGAAGATCGTCTATGATAACCAGCTTTCTGACAAAAATATTCTTGTGCCGGGACAGTCGCTTTTGCTCCTTATGCCGGGGGAGGAGGGGAGCCTCTCTGAAGGAAAGACAGCCGGCGGATATGCCTATCCCTTTATTGAGCCGGAGATTCTCGGGCAGACATTTCCGGCTGTGAAAGAACTGCTTGTATTTTCCTACGGATTTACCTTTGAAGGGAATCTTGTCCCGCCGCCCCAGGACGACTTGTGGATGATCGAGACTGCGTGGAATCAGGGCGCAGAGCCTCTGATGGTGTTGACGCCTTTTTCCGGCGGAGCCTTTAACAATCAGCTTATAAAGGCGTTGGTGGAAAACATAGAGCTGCAGGAAAAACTGATCGGTCAGATATTGGAGACAGCAAGGGACAGGGGATATGCGGGAGTAGATATTGATTTTGAGTATATACTGCCGGAAAATCGGACGCAGTATGCAGAATTTGTGGGAAAGGTCCGGCAGACGATGAATGAAAACGGATACCGCGTTTCGGTGGCAGTGGCGCCCAAGGTGTCAGACGACCAGAAAGGGCTTCTCGTAGAGGGGGTGGATTACACACTTCTCGGGGAAAATGCGGACTCCGTGTTTCTCATGACTTATGAATGGGGATATACCTATGGCCCTCCCATGGCGGTAGCGCCTCTTGATAAAGTCAGAGAAGTGGTGGAATATGCTGTGACAAAAATTCAGGCAGAGAAACTGATCCTCGGAATACCGAATTATGGCTATGACTGGCCGCTTCCCTATGAGCGGGGCGTGACCCGGGCACGCACCATCGGAAATGTGGAAGCCGTGGAGATCGCGGCAGAGTACGGGGCGGTGATCGAGTATGCGCCCATTGCTCAGAGTCCCTGGTTTACCTACCGGCAGAACGGGATGGAGCATGTGGTCTGGTTCGAGGACGTAAGGAGTATTGACGCAAAATGGAATCTGGTAAAAGAGTATGGGCTTTCCGGGGCATGGTACTGGAACTTGATGCGTCCTTTTCGGGCTAACTGGATGATGCTGTAAAAGGTGGTTTATTCCCTGCGGCTGGTGCTGCAGGGAATATTTCAGTGATAATTTTATAAATTCATAAGATTTTGTTCACCAAACAGAAATTGTTTCATGGTATGCTCATAAATTAGCGGAAGCTGCTTTCAGAGACAGAATGTGAAGATGAAAGGCTTCGGAAAAGGACGATGACAGGACATACAGATGAGCGGATATAAAAGGAACGGAAGAGGAAAAAACAAAAGGGAAACAAGGGGAAAGAGACGCAGGGCAGATTACAGGAAACAATATGCGTCAGCAGGAATCGCTGCCTTTCTTCTGCTGAGCGTAATACTGGGAGTACGTTCCTGCATATCCGGAGGAGAATATTCAGTGGATGTAGATGCTTCTCAGCCGGATATTGACGTACAGCTCCTTGATATCAATCCTTATTCCCGTCCGGGAATCGAAAGCAGCGGAATCAACGGTATTGTTATCCATTATACGGCAAATCCGGGGAGCACGGCCCAGGAGAACCGGGATTACTTTAACGGGCTTCAGTATTCTCAGGAGACAGAGGCAAGCAGTAACTTTGTCGTGGGGCTGGAGGGAGAAATCATACAGTGTGTTCCCACCTGGGAAGTAGCATATGCTTCTAATGAGCGAAATGAAGATACTGTATCCATTGAAGTGTGCCATCCGGATGAGACAGGAAAATTTACAGAGGATACATACAGCTCTCTTGTTCAGCTTACGGCATGGCTGTGCGTGAAATTTGACCTGTCAGCGGATGATGTGATACGTCACTATGATGTGACGGGTAAAATCTGTCCGAAATATTTTGTGGAAGATGAAAAGGCGTGGCAGGACTTTAAGGAGAACGTGGAGAAGGCGATAGAAAAGTCATTGTGACAGAATTATATCCGCTCTTTACAATCTCTCTGAAAAGTTGGTATACTATGATCGTTAAGCATGGAAGAAGAGAGAAGCGGAGGGTGACGATGAACGATCTGGAAATGTACCGCGAGCAGCTTGCATTATGTGATGACAAAATTATTGATGCGCTCGTGGAGAGAAATGCCATCATTGAGAAGATCATGGCTTATAAAGAAACTTATGGAATGCCGATCCTGCAGCCTGCCCAGGAGGCGAAGCAGCAGAGAAGGCTTGATGAAAAGCTGAAAGACAACAAATATCAGGAAGAGATTCAGGATGTATTTAAGCGGATATTAAGAAATAGTAAACGCATCCAGGCAAGAAAGCTCTTCTCTTATAATATTGTGCTCATAGGATTCATGGGAGCCGGGAAGACAACAATCTCAGATTACCTGAGTATGATGTTCGATATGAAACTGGTGGAGATGGACCAGGAGATTGCCGATCGGGAGGAAATGGGTATCCCGGACATTTTTGCCACATACGGCGAGGAGTATTTCAGAAATCTTGAGACAAGCCTTTTAAGGGAACTGCAGACTGGAAAGAACTGTATCATATCCTGCGGCGGAGGCGCTGCGCTTCGGGAGGAAAATGTAAAAGAGATGAAGAAGAATGGTCGCGTCGTTCTTCTTACGGCCAGTCCTCAGACTATCTATGACCGGGTTAAGGACAGTAATGACAGGCCGCTTCTTAAGGGAAACAATAATGTTGAATTTATAGCAGATATGATGGAAAAACGTCGGGAAAAATACGAAGCTGCGGCAGATGTAGTCATTCAGACAGACGGAAAGACGATCCTTCAAATCTCAGAGGAACTGATCACAAAGCTGACGGAGTTGGATGAAAGATAATGTTTGAAAAATTTTTTCCGGATGACTATGTGGCTTCCACATATGTCATTCCTTTTGAAAAACTGTATGAGCAGGGATATCGGGGCGTGATCTTTGATATCGACAACACACTTGTGCCTCACGGGGCGCCTGCGGATGAGCGGGCGAAAAAATTGTTTGCAAGGCTTTCGGATATTGGCTTTTCATCCTGTCTGATCTCGAATAATCAGGAAGCCAGGGTGAAGATGTTTAACAGGGATATTGGGACAGACTATATTTATAATGCGCACAAGCCTTCGACAAAAAACTACATTAAGGCTATGGAGATTATGGGAACGGACCGGACAAACACAGTTTTTGTCGGAGATCAGCTTTTTACGGATGTATGGGGTGCAAAACGGACGGGTATCCCCAACATTCTTGTCAGGCCGATCCACCCGAAAGAGGAGATTCAGATCGTGCTCAAAAGATATCTTGAGAAGATTGTCCTGCATTTCTACAAAAAAAGATTGAAAAACAGGAAAAATTAGTATAAACTTAGAAAGTAAAGCGTCCGGGTGAGACGCGCGATTGAAGGAGGAATACAAATGGTCGCAGCAGGAGATTTTAAGAATGGTATTACCGTAGAGATTGACGGAAATATTTATCAGATTTTGGAATTTCAGCATGTAAAACCGGGAAAAGGCGCAGCTTTTGTAAGAACAAAGTTAAAGAATATCATCAGCGGCGGTGTTGTTGAGAAAACATTCCGCCCGACTGAGAAGTTTGAAAATGCGCATATTGACAGAAAAGATATGCAGTACCTCTATCAGGATGGGGATCTGTTCAACTTCATGGATGTGGAGACTTATGATCAGATCGCACTTAATTCTGATGTGGTAGGAGACGCTCTGAAGTTTGTGAAAGAGAACGAGACAGTAAAGATCTGTTCTCACAAAGGCAATGTATTTTCTGTTGAGCCGCCGCTGTTTGTGGAACTGGCAATCACAGACACAGAGCCGGGATTCAAAGGAGATACAGCTCAGGGAGCTACAAAGCCTGCAACAGTTGAGACAGGCGCTACTGTTATGGTTCCGCTGTTCTGCGAGACAGGTGATGTGCTGAAGATTGATACTCGTACAGGTGAATATCTGTCCAGAGTATAAACTGTCATTTTCAACGAAAAAGTGAAAGTAAAAGGATGTACTGTTTGTGCGGTACATCCTTTTTTGTATGGACGGGCAGTATGTTAATACTGACAGACAGAATGAACAGGTAAAACTGCAAGAAATTAAAAGGATATATTTTGTAAAATCTGCCTCATTGTTTTTCCCCGGAAGCTCAATTATAATCAAGAGCACATAATATTGTTCAGATCACTTTTTAATTCACATGGTACATTTCGTACCGCTTTTCATTTAATTTATGATGGACCGCGTTGAGAAAGGAGAAAAATGAATTATACGGAATTTGCAGGCGCGGTAGAAAAACAGATAAGTAAGAGAATGGAAGAAGGTGTAACAGTCAGCCTGTATACGGCGGTGAAAAATAATGGGAAAGAGCGTACAGGTGTTATGATCGAGACTCCCGGCATCAATCTCTCTCCAACCATTTATCTGGAGGAGTATTATGAGAACTATTGTCAGGGAAGGTCATTAGATCAAATTGCGGATGAAATCGTGAGCTTTTACGATAATATTAAAAGGGAGGAGCCGTGGGATTGTGAAAAAATCCGGAGTTATCAAGGGGTGAAGCATCGGATTGTTTTCAAGCTGATTAATACGGCGAAGAACCGAAAATTTTTAAGCACAGTGCCGCATCGCCGTTTCCTGGACCTTTCCATCGTGTTTTATGTCCTTTTTGAAGCAACGAAAGAAGGAATGGCGGCAATGGCTGTGTCCGACAGCCATGCCAGACAGTGGGAGGTAACGGCGGACATGCTCTGGGCGGATGCGGTCAGAAATGTAAAGCACTTGCTTCCGGCAGAGTTTGTCACCATGCAGTCTGCAATCAAAAATATATTGAGAGAACACGGGGAACAGGATGGACCGGGAGAAACTGAAAACCTGCTTCTTCGGAATACCGGCGCAAAAGACGGGATGTATGTCCTATCCAACAGGCTGGGAAGCTATGGGGCGGCATGTATCGCCTATCCTCATATTATGGGAATGATCGGGGAGATACTTGAAAGGGATTATTACGTTCTGCCCAGCAGTGTTCATGAAGTGGTGATTGTCCCCTGTTCCGAGGAACTCGGTGTCAGGGAACTGAATGAGATGGTTCGGGACATCAACCAAACGGAGGTGGCAGAAGAAGAGGTTTTAAGCAATCATGTGTACCTGTACAAGAGGAGCACCGGAATACTCTGTTCCGGGGGGATCCTGCAGACAGGAGGCGTGATGGGATGAGAGACATGTCAAAGAAAATGATTTTCTTTATTGCGAGCGTTTTTTTGTTAGCCTTTTTATGTGCCGGTTTGGTGCAGGCAGAGGCTGTTATGGAGGAGAGGAACTCTGCCGCAGAAACAGTGGGGCTTACAGTGGGCAGAGAGATTTTTTATGGAACGTACAGCACGAATTATTTTGATGTGGACGGAAAAACCGCCTACTGTCTCGAACCTCTGAAAGACACGCCTTCGTCAGGGCGGTATAAAGTCTCTCCGCTGGAGGGAGGGAAAGTGAGGAAGGGACTGTATTATGTGTACGGAGGTCCCGGGTATGAAAAGTACAAAGAAAAATTCGGCGCAATTGGAATCAGTTCTTCATATAGTCAGGATGATGAATATTGTATGAGCCACTGCATTGTATCCTACCTGTATTCAGGAAACGAATCTGCATTTACCGGGCTTGGAAGTGATGCAGCGGCAGATTTGAGGCAGAAAGCAGAGCACATTTTAAGCATGCCGGAACCGCCGGAATCCTATTATGCCTTTCTCTTTAATACGGGTGGAGCAGGTCAGGTGATGGGCGGAAGCGGAAAAGACCGGACGGGAAGCATCCGGATTGAAAAACTGTCCGCCCGTCCGGAATGGACAAAAGGGAATCCCTGTTATACACTTTCCGGGGCAGTGTTCGGGATTTACAGACCGGGTGAAAATACACCCGCGTGGACAATTACGACTGATGAAGAAGGATGCGGGGAGTTAAACGATATCCCCATCGGAGATTATGAGATTGAGGAGATTGAAAGCCCAAAAGGGTTTGTTTTAAAGGCGGGCCGCCGGCAGATCCGGATAGACGAGCACACAGTGTATAAGTATGAATGTACGAATCGCCCTCAGTATTATCCGGTTCAACTCCTTTTGCATAAGAAGGATGCTGAGACCGGGGAATCAAAGCCTCAGGGGAGTGCATCTTTGGCGGGCGCGGAGTTTGCCGTAAAATATTATGCGGGATATTATGACACTGATCCCGCGCAGGAAAGAGTCAAGCCTCAGCGCAGCTGGGTCTGCCGCACAGATGAGACAGGAGAACTGAAGCTGTCGGACGAATCGAAAATAAGCGGGGATGAATTTTACAAAAATGAGGCAGGAGAGTGCGTGCTTCCTCTTGGGACCGTCACATTGCAGGAGATAAAACCTCCGGAAGGATATCTGCTCAATGATACATTGTTAGTGGAGAAGATCATCCCGGACGGTTCCGGTGAGACAGATACTGCTTATCATGTTTCGGAAGTTCCGGAAGAAGTGCTAAGAGGCGATCTTCAGATTGTGAAATTTCGGGAGGATGAAGATGAGAAAGAAGAGCAGAAAACTCCTTTGGATGGGATTATCTTTACCGTGACCTCAAAGACTACAGGGGAGCAGATCGAGATCGTAACAGATGAAAACGGGTATGCCTCCACCTGTACAAAAGAAGGGAACAGGGGAAACCTTGTGTATGACACTTACATTGTAAGTGAGAAAAATGCTCCGGAAGGCCTGATCCCGGCAGATGATTTTGAGATCACCATATCGGAAGAAGGAAGAACGCTTTTCTATATTCTTGAAAATAAGCGGGTGTTTTCTCCGGTCAGACTGATAAAAACAGACAGCAGCACAGGGAAAGTTATTCCTCTTTCCGGTGCAGAGTTTATGCTTTTAGATGAAGAAAAGAACCCTATTTCCATGACAGTGCGTTATCCCCAGGAGACAGTGTTTGATACTTTTAAGACTGATGCGAGCGGCAATTTTATCCTGCCCGAGCGGCTGCCTGCGGGAACATATTATTTTCAGGAAGTTCATGCACCAGAAGGATATATCCTGAATACGGAGCTTATTCCTTTTGAGATACTGGAAAACCATGACTGGGATAATCCCTTTACGGTAACGTGCGCGGATGAGCCCGCAATGGGACGTTTCTGCATAAAGAAGACAGATGGGGAGACCCGGGAGGGTGTTGAGGGAGTGAAATTTGAAATACGGGCAAAAGAAGATATCCTGACCCCTGAGGGAACCGTCCGCATGGAAAAGGGGAGTCTGGCAGGGGAACTGGTGACAGGGGAAGACGGAACCGCATGGTCAGACCCTTTGTATCTTGGGAAATATGAAATCAGAGAGACTGAGCAGGCGCCGGGCTATGCCCTGATTGAGGAAATCTATGACGCTGAACTGAAATACAGAGATGAACAAACAGAGATTGTGACAGAACAGATAGAGATTTCGAACAGTCCTACGACTGTGATCATCCAAAAAACAGAGACAGGGACAGAGAAGGGACTTTCAGGAGTTCGGTTTTCAGTATGGGAAAAAAGTAAGAAACAGAAAAAATCCTATGTTACAGATGAAAATGGCAGGATTGTCTTAAAATATCTGTATCCCGGGAACTACTGCATTCAGGAAGAAGAAACAGCAGCCGGATACAAGAAGGATGATACCGTGAGAGAATTTACCGTCGATCAGAGCGGGAAGATCGGAGGAAAGGCATGTGTGAAAATGACGATTGAGAACGACAGGGCAGAAACACCTCCCAAAACCGTGCCCACGGGGGATGAACCACAGATGAAAACAAAAACAGCGGCAATGCTCGTGATTGTATCAGCATTGGCAGCAGGATGCACAGTGGGAGTTTGGAGAAAGGGATTCTGTCGGAAAAGAAGACGGAGAAATGGGTAATAAAACGGACAAAAGTGTGGAGGGGAGGATTGTATAAAATGGCAATAGACACAGGGTGAAAAGAATGGTAGAGTAGTGGATACAATGATAAGGAAATGCCATAAGAGGTGATGTCATGAGCGATAATGAACTGTTGTTAGCTATTTCAGATATGCTGGATAAAAAATTAAAGGCTGAACTGCAAGCAGAGTTAAAACCGGTAAAGGACGGGCTAAAAGGTATCAAGGCTGATATAGAACCGCTGAAAGAAGAAGTAAAGAGTATCAGGGCTGATATAGCACCGTTGAAAGAAGAAGTAAAGAGTATCAGGGCTGACATAGAACCGCTGAAAGAAGAAATAAAGAATATCAGGGCTGATATGGCTCCCATGAAAGATGAGATAAGGAATGTCAAGGCGGATACAGAACCGCTGAAGGATGAAATAAAGAAACTTAAATTGCACATAGAAAATGTTACTGACAGAAATGTAGAACAGCTCAGGGATGAAGTGAAATGTATTAAATTGCATATGGAAAATGTTACTGACAGAAATATTCAGCTGCTGGCTGAAAATTACGTTCCGGCCGCTAAGAAATTTGAAAAGAACGCGGAATTGATAGAGGCAATGCAGGAAGATATTACTCTGTTAAAAAAGGTTGTAGCCGAACATTCAGAAAAATTACAAAAGATTTCTTAAAACAAATGATGTGAAAAGGCGGGCTGGCAGAAGGAAAACCGGTGACAAAATGCTTTACTTTTAAGTTGATTTGTGCTAGGATAATTAAGGCTGTTCAAGGGGGAATGGGCATTTCCCCTTAGATACAGCTGGAATGCGTCTGTAGCTCAGTGGATAGAGCAATGCCCTCCGGAGGCATGTGCGACGGTTCGACTCCGTTCAGACGCTTCTGACAATTCCCGGAAAAGTGCTTTAAACTCAGTGTTTATGGTGCTTTCCGGGATTTTTATTTTAATAATTGAATTTGAGGGATGCGATGAATGTGATATAATTTATTTATTAGGTAGTGTCAAATGAGTTATGAAAAACCGAAGCCTAAGAAATAGGCTCAGATTGAACCTTGAAAATCGCAGATATGATGTTTGATGGCAGCTTACGCCACCCTTGACAGCACACAAAAGCAATGCT
>CALWFY010000131.1 GCA_944377775.1 uncultured Mediterraneibacter sp.
GGTTTACCGTGGCGGAGCAGAGGGAGGATGAAGAAGAACTCTGAAATGCTCTTAAAAAAGCGCTAGAAGGGGCTTTTGTTCAGTTTGTGGAAACAAGAAAAACAGAAGGAGCGAAGCTGAAAAAGGATATTCTTTCAAAACTGAATAATCTGGAAGAACAGATTGTGTTTATAGAGGAGCGCTCCCCGCAGATTGTGGCAGAATACCGGGCAAAGCTGGAGGAAAAGATGAAAGAGCTTCTGGCGGATACCCAGATCGAGGAGAACCGCATTGCTGCAGAGGTGATACTGTTTGCAGATAAAATCTGTACGGATGAGGAAGTGGTGAGGCTGAAAAGCCATATCCGGCATATGAGAGATACTCTGGAGGAAAAAGAGGGGATCGGACGAAAGCTGGACTTTATCGCTCAGGAGATGAACCGTGAGGCAAATACCATTCTTTCCAAAGCCAATGATATCGAAGTATCCAATCATGCCATCAGTCTGAAGACAGAGATCGAGAAGATCAGAGAGCAGATACAGAATATAGAATAGGAAGACAGGGGAGAAGTATTATGAACACAAAGGGAATTTTGATTGTGGTATCCGGTTTTTCAGGTTCCGGGAAAGGGACGCTGATGAAAGAACTGCTTTCCAGATACCCGGATACATATGCGCTGTCCATCTCGGCGACAACGCGCAGTCCGAGAGCAGGCGAGGAACATGGCAGGGAATATTTCTTCATCTCAAAAGATGAATTTGAAAAAATGATTGCTAAAGACCAGCTGATAGAGTATGCTAGGTATGTGGAAAATTACTACGGCACGCCTCGGGAGTATGTGGAAAAGAAGCTCAGTGAGGGGAAAGACGTGATCCTAGAGATTGAAATCCAGGGGGCGCTGAAGGTTAAGAAAGCCTTTCCCGACACGTTGCTTTTGTTTGTCACACCGCCCAATGCCGCAGAGCTTAGAGACCGCCTTGTTGGCAGAGGGACAGAGACCATGGACGTAATTAAGTCCAGGCTGGACCGCGCATGCGAGGAGGCTGAGGGAATGGACAGTTACGATTATCTGATCGTCAACGATGAGCTGGAGGCGTGTGTGCAGAAAATGCATGAGATCATTCAGGGAGAACACCAGAGAAGCTTCCGCAATAAAGATTTTATGAAAGAGATAAAAGAAGATTTGGAGAGATTGAAAGGAGAAGAATAAATATGCTGCATCCATCTTATACAGATTTGATGAAAGTAGTCAACAAAGATGTGGAGGAGGGGGAATCCAAGGTTGTCAACAGCCGGTATTCCATCGTGATGGCTACATCCAAACGCGCGAGACAGCTGATCGCCGGCGATTATCCGCTCATTGAGGGCAAAGAAGGAGAGAAACCGCTTTCTATTGCCATCGAAGAGCTGAACGAAGGAAAATTAAAGGTTCTGGCCGAGACAGAGGACACAGAAGAGTAAAAGATAAGAAGGGCAGATGCACTTGGGGTATCTGCCTTTTTTCTGACAGACAGAGACGGAGGTACTTACAGCATATGAAAATATTGTTTATCTCTCTTGGCTGTGATAAAAACCTGGTGGACACAGAGGTGATGCTGGGTCTGTTAGCATCCAGAGGGTATGAAATGACGGATGATGAGACACAGGCGGATATCATTGTGATCAATACCTGCTGTTTCATTCATGACGCCAAGGAAGAAAGTATTCAGAATATCCTTGAGATGGCTGAATATAAAAAGACGGGGCAGGTAAAAGCGCTTATTGTGACAGGATGTCTTGCCGAGCGGTACAGACAGGAGATTTTGGATGAAATTCCCGAGGTGGACGAAGTACTGGGAACAACTGCCTATGACCGGATACTGGATGCAGTCGACGATGCTCTTGCCGGAAATCACAGGGTTGTGCTGGAAGACATCAACGCGCTTCCACTGCCGGAGACAAAGAGGCTGGTGACTACCGGTGGACATTTTGCCTATCTTAAGATCGCAGAGGGGTGCGACAAGCACTGCACTTACTGTATTATTCCTAAAATCCGCGGAAATTTCCGCAGCGTTCCCATGGAACGCCTCATAAAAGAAGCAGAAGAACTGGCAGAGCAGGGCGTAAAGGAACTGATTCTGGTGGCTCAGGAGACAACCCTCTATGGAAAAGACCTGTATGGAGAAAAATCTCTTCACAAGCTGTTAAAAGAACTGTGCAGGATCAGAGGGATACGCTGGGTGCGCATCCTTTACTGCTATCCGGAGGAAATCACGGATGAACTGATCCAGGTCATGAAGGAGGAGCCGAAGATATGTCATTATCTTGACCTGCCGATTCAGCATGCAAACGACACTATCCTGAAGCGGATGGGCAGAAGGACATCAAAGCAGGAACTTACAGACATTATCGGGAAACTCAGAAAAGAGATTCCGGACATTTGTCTTAGGACGACTCTGATCACAGGATTCCCCGGGGAGGCTCAGGAACAGCACGAGGAGCTGATGGAGTTTGTGGATCAGATGGAGTTTGACCGGCTCGGTGTATTTACCTATTCACCTGAGGAGGATACACCTGCCGCAGTGATGCCGGATCAGATTGATGAAGAAGTCAAGGAAGACAGACAGGCGGAACTGATGGAACTTCAGCAGGATATTGCGTTTGAGAATGCGCAGGACATGGTAGGCAGAGAAGTTCTGGTCATGATCGAGGGAAAAGTGGCGGATGAAAACGCCTATGTGGGCCGGACTTACCGGGATGCCCCGAATGTGGACGGATTGATTTTTATTAATACAGATGAAGAACTGATGTCCGGTGACTTCGCGAAAGTGCGGGTGACAGGGGCAGTGGATTATGATTTGATAGGAGAATTGATATGAATTTACCAAACAAACTGACTGTACTTCGTGTAATCATGGTGCCGTTTTTCGTATTTTTTATGCTCACTGATGTGGGAGGCGCGGCGAACAAGTGGATTTCTCTGGCAATCTTTGTTGTTGCCAGCCTGACGGATATGCTGGACGGGAAAATCGCGAGAAAATATAATCTGGTGACGAATTTTGGGAAGTTTATGGATCCCCTGGCGGACAAGCTTCTTGTCTGCTCCGCCATAATCTGCCTGATCCCTTCAGGTAAGCTGGATGCAGCGATTGTCATTGTCATCATCGCAAGAGAGTTTATCATCAGCGGATTCCGCCTTGTGGCATCAGATGCAGGCATTGTCATAGCGGCCAGCTACTGGGGGAAATTTAAGACAGTGTTCCAGATGGCAATGATCATCGTGCTTATTGCAGATTTTGGCGGAGTGTTCGACCTGATCGGCACGATCCTGATCTGGATAGCAGTAGCGCTGACTGTTATTTCTCTGATCGACTATGTGTGGAAGAACCGCCAGGTACTCACGCAGGGAGGTATGTAAAGACACCGGTTGGGAGGTAAGATAGGTGGAGACAGGAAAGTATCAGAATCAAAACAGAGACAAAACAGAGCCTATTGAATATACTGTTGTTCAGATGCTGTCGGAACAGGATATGACTGTTACTACGGCAGAATCCTGTACTGGTGGTCTGATCGCGGGTACTCTGGTAAATGCACCGGGGGCATCCGATGTTTTAAACGAAGGATATATTACCTACTCTAATGAGGCGAAAGAGCGGCTTCTGGGAGTCAGCAGTGATACTCTGGAAAAATACGGGGCAGTCAGCAAGGAGACTGCACGGGAAATGGCAGAGGGAGCCATAAGGGCTGCAGGGGCTGATGCAGCCTTAAGTGCCACAGGAATCGCAGGACCGGGAGGCGGGACTAAGGAAAAACCGGTCGGACTGGTATATATCGGATGCTGCTTAAAAGGGAAAACTGTGGTGAGAGAGTGTCATTTTGCGGGAGACCGGATGGAGAACCGGATCCAGACAGTTGATACAGCTCTGAATATGCTGAAAGAAGCTCTTTTGGATAAGCAGTGGAATAAAGGATCTGTTTAATTGATAAAAATCAGACAAACTGATGATTGACGAATAATGTAAATTATGCGAAAATATCTATATATGGTACAGGCAGGACTTTCCTATGCAGGAGACGGAAGGTTTGTACCGCACAGACAGTCAGTGGTTTCCATGGTTCAGGGGCAGGACTGTCGATTTTTGTGCGGAAAATGTGTGCTGTATGCAGAAGAAAATCATACATATTGAAAGGAGTTTTAACATGATTTATTCACATGAAGTAGAAATGATGTGTCCGGTAGCGCAGGGCGCGAACCACGGACCAGCTCCAATCCCGGAAGAGGCGAAATGGGTAAAGGCTAAGGAAGTAAAGGATATTTCCGGTCTTACACACGGCGTAGGCTGGTGTGCACCTCAGCAGGGAACCTGCAAACTGACGGTGGAGGTAAAAGACGGTATCATGCAGGAAGCGGTGGTAGAGACGATCGGGTGTTCAGGAATGACACATTCCGCAGCCATGGCATCTGAGATTCTTCCGGGCAAAACAATCTTAGAGGCACTGAACACAGACCTTGTCTGTGATGCGATCAATACAGCAATGAGAGAACTCCTCCTTCAGATCGTTTACGGAAGAACACAGAGTGCATTTTCCGAGGATGGGCTTCCGATC
>CALWFY010000132.1 GCA_944377775.1 uncultured Mediterraneibacter sp.
TTTTTCTATATCGGCGGAAATGACTCAATGGATACTGTGAGCAAGCTGTCACGGTATGCAGAATCTATCGGAAGCGACATCCGTTTCATGGGCATTCCGAAGACGATTGACAATGATCTTGTGAATACAGATCACACGCCGGGATTTGGGAGCGCGGCAAAATATGTGGCATCCACAGTGCGCGAGATCGCGGTGGATGCATCGGTTTACGACAACAAAAAATCAGTTACTATCGTGGAGATCATGGGGCGTCACGCAGGATGGCTAACTGCGGCAAGTGCACTGGCGCGCAGAGAAGAAGGGGATAATCCGCTGCTCATCTATCTGCCGGAGACAGCATTTGACACAGAACGCTTTATCAGTGATGTAAGCCTTGCCCTGGAGAAAATTTCCAACCTGGTTGTCTGCATTTCTGAGGGAATCAACGACGGTAATGGGACATTTATCTGTGAGCTTGCAAGTGACGTGGGAGTGGATACATTCGGTCACAAGATGCTTACGGGTTCAGGAAAATATCTGGAAAACCTTGTGAAAGAACGTCTCGGTGTAAAAGTTCGCTCTGTTGAACTGAATGTGTGCCAGAGATGCTCCTCAGCCATGCTCTCGGCAACCGATCAGAAAGAAGCTATTGCATCCGGTGCATATGGCGTGAAATGTGCGCTTGAAGGCGAGAGCGGGAAAATGGTGGCATTCCGCCGCGTGCCGGGTGAGGATTACCGGGTGGATTATGTGACAGAAGATGTAAACTTAATCTGCAATCAGGAAAAAGCTGTACCATCAGAGTGGATTACAGAGAACGGTTCAGATGTGAGCAGAGAATTTATCGAGTATGCCTTTCCGCTGATCCAGGGAAAGGTAAATGTACCGTCAAAAGACGGACTGCCCCTTTTCGCTTGCAGAAAATAGAGGCAGTGCGTTAAAATATATAAAAGCGGCGATGTTAAGCAGTATCAGCAGAGCTGTGTGGCGCAAGGCTGTCCCTGTGCCATTTCCAGCAGTCCGCGGACTCCGCAGTGCACCATACTTTTTACGGCGCTGTCTGTGTAGAACGCCATATGCTGCGTGTGTATAACATTTTTAAATTGCCGCAGATAAGCCATATCGCGATTGGAGAGGATATCGGTCCGCAGGTCTTTGTGGACGATATCTTCTTCGTATTCCATGCAGTCAAGGCCGAGAGCGCCGATGTGTTCAGACTCAATGCCGGAAATCAGGGTTTTGATATCAGTGAGCGCCCCTCTTGCACAGTTAATGAGAACAACGCCTTTTTTCATCATGGAGAGTGTGTCCGCGTTGATCATGTGATAAGTTTCGGATGTAAGAGGAACATGAAGGGAGATGATATCAGATTCCCTGTATAATGTCTTAAGAGGAACGTACTGTGCAATCTCTTTTGTGCCCGGGTCTTCGAAGCTGTCATAAGCAAGGATGCGGCAGCCAAAACCAGAGAGTTCCCGGATGACCGTGCGCCCGATCTGCCCGGTCCCGATGATTCCCACAGTGAGGTCTTTAAGTTCTCTTCCGATCAGTCCTGTCAGGGAAAAGTCATTGACCTGTGTCCGCCACAGCGCCTGTTTATAATTGCGCAGGCATAAAAGAATCATCATGAGTGTATAGTCGGCAACCCCGTGTGGGTCATATCTGGAATTGCACACATGAAGTCCGATGCTGCGCGCGTAATCCACGTCAATATGGTTGTAGCCTATGGTGCGGGTGGAGAGACAGAGGACACCCTGCTTTTTCATCAGGTCCAGTTCCGGTTTCCGGTAACTGTACATACCGAGGATGCTTACTCCACAGCCGTTTTCAAGTGTCTGTATATGTTCCATCGTCAGCTCTTCGGAATGAAGTTCCAGTTCGATTCCGGGGATGCCTGACAGTTCATCAAAATATTCTTTTTCATCTTCCCGTACTTCAAATGCGTAAATTTTCATGTCAGTCTCCATTTCTTTTTATAGTGAGTATCGCCGGAAAACCAGAGAATAATCCTGAGTTTTCGGATTCCGTCTTCTGCAGTATAAAAGACCCGGGAAACCCTGTCAATGCGGCGCTTTGACGCGGCAAACAGGATTTGACAATAAGACAGGCATATGATGCATAGGATGGAGTAATAAAATTTATTGATATCCGTGTACAGGAAAGGGATTATCCTGTGCGCGGACAGGGAAGAATATGAGTCAGAAAATAGAAAATATCCTGAATCTGGCGCTGGACGCCACGCCTGATGAGCGGGAGCGTTCAGCAGAGCTGGAAATTGGTTTTGATTCGGAATCAAAGGAGTGGGAATTGATCGTGAAATATTCCGGATCGCTGGAGGCCGTCCGGGAGATCGCTGTGTCCGTGACCGAGCTTATGAATGGATATGCGGTCGTTGTTATCAAAGAAGAATGGATTGATGTGCTTGCCGGATTTGCGGAAGTCGAGTTTATCGAAAAACCGAAAAGTCTTTATTTTGAAGACGAGACCGGAAGGCAGGCATCCTGTATTGACACAGTGCAGTTCCCGCCTTATTCGCTGAGTGGACGCGGCACGCTGATCGGTGTAATTGACAGCGGGATAGATTATGCAAACCCGGTTTTTCAAAATGAGGATGGAACCACGAGAATTGCTTTTCTCTGGGATCAGACTCTTCCGGGAAATCCTCCGGATGGGTATGCCATCGGAACAGAATATACAAGGGCGGAGATCAACAGCGCACTTCAGGAGCCGGATGAAAGAGAACGGTATCAGACAGTGCCCAGCCGGGATATGAGCGGACATGGGACTGCGGTGACCGGAATTGCTGCGGGAAACGGTGCAGGGAGTCCGGGGAGACGGTATCGGGGAGCTGCTCCGGAGGCCGAACTGATCATAGTAAAGATGGGGATACCAAGGACAGAAGGGTTTCCAAGAACAACCGAACTGATGATGGGAGTGGATTATGTCATCAGGAAAGCGCTGGATATGCGCAAACCTGTGGCCGTTAACATCAGCTTTGGAAATACTTACGGACCTCATGACGGGACCTCTCTTGTGGAAAAATTTTTAAATGACATTGCAGATACATGGAAAAATGTAATCTGTGTGGGAAGCGGAAACGAGGGAACAACAGCGGGACACGCGGCGGGAAGAGTGACGGACGACGAGGAGAAAGTGGTGGAGCTGGCAGTGCAGGAACTGGAACCGTCCTTCAATCTTCAGATATGGAAATCTTATGTGGATGATATGGATATCTCTGTAGTCAATCCGTCCGGAGTGCGGGTCGGTCCTTTTCAGGAGATACTGGGACCTCAAAGATTTTATCTGGGAGGGACAGAGCTTTTGATCTATTATGGTGAACCAAAGCCATATAGTGTAAAACAGGAAATATATCTGTCATTTATTCCGCGTCAGTCTTATATAGACAGTGGGGTGTGGAAGATTGTCCTTACACCCCGGAGAATTGTAAACGGCGATTATCAGATGTGGCTTCCCGCTCAGGCGGCGCTGAATGTGGGAACAGCGTTTCTTCTTCCGAATAGTGACTCTACGCTTACCATTCCGTCTACGGCGTCTC
The DNA here is from genome assembly GCA_944377775.1 of uncultured Mediterraneibacter sp. Lineage (GTDB taxonomy): Bacteria > Bacillota > Clostridia > Lachnospirales > Lachnospiraceae > Mediterraneibacter. The sequence continues at coordinate 3,536 of CALWFY010000132.1, forward strand.
TTGTCATTACCGTGGCAGCCTATGACGCCAGGACATTTTCTTATGCTGATTTTTCCGGCAGAGGGCCTGCGTCAGTGTATGAGGGCAGTGGTGTGCCAAAACCTGATCTTGCCGCTCCCGGAGTGCAGGTGATCGCACCGGCGCCCGGAGGAAGCTATCGGGCGTTCAGCGGCACTTCCTTTGCCACTCCTTTTGTCAGCGGGAGCGCAGCGCTTCTGATGGACTGGGGAATCGTGCAGGGGAACGATCCTTATCTTTACGGGGAGAAAGTGAAAGCATACCTGCGTCGGGGAGCAAGAGAACTGCCGGGGTATGACGAGTGGCCAAATGCACAGCTGGGGTATGGGATACTGTGCCTTCAGGACAGTCTGCCCCGGGGAGTGTGAAAATGTGCCAGGCGATAAAACAGGAATAATACTGTTTCGGATTGTCTTCATATGTGATAAAATAACTACAGAAGTTGGGGATGAAACTTTTTACAGAGAAAGCAGGGCACAACATGAAATCACTTCTTATTTACTTGAAAGATTATAAAAAAGAAACCATACTGGCGCCCCTCTTTAAAATGCTGGAGGCGTCTTTTGAACTTCTTGTTCCCCTTGTGATGGCGGCAGTGATCGACGTGGGAATCGCAGGGGAAGATCGGCCTTATATTGTGAAAATGTGCTTTGTACTTATTGCTCTTGGCCTGATCGGTCTTGTGTGCTCTATTACAGCCCAGTATTATTCGGCAAAGGCTGCCGCGGGTTTTGGAACAGATGTCAGGCACGCCTTGTTTGAACACATCCAGAAGTTTACTTTTACAGATATGGATATGATCGGAAGCTCTACTCTGATTACCCGCATGACCAGTGATGTCAATCAGATACAGGCGGGGGTCAATCTTGTGCTCCGTCTGTTTCTGCGTTCTCCTTTTATTGTGTTTGGAGCCATGATCATGGCTTTTACAGTGGACGCAAAAGCGGCTGTGATCTTTGTTGTTGTGATTCCTCTGTTGTCGGTAATTGTATTCGGAATCATGCTGATCACCATGCCGCTGTATAAAAAAGTACAGGCCGGTCTTGACCGCGTGCTTCTGGCGACAAAGGAGAACCTTGCCGGAGCCAGGGTGATACGGGCATTTAACAAAGAAGCGGATGAGACAGAAGCATTTCAGGAGAAAAACGAGACGCTGACCAGGGCGCAGAAGTTTGTGGGCGGTATATCCGGACTTATGAATCCCCTGACCTATGT
>CALWFY010000133.1 GCA_944377775.1 uncultured Mediterraneibacter sp.
GCTTCCTTAAGAGCATTCCAGAGTTCTTCCTCATCCTCGCTCTGCTCCTCCATGGTAAACACTTCCGGATACCTTGAGAGTGTTGAGACACGAACATCGTTCTCCAGGTTGAACTCTTCTCCCATCTGTCTTAAATATTTCATATATTCTGCAGCAATCGCAGGATTATATTTCACTGAAACCTGTGCCTGGGACATATCTTCGTAAGTGATGAAAATATCGACTTTTCCTCTGTTTGCATAAAATTTCAAAAGTGTCCGTATAGACGTTTCAAAAAAATTCAGTTTTTTCGGCATCCTGATATTCACATCAAGATAGCGGTGATTCACACTTTTTAATTCAACTGTAAATTTTCTGGCATCCTTTTGTACTTCACATCTGCCAAATCCGGTCATGCTTTTTATCATGTCTTCTCATCCTTTGTCGTTCTAGTGCACACAAAACACAGCTCCATGTCTCGTACATTGACGCTATTATACCTCTTTGAAATGTTCGGGTCAACAAATTAAATGCTTTTCTTGTCTGCACACAGGTCTTTTTTCGTCTGTCCTGTTGTGGTATACTGAACACTGATAAAAAAAGAAACGGAGAAACATATATGGCATTTGACGGAATCGTCGTGGCCGATCTTGTCCACGAGTTCAGAAAAGAATTACTAAATGGAAGAATCACCAAAATCGTCCAGCCGGAAACGGACGAGCTTCTCCTCACTATAAAATCTGCAGCAGGACAGAAGCGCCTCCTCATCTGTGCAGACGCTTCCCTCCCACTCATCTGCCTGACTGACACAAACAAACCAGCCCCCATGACCGCGCCCAACTTCTGTATGCTCTTAAGAAAGCATATCGGAGGCGGACGGATCACAGACATCAGTCAGCCGAAACTGGAACGTATCATCCGGTTCACCATCGAACATTTAAATGAACTGGGCGACCTGTGCCGAAAGGTTCTGATCGTTGAAATCATGGGAAAACACAGCAATATCATCTTCTGTACGGAGGACGGGAAAATCATCGACAGCATCAAGCATGTCTCCGCACAGATGAGTTCTGTGCGGGAGGTGCTGCCCGGCAGGGACTACTTTATTCCCGATACCATGCACAAGGCTGACCCTCTCTCTGTTTCCGGAGAAGAGTTTTCCTCCCTCCTTACCGAAAAACCAGTGCCAGCCTCCAAAGCCATTTACACCAGCTTTACCGGAATCAGCCCTGTGACAGCCGAAGAAATCTGTTCACTGGCAGGAGTAGATTCTTCTGTTCCTGCAAAAGAATATTCAGAAGATGTGCTTTTCCATCTGTACACCCAGTTTCAGATATACCTCTCGGCAGTAAAAGAGGAATGCTTCTGTCCCGCTATTTATTATGACGGCAGAGAACCAAAGGAGTTTTCCTCCCTGCCGCTGTACCATTTTCCCGGATATTCTCGGCAGGAGTTTTCTTCCATATCCGAGGTACTCAAAACCTATTACTTTACAAAGAGCCAGATCATGCGTATCCGCCAGAAATCCGCGGACCTGCGTCATGTGGTACAGACGGCTCTGGAGCGCAGCCGAAAAAAATACGACCTTCAGCTGCGTCAGATCAAAGACACAGAAGGCCGGGAGAAATACAGAATTTACGGAGAACTGATCAATACCTACGGATATAATGTGTCCGAGGGAGCAAAGCAGCTTGAAGCGCTCAACTATTACACAAACGAAATGATATCTATTCCCCTGGATTCTACAAAAACACCCCAGGAGAACGCACAGAGATATTTCACAAAATATAATAAACAGAAGCGAACATTTGAGGCACTCTCCAAGCTGTGCCGGGAGACAAAAGATGATATCACCTATCTGGAATCCATCCAGACTTCACTTGATATTGCGCTCACGGAAAATGATCTTGCCGAGATCAAAGAGGAGCTTACAGATTCCGGGTACATCAGGCGGAAATTCACCCGGAAAAAGGTGAAGATTAAAAATGCTCCGCTCCACTATATTTCAAGCGACGGATATCATATGTATGTAGGGAAAAACAATCTGCAGAACGATGAACTTACTTTTGATCTTGCAGCAGGAAATGACTGGTGGTTCCATGCCAAACAGGCTCCCGGCTCCCACGTCATCGTTAAAACAAACGGGGATGAACTGCCGGATACCACCTTCGAAGAAGCCGGACGGCTGGCCGCATATTATTCCAGTATGCGCGGAAGTGAAAAGGTGGAGATCGACTATGTCGAGAAAAAACATGTCAAAAAACCAAAAGGGGCAAAGCCCGGATTTGTTGTGTACTATACAAATTATTCGCTGGTGATCGACAGTGATATCAGCGGGATACAGGAATCATGAGTCGCATCCAAATACATTTTTATGACATAAATCAAGATACATTCCCGGGAGCTGTATCATAATGCAAAACCGTTCCGCTCTACTTCAAAGTTTTGCTTATATGATACAGCTTCCGGGAACTTATTTACTCAAGTCAAAAAATCTGCATTTCGCAGCCATCGGCATAAGTTCCCTGGCGGAAGTGCCTGCCGATTTCGACATTCCGCCATGAAAATAAATGAAATTTAAAATACTTTCATCTATCTGTATAAGAAAGATGTCTCTTTCCCTGCCAGATAATCCACAAACTGCTGTGCCGTCCGACCGGACAGACCTCCATGTGACAGTTCCCACTTATTAGCCTCCAAAAGCAGCTCTTCCTCCGGCATATTGATTCCGCCTCTTTGGGCGAGCACCCGGACGATCTCCTGAAACTCTTTCTTATCCGGAGAGCCAAAATAAATTGTAACACCGAATCTTGCCACAAGAGAAAGCTTCTCCTGTACTGTGTCATTTGTGTGCAGTTCTTCATCCCTGTCCGCCTTGTCTTTAAATGTCTCCCGGATTAAGTGACGGCGGTTGGAGGTGGCGTAGATCAGAACATTTTCCGGCTTTTTCTCAAGTCCTCCCTCGATCACAGCCTTAAGATATTTATACTCGATCTCAAACTCCTCAAAGGACAAGTCATCCATATAAATAATGAATTTATAATTCCGATTCTTGATCTGCGCGATCACATCGTTCAAATCCTTAAACTGGTGCTTGTACACCTCGATCATGCGAAGCCCCTGATCGTAATACTGGTTTAAGATTGCTTTAATGGAAGATGATTTTCCTGTCCCTGCATCACCGAACAGCAGGCAGTTATTGGCCCTGCGTCCGTTTATAAACGCCTCGGTGTTATCAATCAGCTTCTTCTTTGCAATCTCGTATCCCACAAGATCATCCAGATGGACATGGGCAATGTTGGTGATGGGCACGATCTCCATCTTCTCCCCTTCCGAATGCTCAATGCGGAAAGCTTTGTGAAGCCCTAATTTCCCCACGCCAAACTCTCGGTAAAACTGAGTCATCTTCCAGTGGAAATCCTCCACATCAGGCGTATCTCCAAGACTTTCAGCAAGACTGCAGATACGGTCTCTGATACGGCGGTTGAATACTTTGCCCGCAGCGCTTCCATTTTTGTAGTTCATCAGTGTCTGAATGCAGTCTGCCCCTAAATTTTTTTCAAGAGCAGTGAAATCATAGTCAAAAAGTTCCTTAAAAATCTCAAAATCGTGGAACACAATTTCGTTAATGCTTCCTTCCACCGGTCCTACTATCTCACAGGAGGTACTGTAAGCATTTTCATCATTCACAAGAAGAAAGGTAAGATACGCATGCCACAGATTTCCCTCGAAGCCATGGCTCACCGCAAGTTCCAAAAGCCGGTTGACGCACTCAAACAAAAGACTTCTTAAGTCCTCTCTATTATAATAATCATTCCCGTGATTTTCCATAAGGAACGTCATATCCGACAGAATATCCCCATAATCCATATTTTTGTAGACCATCAGTTCATTTGTCCGCATCTTTCGTTCCTCCTAATAATTCCCGAGGATTTTCAGGTTCATCGACTCTTCTCTTAAGCCCCGGATAGCATTTTTGACGGCCCCATTCTCCAGATTTCCCTCGAAATCCACAAAAAAGCAGTATTCCCATGGTCTTCCCTTGATGGGACGTGATTCGATCTTTGTCATGTTCAGGTCATTATAGATAAAATGTGAAAGAATTTCATACAGAGAGCCACTCTGATGGGGAAGTTCAAACCGGATGCTGATTTTGGAGGCATCCCTCAAAAAAATCTTCTGGTTTGTCACCACAATAAAGCGGGTAGAATTATCTGCATCATCATTGATCTGATCTGCCAGCACTTCCAGGCCATGCACTTTTGCAGCATAAGCGCTGCACACTGCCGCCTGGGAAGTGTCCTGTTCTTTTAACACCTTTTTTGCAGCCACCGCAGTGTTTACCATGCTGATCTTCTGCCAGTCGGAGTGATCGTCAAGAAACCTGGTTGTCTGCATGAGAGCCTCTGTCTTGGAATAGACGCGCCTGATATCGGACAGCTTTGTCCCCGGCAGTCCGGAAAGCGTATGTACAATCGGCAGGAGCGTCTCTGCCACAATATAATTTTCAAACTCATCCAGCAGGTCATACATTTCAATCACCGGACCGGCCGTAGAATTTTCGATGGGCAAAACAGCATAATCCGCGGAGCCCTCCTCTATGGCCTCCATTGCCTCCCGAAACGTCCTCACATGAAAATTCTTTACATCCTCCCCGAAAAACTGGCGCATCGCCGCCTGGCTGTAAGCTCCTTCTGTCCCCTGAAACACAACCCTTGCGTTTTTCTTATCCAGATCATCAATGCGGATAAACGGCAGCCGCCCCAGGGCACCTGCCTCCACAAGCTGCTGATACTGCAGTTTCCGGCTCATGGACATAAGCTGCCTGTAAAGTTCTCTGATTCCTTTTTTATTGAACTCTCCGCTTACTTTTGAGGCCACATCCGCCAGTTTGTCCCTCTCCCGCTGCCTGTCATATACTTTTCTGCCTGCACTCACTTTATATTCCCCGACCTGTCCGCAGACTTTCATCCTGTTTTCATAAAGTTCTGCAATCTGATCGTCAATCTCATCCAATCTCTCTCTTAATATTTCCAGTTCTGTCATTTCGGCCTTCCCCCGTTTCTTTGTCTGCTGCATTTCTCACTAGTATATTACATTTTAGCGGTAAAATCTACTTTTCCCTTTTAGAATTTCAAATCTGGTTGAAAATCATATCGTTTTATTATATGATTAGATGGAGAATTTATGGAGGTACTCAAATGAAGCTTACAGAATGCATAAAAACCCGCAGAAGTATCCGCAGATACAAAGGGGATTCTATTGATCATTCTATCATTGATTCAGTCGTTTCGTCGGCATCTTATTCTCCCTCCTGGAAAAACACTCAGATCACCCGCTATATTGCTGTTGAAGATCAGTCTCTTCTCAGAGAAATCGCGGACAAGCATACCCCGAATTACAATTCAGACATTATCCGTCAGGCCCCTCTTCTGATCGCTGTCACTTTTATCAAAGGACGCTGCGGTTACGAAAGAGACGGTTCTTTTGCGACCAAAAAGGAAGACCGCTGGCAAATGTTTGACGTGGGTATCGCGTGTCATAGCTTCTGTCTCGCAGCCTGGGACAAAGGACTTGGCACCGTGATCATGGGAGTTTTTGACGAGGACGGTATCACAGAGCTTCTTGATCTGCCAGAAGATCAGGAGCTGGCTGCACTGATCGCCGTAGGCTATCCGGATATCGATCCGGAAGCTCCAAAGCGAAAAAGCGTGGATCAGCTGCTTCAATACAGATAAAAGATACAAAAATGTATCTTCATTTATTAGGAGGTTATTTATGAGACATTTAATGAGCCCGCTGGACTTTTCAGTGGAGGAACTTGACACACTTCTCGATCTCGCTCAGGACATTGAAGCGAATCCGGAAAAATACGCACACGCCTGTGCCGGGAAAAAACTGGCTACACTTTTCTATGAGCCGAGCACCCGCACCCGTTTAAGCCACGAGGCGGCCATGCTCAATCTGGGCGGAAGCATCATGGGATTTTCTTCTGCTGACTCCAGTTCTGCCGCAAAAGGTGAGAGTGTGTCCGACACTATCCGCACCATCTCCTGCTACGCAGACATCTGTGCGATGCGCCATCCCAAGGAAGGCGCTCCCATGGTGGCCTGCCAGCATTCTTCTATCCCGGTGATCAACGCCGGAGACGGAGGACATCAGCATCCCACTCAGACACTGACAGACCTGCTGACAATCCGCAATGTAAAAGGACGTCTGGGTGACATGACGATCGGACTGTGCGGTGACTTAAAATTCGGGCGTACCGTACACTCTCTTATCAACGCGCTTGTCAGATATAAAGGAATCCGTTTTATCCTGATCTCCCCTGAGGAACTCAGACTTCCCGAATATATCCGCCATGACGTGCTGGACCGCGGCGGCGTCCCTTATGAAGAAGTTGTCCGTCTCGAAGACGCAATGCCAAACCAGGATATCCTCTACATGAGTTGGGATCAGAAGGAGCGTTTCTTCAACAAGGAAGATTATGTGCGCATGAAAGACTTCTACATACTGGACAGGGCTAAGATGAAACTGGCTCCCGAAGATATGTATGTGCTCCATCCGCTCCCCAGGGTAAATGAGATTGCCGTGGAAGTAGATTCTGATCCGCGGGCAGCATATTTCCGTCAGGTACAGTACGGCGTCTATGTACGCATGGCTCTGATTCTGACTCTGCTCGATATTCATGTTCATTAATCGCAGCTTTCATTTATTTAAAACCCTGCCTGAAAAATATATCAGGCCGTGGTCTGAACTTGAGAAAGAAAGGAAAACACTATGGTAAAGAATACATTAAATGTAGGACGTATCTCCGAAGGATTTGTGCTTGACCACATTGAAGCCGGGAAAAGCATGGAAATTTACAAATATCTCCACCTTGACAAACTGGACTGCTGTGTGGCCATTATTAAAAATGCCAAAAGCAGCAAGATGGGAAAAAAAGATATCATGAAGATCGAATGTCCCATTGATTTTATGGATTTGGATATCCTCGGTTTTATTGACCACAACATCACAGTCAATATTATTGAAAACGGAGAGATTATCTCCAAAAAACCTCTGTCTCTGCCAAAAGAGATTCGGAACGTAATCAAATGCAAAAATCCCAGATGCATCACTTCCATTGAGCAGGGGCTTGATCACATCTTTGTGCTCACAGATGAAGAAAAGCAGATTTACCGCTGCAAATACTGCGAAGAAAAATACCGCAGGCACTAGTAAAATACATCTTTATGATATAGGTTAAGATACGTTCCCGGGAGCTGTATCATAACGCAAAACCGTTCCGCTCTACTTCAAAGATTTAGGAGGATGTAACGCCAGAAGCAGATGTTCGTCCAAAGGGACTCCATCTGGCTCTGACTAACATCCTCCGTAAATGCTTTTCAGAACGCTCTCACTTAAAGTTTTGTTTATATGATACAGCTTCCGGGAACTTATTTACTCAAGTCAGTAAAGCTGCATTTTACAACTCGCAGTAAAAGCTCCCCTGACAGAAGTGCCTGCCGATTTGAAAGCTTCTATGCGAATATATCTTTTTTGTGTATGTGTCAAGCAGGACGATAAGCCGGGTTATGTCGTGGACGATCATCTGTCTAGGCACAGCGTCGCCGCTGTGCTCAAGCGACCAACCTGAAGCGCGGCGGGCCGCCGCATCGCTTCTATCCGGTCTTGCTTCGGATGGGGTTTACATGTGCCCTCTCTGTTACCAGCGAGGCGGTAGTCTCTTACACTGCCTTTCCACCCTTACCCGGACAGAGGCGAAAACAGTGAAATCCATAAAACATCACTGCTTTCGTCTCTGCCCGGGCGGTTTATTTCTGTTGCACTGGCCTTGGAGTCACCTCCACCGGACGTTATCCGGCATCCTGCCCTGTGAAGCCCGGACTTTCCTCGTCTGCGGCCTTTCGGCACATGCAGCCGCGATCGTCTGTCCTACTTGACACAGTATTTGATTATACTATCTTCAGACACCTTCGTCAATGATAAGGTTATTCCCGTCTGCGGCAGATGTTGCAAGTTCATCGCACCGCTCATTCTGCGGATGTCCGTCATGACCTTTTACCCAGTGAAAGGTCGTGCTGTGTGGTTCTTTTGCTTTAAGAAGCCGTTTCCACAGGTCAACATTTTTGACCGGCTCGTTCTTTCCTCTCTTCCATCCCTTCTTCAGCCAAGCCCCTACCCAATTTTGATTAAAAGCATTGACCACATACTGAGAATCAGAGTACACCTCTACCTCACATGGACGGTTTAAAGCCTCCAGTCCTGCAATAACTGCCATCAGCTCCATCCGGTTGTTTGTTGTCCTGATATATCCCTGTGAAAGTTCTTTTACATGAAGCTCGCCCTTTGTATCCACATATTCAAGAACTGTCCCATATCCGCCGGGGCCATCGGGATTCCCCCTAGCGGCGCCGTCGGTATAAACTTTAACCAGCAAAAATCTGTCCCTCCCTTTCAATCTTTACAATCTTATCTCTGTATTCCCGGGTGCATTCTTCCAGCATCAGCCTGTCAAAAATCCCATAATTCCCCCAGAAATGCATGGGGTACACCTGCTTTGTATCTGTCCGTTTCATAAAACAGTCGATTCCAAGACAGTACTGTTCCCCAAGGCGTGGGTCCACGGGCACAAACGCAGCGTCAATCTTCTCTTTCTGGAGCTTGTTGATCTCAGCCTGATAAGAGCGGCGCATGCCCGTATTATATGCTTCCGGCTCTCCCTCCCAGTGCCACCAGTTTAAGTCTCCCGCATGATAGAGTGTTTTACCTGCGTAGTGAATGAGGAACGCCACTCCCTCGTCATTGGAGCGAAGTGTCCGCACACTGCATCCAAGAATCCCCCGTTCTTCTCCTGGATTCATAAAAATAACTTTCTCTTTCTCAGGCACATCCTCCCCGGAAAAGACATTTTCCACAGGTATATCTGCGGACAGGATGTACCGCACATCCGCAAAATTCTGTCCCATCCTGAAAATTTCTCTGTTGTAATGGTCATAATGGACATGGCTTACAAACACAAACATCCTTTTCTCTGCATTCGAATTCGGGACTTCACCCTTATAATAGTCAAACAGGAAACATGCGTCTTCCATTTCCACAAAAAAACCGCTGTGTCCTAAATATGTCACATTCATCATAGATTAAGATTCTCCATTATCTGTACTGTTTCCGGAAGTATGTATTCCATATCCTCCTTGGCCCTCTTTGCACTCTCGGGCAGACTGATGATCAATGTACCTTTCCGAATCCCCGCTGTCAGTCTCTCTGTCATAGCGCTCTTTGAATACCTGAGATTATAAGCCCTCAGCGCTTCCGGAATTCCCGGAAGAAGCATGTCAGCCACTTCTTCTACGGCTTCGGGCACACAGTCTCTTTCCAGATATCCGACCGCCCCTGTGGTCAGAATAAGCTGGACTGCTCCTGTGTCCGAAAGCCTGTACAGCACATTGGATACCACTTCTTTCTTCTGCGGAAGGGCTCCTGCTGCCTTCACTTCGATTCCCACCTGCTCCAGCATCCGTTTTAAGGCGGATGCTGCCGCGCTTTCGGCTTTTGCCTTGTAAATTCCTGTATCAACTGTAAATATTGCTGCTTTCATCCTATGTACCCCTTTCTTTATATTCCCCGCATGTGTAAACTGCTTTTACCTCCCCGTTTTGCCCTCTGCCCTCTTAGCTTCCAAGAATGCGCTCCGCAATCCGGTTAGCATTTCTGTATACAGTCTCCGGTGATTCTCCGATGAAGAATTCCCCGTCTCTGTACACGATTTTCCCGTTTATCATGGTCATCCTGATATTCTGTTTGCTTCCGCTGTAGACAATATTTTTCTCTATATTGTGGAGCGGCTGCATATTTGGCTGCATCAGATCAATCATGATCAAATCCGCGCGTTTCCCCGCAGAGAGCACATCACAGTCAGAAAGTCCCATGACGCGGGCTCCGTTTACGGTTGCCATCTTGAGAACGTCCATAGCGGGAACTGCTTCCGGATCGTTACAGACTGCTTTCTGAAGCCCTGTTGTAAGGAACATCTCCCGGAACATATCCAGACAGTTATTGCTGGCAGGCCCGTCCGTGCCGATCGCAACAGTAATGCCCATATCCAGATACCGTTTTACTGGTGCAATGCCGCTGGCCAGTTTCAGGTTGGAAGCAGGATTTGTCACCACGCTGATGCTCCGCTCTTTCATGATCGTGAAATCACTGTCATCCATATGTACTCCATGGAACAGACCGCCGCCGTATTTGAAAAGGCCAAGAGAATCCATGTATGCCACCGGCGTCATGGAAGTCTTTTCCCTGCATTCTTCCACTTCCCGCTTTGTCTCTGAACAGTGTACATATACCGGGGCTTCATACTTTTCTGCAAGAGCCGCGATCTTTTTCATCAGTTCTTTTCCTGTAGTATATTCTGCATGAAACCCGATCTGATAAGATAAAAGGCTTTCCGGATTCTGGTTGTAGGAAAGATAATCCTGCTCCATGTCCTCCACTGTCCCGCCGAAATCATTGATATCCCCGCAGAACACCATCCGAAATCCCGTCTCCCTGACTGCCCGCGCGCTGTCCTCTTTTAACTTATACATGTCAAATGCCGCAGTGATCCCGCTGGTCAGATATTCCATTACCGCCAGCTTCGTAAGCCAGAAAATATCTTCGCCCGTCAGCTCTGCCTCTGCCGGAAACACTTTATCAAACAGCCACTCCTGCAGTTTCATGTCATCCGCATAAGAACGCAGAAATGTCATGGGCGAATGTGTGTGTGCATTTTTAAAACCGGGCATAACCAGATTGCCTCCGGCGTCAATCTGCTCGTCCCATTCGAAAATCTCTTTCGGCTGAGTCTCCCCCACATACAGTATCTTTCCGTCCTCAATCCTTATTTCTCCATGGAAGATTTCTCTCCCCTTTTCCATTGTCAGAATCCGCGCGTTATATATCCTTGTTCTCATATATGCTTTCATCCTTTACAGTTTTTCTATGATTCTTGTCACCAGACGTTCAAATTCCTCCGATCTTCTGTCCGCCACAGCCTGTACATCCAGATGACTCAGTTCCTCGTCTGAGAGTCCGCTGGCCATATTCGATATGCAGGAAATCCCGCAGACACGCACTCCCGCATGCCGGGCGGCGATGGCTTCACACGCAGTGCTCATGCCCACTGCATCAGCGCCAAGCAGCGCGTACATCCTGACCTCCGCAGGGCTTTCAAAATTCGGTCCTGTCGTCTGAAGATACACTCCTTCCTGGATAGCGATATTCTCCTCACCTGCTGTCTTTCGTATCACATCCATCAGTTCTCTGTCATAAATATACGTCATATCCGGAAAGCGTCCCCCTAATTCAGACACATTTTCTCCAATCAGAGGAGAGGGAGCAAAACTCGAAATCTGATCAGTGATCATCATGAAATCCCCCACATGGAATACTCGTCCGATTCCGCCGGATGCATTCGTAAGAAAAAGGGTCTCTATGCCCATCTTCTTCATCAGACGGACTGGAAGAACCACTTCCTCCATTGTATAGCCCTCATAATAATGCACCCTGCCTTTCATGACAACAGCCGGCACATCCCCGATATATCCCAGCAGAAATCTCCCATCGTGTCCCTGAACCGTGGATACGGGAAACTCAGGGATGTCCCCGTATGGAATCTCCTTTACTACAGTCATGTTCCGGGCATAGCCTCCCAGGCCTGAACCGAGAATCAGCCCCACTCTCGGAGTAAAATCCGTCACTGACCTGTAATATTCATAACACTTTAAAAGCCGTTCATACTGTCTGCTCATTTGCTTCCTTTCCTCAGAACCCCGCATATATATGGGCTCATCCTTATCAAATATTATTTGTCTAACATATGAATTTTATTATACCCTGTGAAATCTTATAAGTCGAGTGCTAAATATGAATTTAAACATCAACCAAAACGGGCGCAGGGTATCACAGGGCAGCTATCCTATCCACAGTACAATACAGGAGGCTGAATTTATTCTTTAATCTTATACCATGTAAAAGTCCTTTTACATGAATTTTCCCTTTTGTAAAAGACATTTGATAGACAGACATGCAGCAATTTTGTAAACTCATAAATAAAGGAGGACACACACAATGAGGATAGCAGATAAAATTAAAAACGCTCGTATACAAAAAGAATATACACAGGAACAGGTGGCAGAGAATCTTCTGGTTTCCAGACAGACCATCTCCAATTGGGAAAATGGGAAATCATTACCTGATATTATAAGTATTATTAGGATGAGCGAGCTATATGAATTAAGTCTTGATGAATTGATAAAAGGAGATAAAGCATTGTTGAAGAAAATAGAAAAAGAGGTTCGGATTGTTAAGGCGGAGAAAAAAATTATAAAGTTTGCATGGATATCTATTGTAATAGGTGCTGTTCTGATTATTCTTGGAGAAATATTTGAAGGAAATCCATTTATTGATTTTATGAACGGAGCACTACCCTGGATTCTTCTTGGTTTGATGTTTTTATTCGCTATTTTATATCTTAATAAAGAAGAAACGGAATAAAAAGTTGCCCTTGTTTTGGCCCGTAAGGGCAAAACAAGGGCAACAGATATTTATATAATAATACATACCATTCCGCCGTTTGAATCATTGACGATCTTCTGCATGGAATCCTGCAGTTTCACCTGACTTTCATCATTGATCATGGATATCTTATTTCTCATGCCGTCCATAACCAGGTCTTCCACGGATTTTCCGAATATGTTCGTCCCCCAGACTCCTTCCGGAGTTTCGCTCTCTTTCTTGATATATTCTACCAAATCCTCTGCCTGTTTTTCATTTCCCACGATGGGGGCAATCTCTGTCTCAATATTGGCCCGTATCATATGGATGGAGGGCGCCTCAGAGCGAATTTTTACCCCGAACTTGCTGCCCTGCTTGATGATCACGGGCTCCTCCAGCTTAATGTCCGCTTTCGAGGGGGTGACCACCCCGTATCCTTTCAGCTTCACATCGGCAAACGCATCCCTTAAGCGGCTTAATTCATCTTTCATGGACGCCAATTCCTTGACCGTGGAGATAAGTTCATACTCTCCTTTGATATCCGCCCCCGTCAGTTCGCTGAGTATTTCATAGTAATATTTCTGTTCAAATTCAATCCGTATCCTGACCTTTCCTGTGTCCATCTCAATCTGTTCCACGGAAATATTGTCTATGTACGGGCTGTCTGTCTCCAAAGTGCGGGAAGCAATGCTGCGCACATCCTCCATCTCAGACATGATGGAGCGCACCTGATTAAGAAGTTCCTGCTTAATCCTGTGATCTCTGGAAAGCATCTCCACCCACTTGGGCACATAAAATTCCACCTCTGTGATCGGGAATTCGTAGAGCACCTGCCTCATAATCTCGTGAATATCCTCTGTCTTCAACTGTTCACAGTTGACCGGAAAGACACAGGCTTTATATTTCTGTTCCATCTCTTCTTTGAGCGCTTTTGCCTCTTCTGTGTACGGCTTCTGGCAGTTTAAAAGAATCAGAAAAGGCTTTCCGATGGACTGAAGCTCTTTTACTGTTTTTTCCTCTGCCGGAATATAGTTCTCACGGGGAAGACCTGTCACACTCCCGTCTGTTGTCACTACAAACCCGATGGTTGCATGGTCGTGGATGACTTTCTGAGTTCCTATGGCCGCCGCCTTTGTAAAAGGTATCTCATATTCAAACCACGGTGTTTTCACCTGCCGTTCGGCGTCATTTTCCGTGTGCCCGGATGCACCCTCCACCATATACCCCACACAGTCAACGAGCCGTATTTTCACCTCCACATCATCCGAAATCCGAACAGAGGCAGCTTCTTTCGGCACAAATTTAGGTTCTGTCGTCATGATCGTTGTGCCTGAAGCAGACTGCGGAAGTTCATCCTGTGTCCTCACCCGCGCATGTTCATCTGCCATATTCGGAAGCACCAGCAGATCCATAAACCTTTTGATAAATGTAGATTTGCCTGTCCGAACCGGGCCTACCACTCCGATGTATATCTCCCCGTTCGTCCGCGCTTTCATATCCCTGTATACCTGAAATGAATCCATAAAAATACCCCCTTGTTCTGCTGATACAATGTATGCAGACATCCAAGGGGGTATGACACTTTCTTTCCAATCTTATTCGTCCCACTCAAGAGCGAGATTCTCACTGCGGGACTCCCGCTGCATCAGGTCATCAACAGCCTGAGACGGGGATTTCCCTTCAAATAAAACCTTGTTTACTTCCTCCACGATGGGCATGGACACTCCGTATTTTTCTGCCAGCTTTGCAGCTGCTTTCGCAGAATACACGCCTTCTACGACCATTTTCACCTCGTCCATTGCCTCCTGCATGGATTTTCCCTGTCCGATCAGGTACCCGGCCTTCCGGTTTCGGCTGTGAGCGCTGGCACAGGTCACAATCAGGTCTCCGATTCCGGTCAGTCCGGTGAAACTCTCGATCTTTCCTCCCATCTTCACGCCCAGTCTGGCAATTTCAGCGATTCCTCTTGTGATAAGCGCTGCCTTTGTATTATCTCCGTATCCGAGTCCGTCCGCAATGCCTGCTGCCAGAGCAATCACATTTTTCAGCGAACCGCCCAGTTCAATACCCAGGATATCCGGACTTGTATACACCCGGAACACCGGGCTTATAAACATGGACTGAAGATACTCTGCCGTCTTTTTTGTCTTCGCACCGATCACACAGGTAGTGGGCAGTTTCCGTCCCACTTCCTCCGCATGGCTGGGACCTGAAAGAACTGCCACATCAGCCTGTGGAATCTCCTCCTCTATCTGGCGGGAAAGAGTCATGAGAGTGGACTCCTCTATTCCCTTTGCCACATCCACGATAATCTGCCCTTCTGCCACATAAGGTCTCATCTTTCGCGCTGTCGCCCTTGTAAACGGGGAGGGAACCGCAAGCACGAGAAAATCCTTATCCCGCACTGTTTCCTCCATATTCCCTGTTATGACCATGTCCTCTGAAAGTTTCACGCCCGGCAGCTTTGATTCATGCTCTCTCTTTTCATCCAGCATTCTCACTTCATCTTCATCAATAGACCAGATGGTCACATGATGCCCGTTTTCATGAAGAAGCACTGAGAGCGCTGTCCCCCAGCTTCCTGCGCCAAGTACGCCTACCTTCGCCATAACTGTCACTCCTTTTTCTTTGAACCGAATTTATTCTCTGTTCCTGATAACAGCCGTTTGATATTTGCCCTGTGTCTGTACCATGCCAGCGCTGTCAGGAAAAAGAGTACCGCATATAATTCATAACACCTTGCAGTTTCCATCTGAAGCCATCCCAACTGGCCGATCACGATCATCTCTATCCAGAAGACCGTATATGCCGCCAGAGAACCAACAGATATGTACCTTGTCACCAGAACCGGAATGAGGAAAAATGCCAGAGTGACCGGAATCAAAAGCAGGGTTTCCGGAAAGTTCCAGAAACTGTTCACCACTACAAGACCTGCCATCACGGCGATCCCTTTTCCGCCTTTAAAATTCATGTAGAACGGAAAATTGTGTCCCAGCGTCACTCCCGCTCCCGCATACATGGCAAGCAGCGGCATGCTGTCATTCCCTCTGTACATAAAATAAATGATCAAAAACGCGACAACACATTTCAGCACATCCCCGGCAAATGTCATGCCTCCTGCCTTCCAGCCCAGCACCCGGAGTGCGTTTGTGGAACCGGCGTTCCCGCTTCCTTTTTTTCTGATATCCACATGATTCAGTTTTCCGACCAGATAGCCGGTCTGTAAAAGACCGCACACATATCCGACTGCAAGACAGATCAATCGTTCCATAGTCTTACTGCTCCTTTTCCTTTCTCTCCCTTATGAAAAACTTCAGGGAAGTTCCGCGGAAGCCAAACGCCTCCCTGATCTTATTCTCCAGATATCTCGTGTAGGAGAAATGCATGAGCTCTTTGTCATTTACAAAGATTACGAATGTAGGCGGCTTTACAGCGACCTGTGTGATATAATACAGTTTCAGCCTCTTTCCTTTATCTGACGGCGGCTGCTGCATGGCCACTGCCTCTGTCATGATCTCATTGAGCACTCCTGTCGCAATACGCAGCGTCTGGTTCTCAATCACCATGTCGATCATATCGTACAGCTTCACCAGCCTCTGCCCGGTGAGCGCGGACACATACATGATCTCCGCATAAGGCATATACGAGAGCACCTGACGGATATCATTTTCATATTCCCGCATGGTGCGGTCATTTTTCTCGATGGCATCCCACTTGTTCACCACAATGATGACGCCTTTTCCCCTCTCATGTGCAATTCCTGCGATCTTCGCATCCTGCTCTGTCACGCCCTCTGTGGCGTCAATAACCATGAGCACCACGTCTGCCCTCTCAACCGCTGTCACAGTACGGATAATACTGTACCGTTCCAACTCTTCCTTGATCTTATTCTTTCTTCTGAGCCCCGCTGTATCTATAAATACATACTCTTTTCCATTGTGCACGATCTCTGTGTCAATGGCGTCCCGTGTAGTTCCCGCCACGTCTGAAACGATCACCCTGTTTTCACCGAGAAGCCGATTGACAATGGAAGACTTTCCTACATTTGGCTTCCCTACAATGGCAATGCGGGGACGGTCGTCATCTTCTTCCTGTGCGCTGCCTTCCGGGAAGTGCTCTGCAACAATATCCAGCATGTCGCCCAGTCCAAGCCTTGACGCCGCTGAGATCGGCACCGGGTCACCGATGCCCAGATTATAGAATTCGTACACATCCGCCATATATTTATCGAAATTATCCACTTTATTTACCACCAGGACAACCGGCTTTCCAGACCTTCTGAGCATGTCCGCAACCTTGGAATCCGCGTCCACAAGCCCCTGCTTTACATCCGTGATAAAGACGATCACATCTGCTGTATCAATGGCGATCTGCGCCTGCTCTCTCATCTGAGAGAGAATGATATCCTTGCTGTCCGGCTCAATTCCTCCGGTGTCAATCATGGTAAATTCTTTATCCAGCCATGTCACGTCCGCATATATCCTGTCTCTTGTCACTCCCGGCGTATCTTTTACAATAGAAATTTTCTCCCCGGCCAGCGCGTTAAACAGAGTGGATTTCCCCACATTCGGACGTCCCACAATGGCTACAACTGGTTTACTCATTTTTATTCAGCCTTTCTTTGTTCAATCGTTTATACTGCTTCGTCTAAACAGCCTGATATGCGCTCTGGTTCAGAACGGCATCAATCAGGTCCTGCCCGCTTGATTTTACAATATCAACAGGCACTTGTAAAGCGTCTGATACCTGTTTCACCGTATAATCATCCAGAAAAATATTCTCGTCCGTCTTAAGCATATTGCAGGGAAGCAAAAGTCTCTCCCCCAGTTCTTTATCTTTTAACTGGGCAATGATATCCCGGGCTGTGATCAGGCCGGACACAGTGATCTGTTCTCCGAAAAATTCATTCTTTATACAGTACACATGGATTTTCATATTCGGGAACTTTTCCCCGATCTTCTCAGCCATGTCTGAAATATACGGGTATGCCAGCTTTCCCGTAGCCATTGACAACTCCGCTTTTCTTCCGTCCCCCGCAAGCTCTTCATACGCCTGAGCAAACTCATCAAAAAGAAGCCGCAGCATTCCCACTCCGTTTTCAAGCTGTAAGTATCCGTCATATCTGTTTTCGGAAGGCACTTCCTCGCCGGCCAGCAGATACCACTCGTCCCCCGCATGGATAAAGTGAGTTCCATACTCCTCATACAGCTTATCCTGCCATCTGTGGATCACACTTAATACCTCTTTTGCATCTTCCCCGGTAAAAGCCTCAAGAGGATACAGGCCCTCACGGAATTTTGTAAGACCTACGGGCACAACGGATACGCTTTTTAAAAGAGGAAGATATGCAGTCAGGTCCCTGATCGAACGCTCCAGTTCCTCCCCGTCATTCACGCCTTTACACAGTACAATCTGTCCGTTCATCTCAATCCCGCCCTGATAGAGTCTGTCCACTTTCTCAAGTGCGTCCCCTGCAAACCGGTTGTGAAGCATCTTACACCGCAGGGCAGGATTCGTAGTCTGAAAAGAAATATTAATAGGCTCCAGACGATATCTGATGATCCGCTCGATATCATGATCACTCATATTCGTCAGCGTCACATAATTCCCCTGAAGGAACGACAGACGCGAATCATCATCCTTAAAATACAGTGTATCCCGCATTCCCGCTGGCATCTGATCAATAAAACAGAAAATGCATTTATTATAACAGGACCGATACTCATCCATGAGTCCCTGATCAAACTCAATTCCGAGCTGTTCGTCCGCCTCTTTTTCAATCTCCAGTTCCCACTGCTCCCCATCCGGCTTTTCGATCAAAAGTACGATCTCCTCGTCCTCCACATAGAACTGATAATCAAAAATGTCTTCGATCACATGACCGTCTATGGACAGCAGCCTGTCGCCGGGTTCTATGCCCATTTCCCAGGCAATGCTTCCTTCCTGAACACCTGAAACAATATGCTCATGTTTCTTCATATCTGTAAAAACTCCTCACTTTTCTCTCCTGTCTCTGAAAAATGCATAGTATACTTTCAGCAATCGTATTTAGTATATCATACTTCCTTTTCCGCGCATAGCACTATTGCTCGGCTCGTTCGTATCCTTACGCCGGACCTTCCTCCAATTTCCATACTGTTCTTGAATTTCAGGAAAAAAGATGATATAAAAGATATGTAAAAATTCACATCAACTTTCAGCGCAGGTCACAGACCTGCGCTGACAACAGGAGAAAATCATGTCTAATATCGAACTTTTAGAAAAAACCCTGCCGACTGCTCCCTTAAAGATCGTGGCCATGGAGAGCTGCCGGGAACTGGGGCAGAAAGTTAATGATTACATTGTTTCTTTCCGCGAAAATACGGTCAGCGAAGTTTCTGAATCTTCTCTGTATGTCAACTACAAATCAAACAATTATCTTGTAGACTACTGCTGCCCGCGCTTTGGCACAGGCGAGGCAAAAGGTATGCTCAGAGAAACCATCCGCGGAACGGACCTGTTCATTATGACTGACGTCTGCAATCACAGCCTTACTTACACAGTAAGCGGCCACTTAAACCACATGTCACCGGATGATCACTTTCAGGATTTAAAAAGAATCATCTCCGCGGCAACCGGAAAGGCCCGCCGTATCAACGTAATCATGCCTTTCCTCTATGAGAGCCGCCAGCACAAACGCACAAAGAGAGAGTCTCTGGACTGTGCACTTGCACTTCAGGAACTGACAGACATGGGTGTTGCAAACATCATCACATTTGACGCACACGATCCCCGTGTCCAGAACTCCATTCCTTTAAGCGGATTTGAC
>CALWFY010000134.1 GCA_944377775.1 uncultured Mediterraneibacter sp.
TGAAGACAGTTGCCGAGAGGAGAGAGAATATGCTGTGGTTCAGAACACCTGAGAAGGTATACTTTAAGAAAGGCTGTATGCCGGTAGCTCTGGACGAGCTTGGCACAGTAATGCACAAGAAGAAAGCGTTTATCGTAACTGATACATTCCTTTACAAGAACGGATATGTAGAGCCGATCGAGAAGAAACTGGATGAGATGGGAATCCAGCACACATGCTTCTACAACGTAGCTCCGGATCCGACTCTGCAGTGTGCTCAGGAAGGCGTCGCTCAGATGAAAGCATTCGAGCCTGATACGATCATCGCACTGGGCGGTGGTTCTGCAATGGATGCTGCCAAGATCATGTGGCTGATGTATGAGCATCCGGAAGCAAACTTTGAAGACATGGCCATGGATTTCATGGATATCCGCAAGAGAGTATTCACATTCCCGAAGATGGGTGAGAAAGCTTACTTTGTAGCCATCCCGACTTCTTCAGGAACAGGTTCCGAGGTAACTCCGTTCGCGATCATCACAGACGCTGAGACAGGCGTAAAATGGCCGATCGCTGACTATGAACTGCTTCCGAACATGGCGATTGTAGACGTTGACAACGCTATGACAGCTCCGAAAGGACTGACAAGCGCATCAGGTATCGACGTTATGACGCATGCGATTGAGGCATATGTATCCATCATGGCAACAGACTACACAGACGGTCTTGCTATGAAGGCGGTTAAGATGGTATTTGATTATCTTCCGTCCGCATACGAGAATGGAGCAAATGACCCGAAAGCCCGTGAAATGATGGCAAACGCTTCCTGTATGGCAGGTATGGCATTTGCAAATGCATTCCTGGGAGTAAACCACTCTATGTCTCATAAACTGGGTGCATTCCACCATCTGCCGCACGGTGTGGCAAACGCTCTTATCCTGACAGAAGTTATGAGATACAATTCAGCAGAAGTTCCGACTAAGATGGGAACATTCTCTCAGTATCAGTATCCGCACGCTCTTGCAAGATACGCAGAGCTTGGACGCTTCGCAGGATGCACAGGAAATACAGACGAAGAAGTTCTTGAAAACTTCATCGAAAGACTGGAAGAATTAAAAGAGAAGATCGGCATCAAAAAGACGATCAAAGATTACGGCATTGACGAGAAATACTTCCTTGAGACTCTGGATGAAATGTCCGAGCAGGCATTTAACGACCAGTGTACAGGAGCAAACCCGAGATATCCGCTTATCAAAGAAATCAAAGATATCTACCTCAAATGCTACTACGGAAAATAATCGCGTAGGCAATTAGCAGTGCGCGTAAAAGGAGAGAGCCTCCGGGATCATGCTTGCATGAATTCCGGAGGCTCTCTCCTTTTACGCATAGGGCGAAAGCCCGCGTGCGAGATGAGCGAAGCGAAATCGAGCGAGCGCACTGCGCAAGGAGGGGAGGGCGAAAGCCCGCGAGCGCTGCCTGAACACTTAGCAAATTTAGTGTGGATCCCTATATTGATAAAATATTAACAATAATATTCAAATAAAAAACTTAGTTAAAAATTGCACAAATTTATCCAAAAGGGGTTACATCATCCATTTTTACGGTGTATAATGACGACAACAAAGGTGCAGTAAATACAGATCAAGGAGGATAACACTTATGAAGCTGGAAGAAAAAAACATTATTGTAAAACGTTCCTACAAGTCTGTTTACAAATGTGATAACAGCATTGTAAAAGTATTTGCAAAGGACCATCCAAAGTCAGATGTCTTTAATGAGGCGCTTATTACTGCCCGGATTGAGGAAACAGGACTTGATATTCCGAAGGTCAAAGGAGTGACTGAGATTGACGGCAAATGGGCGATAGAGATCGAGTACAAGGACGGAAAGACACTGGAGGAGATGATGAACTCCGACAAAAAGAATATTGCGAAGTACATGGAAGATTTTGTGGATTTACAGCTTCAGGTACACAGTATGAGTTCACCGCTGCTGAAAGGGATGAAGGATAAACTTTCCCGCCAGATCAACAGTCTGAAAGTGCTGGATGCAACCACACGGTATGAGCTTCTGACACGTCTTGAGAGTATGCCCAAGCATAATAAAGTGTGTCACGGTGATTTTAATCCCAGCAATGTGATCGTGGGTAAGAACGGAAAGATGACGGTAGTTGACTGGGCTCACGCTACGCAGGGAAATGCCAGCGCTGATGCAGCCATGACATATCTTCTCTTTGCTCTGAAAGACCAGGAAACAGCAGACCTGTATCTGAATCTGTTCTGTAAAAAAAGTGATACAGCAAGACAGTATGTACAGCAGTGGCTCCCCATTGTTGCAGCAGCACAGCTTACGAAAAACAACGAGCTGGAGAAAGATTTTCTGATGAAATGGATTGATGTTATCGACTATCAATAGGGGGCTGCAAAATACATCTTCCTCATACAGATAAACAGCTGAGAGTATTTTAAAATTTTAGTTTCTATAATATACGATATCCGCAGGACTGTGACTGCACCGCGGCTTGGAGCCGCTGTGATCTATAAGCCGCTCACTCAGCAAAGTCCTGCCGATATCTTATTTTATGAAATCGGAAATTTCAATATGCTTTCAGCTGTTGGCTTGTATAGGGAAGATATATTTGCATAATAATTTCAAATCGGCAGGTACTTCTGGCGGGGAACTTTTACCGCAGAATGCGAAACGCAGACTTTCTGACTTGAATAAGTAAGTTCACGGAAAGTGTATCATATAAGCAAAACTGTAAGTGAGAGCGGTCTGAAAAGCATTTGAGGCGGATGTTAAATAGGGGCTGGTGAAGACCCTTTGGTCGAACACCAACCCCTATTGTTATATCCGCCCAAATCTTTGAAGTAGAGCGGAACGGTTTTGTGTTATGATACAGTTTCCGTGAACGTATCTTAATCCATGTTACAAAGATGTATTTTGCATTACCAGCTTTGGAAGAAAAGGTTCCCCCCGATATTGACACCCGGCCTGCTGGTGGAACCTGCGTACAGGAAATAATAACAGTCAGCTACTGCTGCAAGCCGTGATCCGTTGATGGCATCCTGGGCAACCTGATAGGAGAGATTAGTCGGTCCGGCGTCGATTACTGCCTGGAGACGGCCTGTCCACACTGGTTCGAACTGCCCTTGGGCATAAATGACTCCGCTGATCGTATTGGGGAAGCGAGGGCTTTCCACGCGGTTCATAATCACGGTAGCTACTGCCAGCAATGCGTCATAATCCTGTATGGCTTCGCACTGAAGAATTGCAGCCAGGAGTGTGATATCATCAGTGGAGGCGTCAATTCCGCCGTTGTTTATATATCCCCCGCCGCCGGAGATAGTCTCCTGAGATTCATTGCGTGCTGCTTCCTCAGCCCTTGCCTGTTCTAGCTGAGCCTGAACATCAGCCAGATTCATGGAAGCGGCATCTGCTTTTGCCTGAAGCTCTGTTTTTTGAGTAGTGAGTTCAGTCTGAATCTCCTGCAGGGATGCCTGCTGTGTCTCGAGAACAGCTTTTTGATCTTCGATCTGCTGGTGTATCGCTTTCAGATCATTGAGAGCCATTCTGTCATATTCGCTGAGATTCTCGATAAAATCAGCTTTGTTTAAGAAATCCGTCATGTTTTCAGCAGAAAAAAGCATCTCGAGAAGTGTTGCATTTCCGTGCTCATACATATATTTAATACGGGATTTCATGTCTTCGTACTGCTTGGACTCATTTTCTTCTGCCTCAGCCAAAGCATCAGATGTACGGGCAATCTCTCCGTTTAAGATTTCGACCTGCATCTCCGCAGTGGAAATCTCTTCACTGAGGGACAGGATTTCCTGATTAATTCCCTCAAGTTCATTTTCGAGTACAGAAGTCTGGTTTTCCAGACTCTCAACGTCATTATCTGCAAATGATGGAAAAACTGAAAGTACAATCGCGAGGAAACAGATCAGGATAATACCCGATTGAATCCACCGTTTTTTGTAGAGTTTCATATCACCAAATTCCTTTCTTTATATAATTATAAAGTCGCTGGAAAACTATTATACTATGAATTGCGCAATTTGGCAAACTCTGATAGAATGAACTGGAATACAATGTCGAAGAACTGAATGATGGAGAGAGACAAAATGAGACACAGGATAAAGATGATCGGGCTTGATCTGGATGGAACTTTATTAAATGAGAAGAAACAGATCACACCCCGCACGGAAGATGTGTTAAAGCGGGCGATAGCTCAGGGGGTTGTCGTTCTGACTGCAACAGGGAGACCCTGGATGGGGGTTCCGGAGGAATTGCAGCAGTTTCCGGGGATGAGATATGCGCTTACTTCCAATGGGGCGCGAATACTGGATATACAGGAGGGGCGGGTTATAGAAGAGCATCTCCTTTCTGTCCCGTCAGCGAAAAAAGCATTGGAAATATGCGGGAAATATGATACGCTACAAGAAATATATTTTGACGGGCAGGGATATGCACCGAGAGAGAAGATGGCACATGTGGAGCGGTATCACAAAAATCCCAACATGTGGGAATATATGCGCAAAACCCGCATCCCCGTGGAGGATATTTTCGAAATGGTGGACCGCGAGAACCGCGGGCTTGACAAAGTCCAGGCGCTGTTTGCCGATATGGGAGAACGGGAAAAGGCATGGGCTGAACTGTCAAAAGAGGATGATCTGGAGCTTGTAGGTTCGTTGAAATATAATATAGAAGTCAATGCACGCAGAGTCAATAAGGGGACCGGGCTTGTAAACCTCGGGCGTCTCCTTGGAATCAGGCGGGAAGAAATCATGGCGTTCGGAGACGGTGACAATGATACAGTCATGCTCCGGGAGGTCGGCTTCGGCGTTGCCATGGGAAATGCTGAAGAGCAGGTGAAAAGGGCGGCGGACTACATTACGCTGACAAATGATGAAGAAGGAGTGGCGGAAGCCATAGAGAAATTTGTTCTGACAGGAGGAGCTGGAGTATGTTAGAGATATTAAAAGCGATCATATTTGGAATTGTGGAGGGAATCACAGAATGGCTGCCGGTCAGCAGCACGGGACATCTGATTCTTCTGGATGAGTTCCTCAAACTGAACCAGGGGGAAGCGTTCTTTGAAATGTTCGAGGTAGTGATACAGTTGGGCGCCATCCTTGCAGTGGTAGTGGTTTATTTCCATAACCTGAATCCATTTTCTCCAAAGAAGACACAGAAGCAGAAAATGCTCACCGTGCAGACATGGATCAAGGTTTTGATCGGATGCGTTCCGGCAGGTGTGGTGGGAATTTTATTCAATGATATCATAGATGAAAAGCTTTATAACGGATATGTGGTTGCCGCAATGCTTATTCTTTACGGTATTCTCTTTATTATAGTAGAGAATTATCACAAGGGGAAAGCTCCCAAAGTTACAAGCATCTCTCAGCTCACCTTTCCTATGCTCCTGATCATAGGGGTATTCCAGATGCTGGCGCTCATTCCGGGAACCTCCCGGTCCGGGGTTACCATCGTGGGCGCGCTCATCATCGGAGTGTCCAGAGGCGTTGCAGCAGAATTTACATTCTTTCTGGCGATCCCGGTCATGTTCGGCGCCAGCGTGCGCAAGCTGTTTAAATTTGGATTTGATTTCACAGGGATGCAGGCGGCAGTTCTCCTGGTAGGTATGGCAGTATCATTTGCAGTGTCAATATTTGCTATTAAGTTTTTAATGAAATATATCCAGAATCATGATTTCAAAGTATTCGGATATTACAGAATTATCCTTGGCGTGGTTGTATTCCTGTATTTCGGAATTACTGCACTTCTTGCATAAAAACTCAAAAAAGGGTTGCGTTTTGCAAAAAATGTGGTAGAATATGAAAATAGTTTGTATGATTATGCAAAATGAAAATTGGATGGAGGAATGAAAGATGAAGAAGATATTAGCGGCAGCTATGTGTGCAGTGCTCGCTGCGGGCATGATTGTGGGATGCGGAAGCAAAGGAAGCGACGGGGGAAGCAGTGATGCGGGAAGCGGCGCGAAGACAGCAGAAGTGCTCGATGTCGATCTGACAAGCGAGGAGTATGCTTTCGGTGTGGACAAGACACAGCCGGAGCTTCTGGAGCAGGTCAATACATTTATCACTAAAATTAAAGAAGATGGAACTCTTGACGAGATATTTGACAAGTATTTCGGCGGCGGAGAGCCTACACCCGTAGAGTCCGCAGAGCTTGACACTTCGAAAGATCAGCTTGTTGTTGCAACAAATGCAGCGTTTGAGCCGTTTGAGTATACACAGGGCGATGCATATGTGGGAATTGATATGGAAATCGCAGCTCTGCTTGCTGAGGAACTGGGACAGGAACTGGTAATCCAGAACATGGATTTTGATGCAGTATGCCTCTCTGTAGGACAGCAGAAGTGTGATATTGCAATGGCAGGCCTTACAGTCAGCGAGGAGAGAAAAGAGTATGTGACTTTCACTGACACATATTATCAGGCATCACAGCGTCTGATTGTTCCGAGTGATGACGAAACATTTGCTGATATGACGGATGCGGAGTCTATTGCGGCAGCGCTGGCTGAACTTGATTCTTCTGTTAAGATCGGTGTTCAGCAGGGAACAACAGGACAGAGTTATGTAGAGGGAAGCGAAGACCTTGGGTTTGCAGGACTTGAAGCTACATGCCAGCCGTACAAGAGCGGTTCTCTTGCTGTGCAGGATATGCTCAACGGAAACATTGACTATGTGATCATTGATGCAGCTCCGGCGGCAGCGATTACAGAAGCGATCAATGAAATGAGATAATTGGGTGTTTCTCTTTGAAAGGGGATTCCCGGAGTTTAAAACAGAACATAAAAATATGGCTTAAGATCAGGGAGGAAAATACAGGCATCAATGGCGTCTAACGTAGGTGCAGGCATTTTCCTTCTTTTGAGAAGGGAAAGTAATGGGTAATTTTAGTCAGAAAGTCGATAAGTTTATAGAGATATTTATAGAGCAGAACGGCTATGTAAAAGTTGTGGAAGGACTTCAGAATACGATTCTCATCGCAGTGTGCGGTCTGATTATCGGTATTCTGATCGGTACGATCATCGCAACAGTGCGCGTTCTGCCTAAATACAAGCTGCTGCCCAGAGTGCTCAATGGTATCTGCAGCTTTTATGTAGCGCTGTTCCGAGGAACCCCTATGGTGGTTCAGCTCCTTGTGTTTTACTATGTACTGCTGCCGATCATCGGATGGAATATAACAGGCGTGCAGGTGGCAATGCTTGTATTCGGGCTGAACAGCGGTGCATACATTTCTGAGATCATGCGCAGCGGAATTCAGTCTGTCGATATAGGGCAGATGGAAGCAGGACGCGCAGTGGGCCTGAGTTTTGGCGCCAGCATGACAAAGATCGTGATTCCGCAGGCTGTGAAAAATATTCTCCCCACTCTGGGAAATGAGTTTATCGCTTTGATCAAAGAGACTTCGGTTGTAAGCTTTGTCGGGGCAGCGGACCTGTATGTGGCGTTTAATTATATCGGAACAAACAGTTATGAGTTCATGGTGCCGTACCTTGTGATGGCGCTGATCTACATCACCCTGGTGCTGATCGTCACCCTGCTCATAAAATTACTGGAAAGGAGCCTGAAGAAGAGTGATAGACGTAATTAATCTTAAGAAAAGTTTTGGTGATCTTGAGATATTAAAGGGAATCAATATCACCATCAATAAAGGCGATATCGTCGCAGTGCTCGGACCTTCCGGTTCCGGAAAAAGTACGTTTCTGCGGTGTCTGAACTGTATGGAAGACCCGACGGGAGGAAGCATTATTTTTAACGGCACTGATATTGCCGACATGAAAGTCGATATCAATGTACACCGCCGTCATATGGGAATGGTGTTCCAGCATTTTAACCTGTTCAATAATAAGACCGTGCTTCAGAATGTGATGATGGCTCCCGCATACTTGCGATGCAAGGACCTGAAAAAGGCGAAGCGGGCAAACAGGGGAATCCGCTTTAAAAATATGTTCCGCAGCAATAAGCAGGAACTGATTCCAATTACGGCAACGAAAGAGCATATCAAAAACGAGGCAAAACAGCAGGCCATGGAACTTTTGAAGCGGATCGGACTGGATGATAAGGCGGACGCTTATCCTTCTACACTGTCGGGGGGACAGAAGCAGAGGGTGGCGATTATCCGCTCGCTGGCAATGAATCCGGATGTGATACTTTTTGATGAGCCGACGTCTGCGCTTGATCCGGAGATGGTTGGAGAAGTGCTTGAACTGATGAAGGAACTGGCTCAGGAGGGGATGACCATGGTGGTTGTAACTCACGAGATGGGCTTTGCCCGTGAGGTGGCCTCCAGAGTGATCTTTATGGATGACGGCCAGATCCGTGAGGAAGCGCCGCCGGAAGAATTTTTTGCACACCCGAAGGATGAGAGACTCAAAGAATTTCTCTCTAAAATTTTATAACCATGAAATATGAAAGAATAAACAGGGCGGTCTTTTTGGACCGTCCAAACCGTTTTATAGCACATGTAGAATTAAATGGAAAGAAAGAGACCGTCCATGTGAAGAATACCGGGCGATGTGCGGAACTTCTCCGCCCGGGAGCAGAGGTTTATATCCAGGAGAGCGGCAACCCGGCGAGAAAGACGAAATGGGATTTGATCGCAGTGGAAAAAGGAAAGCGTCTGATCAACATGGATTCCCAGATTCCGAATCGCGTGGTTCAGGAGTGGATCGAGCAGGGACATCTTTTTGAAGATATAACGCTTATAAAACCGGAGACAACCTATGGGAGTTCCCGGTTTGATCTGTATGTGGAGACAGAAAACAGAAAGATATTTATTGAGGTCAAGGGAGTTACGCTGGAGGAAGGAGGAGTGTGCCGTTTTCCGGATGCTCCCAGCGACAGGGCGGTAAAACATCTGGAAGAACTCATGCATGCGAAAAAGAACGGGTATGAGGCGTATGTGTTTTTTGTGATCCAGATGAAAAACGTGTCCTATTTTACCCCGAATGTGGATACACATCCGGCTTTCGCGGAGGCTCTTAAAAGGGCAAAGGAAGCAGGAGTGGAAGTCCTGGCATATGACTGCGATGTGACCAGAGACAGCATTCAGATTGCTTCCCCGGTGGATGTGGTGCTCTGCAGCCCGCGGCTGAAAGAGGCAGTAAAGCCTCTCGTAGAATGGTTCCGGGAAAATAAGCGTGATCTGCCATGGAGACAGCGGATGGATGCTTACAGGGTATGGATATCAGAAATCATGCTGCAGCAGACGAGGGTGGAGGCAGTGAAGCCGTACTATGACCGGTTTTTAAAGGAACTGCCTGATGTGAAATCCCTGGCAGAGGTATCGGAGGATCGTCTGCTGAAATTGTGGGAAGGACTGGGATATTATAACCGGGCGCGAAATTTAAAAGAAGCTGCCCGTCAGATCATGGATGAGTACGGCGGAAAATTTCCTGATACTTATGAAGAAATCCTGTCTTTAAAAGGGATCGGAAGCTATACTGCGGGAGCAATCAGTTCTTTCGTGTACGGTATCAGAAAGCCTGCTGTGGACGGGAACGTGCTGAGAGTAGTATCGAGAATTCTGGCGGATGACAGTGATATTGCAAAGGCAGGGACAAAGGCGAAAGTAGAGGCGATGGTGGAGGAGGTGATTCCCGCAAAATGGGCGGGAGACTTTAACCAGAGCCTGATTGAGCTGGGAGCCGTCATCTGTGTTCCCGGCGGAGAACCAAAGTGTCCGCAGTGTCCCGTCCGGCATCTGTGTGTGGCTCATGAACAGGGCAGGGAGACAGATTTCCCGGTTAAGACAAAGGCAAAAAGCAGGCGGATTGAGAAACGTACGATTCTGATTTTCCGTGACAATGAGAAGACGGCAATCCGGAAACGGCCGGATACAGGACTTCTGGCGGGCCTGTATGAGTTTCCGGGGATAGAAGGCCACCTAAGTCAGTCGGAAGTGATTGAATATGGCAAGTCACTGGGGCTGATGCCTGTGCGGGTGAAAAAGTTAGGAGGCGCAAAGCATATCTTCAGCCATGTGGAATGGCACATGATCGGTTATGAAATTCTGGTGGACGAACTGGAAAAGAGCATGAGCGGCACAGGGGAGAGTGAAAAAGCAGATCAGGGAGAGGTGATCTTTGCAGACCTTAAAGAACTGAGAGAGAGGTATCCTGTACCGTCTGCGTTTGAAGCCTATGTTCCGGAGGGCTGATTTTGGAACAAATATAGAGCCTGCTCTGTTTTCTTGAAACCCACTACAAAGCATGGTATAATGATCACACGAGTTTGTGAGAGATTACATCAGGAGAGAATCGTAAAATGAGTGAGAAAGTACAAATTTCCAGACAGCAGCAGAAATCCCGGGAGACAAAGGAGAAAATTTTCCGGGCGGCAAAGCGTATTCTGCAGAAAAAAGGGTATGAAGATTTGTCCATTAAAAATATATGTGAGGAGGCAGGAGTTTCCAACGGAAGCTTTTATCATCATTTCAAGACAAAAGATGATCTTCTGTCCTACTATATTGAGGATCAGCCGAAGATAGACCCTGATCTTCTCGAACTTCCGGAAAATGTATCGGGTGTCAAAGAAGGGATCATTCAGGTGTATATGAACTACGTCAGGTACTGCAGGGAACTTGGCGTTGAGTTTATGGCTGAATATTATGATACGAAAAATCAGGCGCTCAATGCGTCCATTCGGACAGAGCGGCCATATCCTATCGTGACCGTGCAGACTTATGTGGAGAAAGCGATAGAAGCCGGAATCGTGAGTCTGAACGTAGAGATCGAGGAATTTACAACAGATATCCGGATGATCGTCATTGGAAATGTATTTGAGTGGTGCATCAAGCACGGAGATGCTGACTTTGAAGGGAATATGAGCCGGTCTCTGGGGAAATATCTTGATGCCGTACTGTGTCAGGACGACAGGATTGGGGGATAAAACCGTGACAGCAGAATATGATTTTATTGTAAATCCCAAAGCTCGCTCCGGGATGGGCGAGATGATCTGGAAGAGACTGGAACCTGAGCTGAAAAAGCGGAGGATTCTCCATAGAGTACATATGACCACAGGTCAGGGGGATGCTGAGAAGACTTCCAGGAAACTCACCTCAGGTGGGGAAAGGCATATCCTTGTTGTACTTGGCGGGGACGGAACCATCAATGAGGCTGTAAACGGGATTCAGGTACCGGAAAAGACAACACTTGGATATATTCCTATTGGCTCAAGCAATGATTTCGCAAGAGGGCTTGGGATACCGAAAGAGCCGGAGGAAGCCCTTGACGCTGTTCTGGCTCCAAAGAAGATCATAAAGATGGATATAGGAGAGCTGACCCGGGAGGGTAAGACGAGGAGATTTTTAGTCAGCGCCGGCATGGGCCTTGATGCAGCAGTCTGCCATGAAGTGTGCGTCTCGAAGTGGAAAGCGATCTTAAACAAGCTGGGGCTGGGCAAATTTAGCTATACGATAGTAGCGCTCCACCGTCTGATGAAAGATAAGCCAGTGGACATGACGCTTACGGCAGAAGACGGGACATGCAGGAAGTTTGAGCGCACGTATTTTGCTGCGTTTATGAACTTAAAGTACGAAGGCGGGGGATTTAAGTTCTGTCCTGAGGCGGTTCCCGGGGATGGAATGCTTGACGTAATGGTCGTGTCAGGAATTTCAAAGCTGAAAATGCTCTTTGTGCTCCCGTCGGCTTTCTGGGGAGGACATGTTAAGGTAAAAGGAGTAACTACGGTAAAATGCGCTGAAGTGACGGCAGAGGCGGACTGCCCTATGCCGCTGCATACGGACGGAGAGCCGGGTTTTTCCAGGAGAGCCGTGAAGGCAGCAGTCCTGCCGGAAAAGCTGAGTGTAATTGTAAGCTGATATAAGGGAAGGAGAAGGTTATACAATGAAATTTAATCTTGCAGATAACGCTTTTACCTGGGCCCTGTCCAAAATATTTGACTTGGCGTGCCTCAATGTCTTATGGGTAATATGTTCCATACCGATTTTTACAATAGGAGCTTCCACTACTGCTCTTTATTCTGTTATGCTTAAACTTGTCCGGAATGAGGAGGGTTATATCTTCAGAGGATATATGAAGGCTTTTAAAGAGAACTTTAAGCAGAGCACTGTCATATGGCTTCTCATCCTTGCAATGGGGGCTGTATGGTGGATTGACTACAACTTCGCGGGTTTGATTGGAGGAGGGGCGGGAACTGCTTTGCGGCTTATTTTTCTAGCGATGGGGATTCTGCTCCTGGCAGTTTTTATCTATGTGTTTCCTTTGACGGCGCGCTATGAAAATTCGGTGAAGGCCACTTTGAAAAACGCGCTGCTGCTGTCTGTTGCAAAGCTGCCGTATACGATATTGTTCTTCGTCATAGCAGTAGGAGCGGGAATAGTCTCTCTATGGAATGTCATGACATTTTTGATCGCCGTACCGTTTTGGGTTTTTATCGGGGTATCTGTCGTAGTATGGATCAACTCCCGATTATTTCGGAGGATTTTTCAGGTGTTTGAAGAGCAGGAAAAAGATGAAGTGGATTCGGTTCGGTAATTTTGAATGAAATTATACTGGAGCAGTGCCCCCGCTCTTTTACGCAGGAAGAAAAACTGGCGCTTGCTGAAGAGAAAAATAATGACTACAGAGAACTTCTTGCTGAAATGACACCTTCTGATATGTCGGAAGATACGAAACAGACCCTTGGAGACTTAAAATGTGCAGGCGTAAAGCTTGCCATCGGTTCCTCCAGTAAAAATGCAGGGTTTATACTAGAGCGCCTGGAGGCAGAAGAATTGTTTGACGGTGTCTGCGACGGGACTCATATTACACACAGTAAGCCTCATCCGGAGGTGTTTTCAAAGGCGGCAGATATGCTGGGGCTGGCTCCGGAAAAGTGTCTTGTAGTAGAAGATGCTTTCTCCGGATATGAGGCCGCGTCGGCGGCGGGCATGGACTGTGCGGCGATCGGCGGCGGCAACTGGGAGAATCAGGCGAAATACCAGTTGGAAAAACTATCCGATCTTTTGAAAATCGTTCTCTGAAAAGTTGAAAAATCGTGTAAATAAAAGGAATGACAGATGTTCTGAAGATTTGTTAATGTTTTATGAAGGAGGTTGTGACAGAAAAAGAATCATGCTATAATCGAGACGAATCCAAACATTATAGATTGAGGCACACGCCGAAAATCAGTAAAAGGGAGCATCGGTTATGGATCGGAAAGAAAGAGTAACTGCGCTGATCAGGAAGTATAAACACGCGTGGGTGTTTTTATATATTCTTGTGTATATGCCATGGTTTTTGTATTTGGAAAGGCATGTGACAACACATTATTATGTGATTCAGACAAAACTGGATGAATATATTCCGTTTATCGAATATTTTATCGTGCCCTACCTGTTATGGTTTGTGTTTATTGCAGCTGCATTTTTGTATTTCTTTTTTACAGATGTACCGGGATTTTACAGGCTTGCCAGATTCATGTTTGCGGGGATGACCATATTTCTTATTATATCGACGATCTTTCCGAACGGGCAGGATCTAAGACCGGTGGTGTTTGAAAGAGACAATATTTTTGTGGATATGGTGAGGATGCTGTACCGGGCAGATACATGTACCAACGTATTCCCGAGTCTGCATGTGTTCAACACGCTGTGCGTTTGCGTTGCGATCTGGAAAAGTGAGGATCTTAAAAAGCACCGTTTCTTGAGTCTGGGCGCTTATGTGTTGGCTGGGCTTATTATTCTCGCTACAGTGTTTTTAAAACAGCATTCGGTCATCGATGTGCTGGGAGCATGTTTTATGGCTTATATGCTGTATCAGTTTGTATATGTGGCGGATAAAAAAAGAAGCCCGCAGTATGCGAAGCATAAGAGTCCTATTCTGCAGGACAAATAACAGGTTCAGGAGGGAAAAGAAAGATGAAGAAGATCATGCTTACAGGGGACCGTCCCACAGGGCGGCTTCACGTAGGGCACTATGTGGGGTCGTTGAGACGGCGTGTAGAGCTTCAGAATACAGGAGATTTTGACGATATTTTTATTATGATTGCGGATGCCCAGGCATTGACGGACAATGCAGACAATCCGGAGAAAGTGCGTCAGAACATTATCGAAGTGGCGCTCGATTATCTTGCATGCGGACTGGATCCGGAGAAATCCACACTGTTCATCCAGTCTCAGATACCGGAGCTTTGTGAGCTGTCATTCTATTATATGAATCTGGTTACTGTATCCAGGCTGCAGCGCAATCCTACAGTGAAATCTGAGATACAGATGCGCAATTTTGAGGCCAGCATCCCGGTGGGATTTTTTACTTATCCGATCAGTCAGGCAGCAGATATCACAGCGTTTAAGGCGACGACAGTGCCGGTGGGTGAAGATCAGATGCCAATGATCGAGCAGACGAAAGAGATCGTGCATAAGTTTAATTCTGTCTACGGGGAGACTTTAGTGGACCCGAAGATACTGCTTCCGGATAATGCGGCATGTCTGCGGCTTCCGGGAATTGACGGCAAGGCGAAGATGAGTAAATCGCTTGGAAACTGTATTTATCTTTCCGAGGAGCCGGAGGATATCCAGAAGAAAGTCTTCAGTATGTTTACGGACCCCACGCATATCCGTATTGAAGACCCGGGGAAACTGGAAGGAAACACGGTGTTTACTTATCTGGATGCGTTCTGCAGACCGGAGTATTTCCCGGAGTTCCTGCCGGAGTACGAGAACCTGGATGAGCTGAAAGCTCATTATAAGAGGGGCGGACTTGGAGACATGAAAGTGAAGCGTTTCCTCAACAATGTGCTTCAGGCAGAATTAGAGCCCATCAGAAATCGCAGGAAAGAGTTCCAGAAAGACATTCCGGCTGTCTATGAGATTCTGAGAAAAGGCAGTGAGAAAGCAAAGACTGTGGCAGAACAGACACTTAAAGAAGTGAAAGCAGCCATGAAGATTGATTACTTTGCGGACGAAGAATTGATCCGGGCACAGGCAGAAAAATTTTCAGAATAATAAGATTGATTCAGGCAGATAAAAGGAAGGCGCGGAAGAATAATACAAATATCTTTCGCTCTTTTCTTTTACCAAAATAAAAAAGACATTTCCTTACAGAAAATGTCTTTTCAGCGTGCGATAGAAGATTCGAACTCCCGACCTTCTGGTCCGTAGCCAGACGCTCTATCCAGCTGAGCTAATCGCACACGGTATTTTAAGCTGTTATCTTCACAGCGAAGATAATTATATAATACTTTCTAGCGTATGTCAATCTTTTTTTAGTGAAAATTCTGTTTGCTGCAGAAAATCAGTGGCAAGAGAAAGGCGGAAAAAGATGGAAGTCAGAGAAGAAAAAAGAGAAGAGGAGATCACGCTGTATGTAAAAGGGCGTATAGATGCCAGCAACAACGGTATGCTTCAGGAAAAAATTATGAGTGCAGTTCAAAAATGCGAGAATATAAGGGTTGACCTGGCGGGGGTGGATTATATGTCCAACGAGGGGCTTCGGGCATTGTTCATAGGGAAAAAGCTGGCGATGGGACACGGCGGGGACCTGGTGCTTCTCCATGTGTGTCCCTATGTGAGAGAAGCTCTTTATCTATCAGGGATGGATAGATTTATTTCCATTGTGGAACAATGAGGGGATCGGGTTTCTTACAAGGCTGTTTTCAAAATATTTTCTGCATGTCCTCAGGCATGTCGGCTGTAAATTCCATATGCTGTCCGGTGATGGGGTGGCGGAATGCAAGGCGGTATGAGTGCAGTGCCTGGCGCCGGATATGTTCCATGTCCGGATTGTACAGATAATCTCCGATCAGAGGAAAACCCAAGTGCTTCATGTGGACGCGTATCTGATGGGTACGGCCGGTCTCCAGGATGAGGGAGACGAGGCTGTGTCCGTTTTTTTCTTTTACAGTCCGGTAATGTGTGAGTGCATACTCTCCGTGGTCATAGTCCACTTTACGCTCGATGAGAGAACTTCCGGTCCGTCCGATGGGCGCATTGATGGTGCCGGACGGCGGGGTGACGTTCCCGCGCACCACGGCCAGATATTCTCTTTCAATTTCATGGCGCGCTGCCATGCCGGATAAAATGCCGGAGCTTACCATATGCTTTGCGATCACGGTCAGGCCGGAGGTATCCCGGTCCAGCCGGTTTGTACAGCGGAAGATAAAAGGTTTCCCCTGCCGGGTATAATAGTACATCAGTGCGTTTGCCAGAGAGTTTTTGTAATTGTTTAAAGACGGATGGATCGGCATGCCTGCGGGTTTGTTGACCACAAGAATGTCTTCGTCTTCATATACGATACAAAGGGGCAGTTCTACAGGAGGAATGTTGGGCGAGGATGCGGTCTCCTGTATATGGACAGTCAGGATGTCTCCTGTATGCAGAACTGTCCGCAGATAGGACCACACGCTGTTTACGAGGATGCTCTGGGGCATTTTTTTAAGCTGGGTCAGGTTCTGGCTGGAATAGCCGAGACGGCGCAGGTATTGTTCAATTCGGAGACCGTCTGAGGGTTCGGGGATTGTGTATTCAATGATGCGTTCCATGTATGTTCTCTTTTCCGTTTTTACACATCATAGCAGAATGGCGGGGAAAATGGAAGAAGCACCGCTTTGTAAGGAAACAGAAATGGCTGGAACAAAAGCTGGGGCGTGTGGTACAATGATAGAGATATTTTCAGAGAAATGACTTAAGACAGAGAGGATAACCCGTATGGATATGAATCAGAAACTGACAGAAGAACTGGGAGTAAAACGCTGGCAGATTGATGCGGCAGTGCAGTTGATCGACGAGGGAAATACGATTCCCTTTATTGCACGGTACAGGAAAGAGGCGACAGGCTCTTTGGATGACGAACAGCTTCGAAAACTGCACGAACGCCTTCTCTATCTGCGCAATCTGGAGGAGAAAAAGGAACAGGTGCTCTCCAGTATTGAGGAACAGGGAAAACTCACAGAGGAACTTAAAAATCAGATACTTCAGGCGCAGACTCAGATTGCGGTGGAAGACCTGTATCGCCCGTACCGCCCGAAACGCCGCACCCGGGCGACAATCGCAAAAGAGAAAGGGTTGGAACCGCTTGCGGCTTACATTCTTCTTCAGAAAGCAGGAGAACCTGTGGAGAAAACAGCGGAAGCCTATATCTTTGAAGAAAAGGGTCTGACGACAGCAAAAGAAGCAGTGCAGGGGGCAATGGATATCATTGCGGAATCTATTTCAGATAATGCAGATTACCGAAGCTGGATACGCCGGGAAACCATGAAGAAGGGGAAGGTAGTTTCCACTGCAAAAGACCCGGAGGCAGAATCCGTGTATGAGATGTATTATGAATTTGAGGAGCCTGTATCAAAGCTGGCAGGACACAGAATCCTTGCCCTGAACCGGGGTGAGAAAGAAAAGTTCCTTACGGTGAAGGTGGAAGCGCCTGAGGAAGATATCCTGCGCTACCTGGAAAAGAAGACGATACATACAGATAATCCATATACGGGTCCGATATTGAAAGAGACGGCGGCGGACAGCTATCAGAGGCTGATCGCTCCGGCCATTGAGAGGGAAATCCGAAACGATCTGACAGAAAAAGCAGAGGACGGAGCCATCGAAGTGTTCGGGAAAAATCTCTATCAGCTTCTCATGCAGCCTCCTATTGCCGGGAAAGTCGTGCTGGGGTGGGACCCGGCGTTTCGTACCGGGTGCAAGCTGGCGGTGGTGGACCCCACGGGAAAAGTCATTGGGACAACTGTGATCTATCCAACTGCGCCAACTACCCCTCAGAAGATTCAGGCGAGCAAGGACCTGTTAAAAAAGATCATTCCTAAATATCATATTTCCCTGATCTCCCTTGGAAACGGTACTGCGTCAAGGGAGTCGGAGCAGTTTATTGTGGAACTGTTAAAAGAGATGCCGGACGAAGACGTACAGTATGTGATCGTCAATGAGGCAGGCGCATCCGTCTATTCCGCAAGCAAGCTGGCCAGCGAGGAGTTTCCGAAGTTTGATGTGGGGCAGAGAAGTGCGGCGTCGATTGCCCGCCGCCTTCAGGATCCGCTGGCAGAGCTTGTGAAAATTGATCCAAAATCCATCGGCGTCGGTCAGTACCAGCATGACATGAATCAGAAGAAGCTGGGAGAGTCCTTAAACGGAGTGGTGGAAGACTGCGTAAATAAAGTGGGAGTGGATTTAAACACTGCTTCCGCACCGCTGTTGTCTTATATTTCCGGTATCAGCAGCGCGATCGCAAAAAATATTGTGGCATACCGGGAGGAGAACGGGCGATTCTCTGACCGAAGAGAGCTTTTAAAAGTGCCCAAACTGGGTCCTAAGGCATTTGAGCAATGCGCGGGATTTACGCGGATTACAGGAGGGAAGAATCCTCTGGATGCGACAGGGGTACATCCGGAATCCTACGGGGCAGCAGAGAAGCTTCTGAAAAAACAGGGGTACACCTTGGAGGATATTGCGCAGCACAATCTGACGGGGCTTTCCCTCACGATCAAAGATTATGCAAAACTGGCAGAGGAACTGGGAATCGGTGAGATTACCCTCCGGGATATTGTGAAGGAATTAGAAAAACCGGCGCGCGACCCGAGGGATGAGATGCCTAAGCCTATCCTGCGCACGGACATTCTTGAGATGAAAGATTTAAAAGAGGGAATGATTCTGAAAGGCACGGTGAGAAATGTCATTGACTTCGGAGTGTTTGTGGATATCGGCGTCCATCAGGACGGACTGGTGCACATATCCCAGATTACAGACAAGTATATCAAACATCCCCTGGAGGCAGTGAGCGTGGGAGATATTGTGGACGTCAAGGTTATGAGCGTGGATCTGAAAAAGAAAAGGATACAGCTTACTATGAGAGGGATTAATTAGAGCTGAGAAGATCTTTGTTACAGAAAAACAGAAAAGGAGTCCTGTTCGGGAAAGTGTGTTTTCAACGGAAACAGGACTCCTGTTTTATTTTAGTTATCTGAAATGAATTGGGACAGCTGTGCCGGATTCTCCGGATAATATTCCGCCGGCACATCATGGGCTTCATGGGCGCCCCATACTGCGTGGGCAAAATGTGCTCCCGCAGCGGACGCGCACATACTGTCATGCAGGCTGTCGCCGATATAGAGAACATCTGCGGCTTCTGCGCCGGTTCTCTCCATATATTTTAAGAGTGGCGCAGGGGACGGCTTATGCTCTTTTGTGTCATCCGCACACACGATGGCGGAGAACAGATGAGCAATACTCAGATTTTTAAAAACAAGATCAAATTCTTCTTTGCTTCTTGAAGTGACAATCCCAAGTGTAATTCCGGCGTCTTTCAGCTGATTTAAAAGTTCCGGAATGCCGTCAAACAGGCGCATCATGTTGATGTAGCGTTCTTCGTTCTCCACCCATAAAGTCAGAGTGGCATCCGGGTCTTTGACGTTCAAAGCTTTCAGCGTGACCATGGAAGGATTGCCAAGGGCAAAGGCAAGGTCGCTGCATTCCATTGATATTCCATCTGTTGTTTTCAGGGCGTCCCGCAGTGAGACGAGAATGCACTGTGCAGTGTCCAGGAGTGTGCCGTCAACATCAAAAACAATATGTCTGTATTTCATCATAATCTCCATTCTGCCGTCCATAAGGGCGGCTGTTTCATATCAAAGATATTATAACAAGTCCGAGAGAAAGAGTAAATTGTTAAATCATGTGATCCTGTTTTCGATGGAAAACGGCCGGTCTGATTACCGCAAAAAGGGAGGGGAGCAGAGAATGGACTGACCTTGCACCCTCTTCTTTACCGTAGTAAAATAATAGAGTCGGATATGACCGGGAATCGGTGACGGTGAAGTTGGTCACCAGAAGGAAAGGAATACAATACTATGACAAAGTTTGAAGAATTTGAACATATTATCGCAAAACTTCGTGCCCCGGACGGCTGCCCATGGGACCGTGAACAGACGCACGCCAGTCTGAAGAAGCCGTGTATTGAGGAAGCGGCGGAGGTGATCTGCGGGATCAATATCCTGGAACAGACGGGAGACCCGGATAATCTGAAAGAAGAGCTGGGAGATCTGCTCATGCAGGTGGTGATGCATGCACGGATTGCGGAAGAGGAAGGCTATTTTACCATGGATGACGTGATCCAGGGAATCATTGACAAGATGATCCGGAGGCATCCTCATGTGTTTGGAGCTGCGGTGGTCTCTGGCTCCGGTGAGGTGCTGACAAAGTGGGAGGAGATCAAGAAGGAGGAGAAGGCAGGGAAAGAATGGACGGAAGCCTATCTGCCGTCAGCATTTGATGAGGCGAAAGAACTGATTGATGCGGCGGCGGAGAGGAAAGGGTACAGCCCCAAATAAAGAGGGGAGGAGAAAAAGTGAAGAAAAAAATAAAAATCCCTTTGATAATATGTATGGTCGCGATTATATGTATTGGCGGTTATACATTTTTTCGCTGTCAGCATACTTCTTCAGATCGTTTACCAGACAAATACAACGCTTAGTCATAACAGCAAATTTCACGCAATTTTTGCAACAAGCAGTATCCCTGAGGCAATAAATTATTATTGTGTGATAAAAGACGCAAGTCCTGATTTAAAGGTAACCGCTT
Organism: uncultured Mediterraneibacter sp.; assembly: GCA_944377775.1. Classification (GTDB taxonomy): domain Bacteria; phylum Bacillota; class Clostridia; order Lachnospirales; family Lachnospiraceae; genus Mediterraneibacter. The sequence goes on from CALWFY010000134.1 coordinate 20,530, forward strand.
TGTTTGACCCGAATATTGATAATAATGGTGGTGCTGTATATAAAGAAGAAGGCAATATTTTGAGGTAGTAGAAGGAAGAAAAATAATACCGCCCAAGGTAAATGTTAAAGTGGATAATTTACTTAGAGAGTTTATCCTATCTGATGGTGTTGATATCATGTTACCAACGGATGCGGATAATGAAAAAATAAATTATCTAGAATATTATTCAAACTTTGAAGATATGCCGAGGATTGCTGAAGATAAAGTGAAGTATGGTGCTAAGGAATGACACCAAGATAGGATATGACTGGGATATGGTTGGAGTACAAATAGTAAATCGTTTGAGCTACTTATAAAGAAAAGCTTACAGCTTTTCGATGAAATTTCCTTTAGTACAAAAAGGTACAATATAGATTTAAGATGAAGAGGAAAGAGGACTATGGCAGTAAGACAGATTACGTGGGAATACTTCATCACAAACAACAATGATGCACAAAAGAAGGAACAGCGGAGGAATAGCTGGTGGCGCTGTGTGAAAGATTGAAGTAGGAGATAACATGATAAAAGGATTTATTGACTTTAGAGAAGGGAAAATCCCATTTGTAATTGAAAACTACCGCATGGAACTATTTACAGATGATGACCTTCTAAAGGATTTTTCAAAGGAATATAATTTTAAGAGAAACTATATCCTCCATGGGAGGTGTTTTGGCAGGGGTACGCAAGGTCAAAAAGCTACTTTTTTAGTGGAACAATCTATGGGGAGTAACTGCTATTTGCGTTGCTATATCATCAACAGGGTTGCCGTGGAAGGTGGATATGATACTATAGGACTTCAATCACTGTTTCTTGACGATATTTTCAGGTACAAATATAAATACTTGGACATGGTTAGAGAAGGCATTAACTTGGCATTGGAACCTAAGGCTGTATATACAATACCGTTTGAAATGAATAATAGGCATTATGAGCTAAAATATTGTATAGGACATGACAATCGTCTTGGGCTTCTTGAAGACTTTGATAAAAAGGGAGAACTTCTGCTTCCTCTACAGACTGATGGTATACAGGAGTGTTATAATATTTCGGTAGTTTTGTACCGCCTTGCAATGTTTATGATGTCTAAAGCAGAAGTGCCATTCAGGCAGATCACTTTGTATAAAAATGGTAGAAAAATAGGGTGGTTCTATTGTCCTTTGGTTTCTGAGAAAGTGGTATCAGGGGCTGATGTGTTTTTTGACGAACTTGACATTATGAAATATATCCCCAAAATTCTGAACAACATAGCGATAGATTCTGGGAACAAAATAACCAAAAGCATACCGTTAGGACATTTAGAAAGTTTTGATACTATGTTTTCTCCGCAACGATTTTTGGAACAGGTTATGGCATTTGAATATCTGTTTGACAAGTTGGAGCATAAGAAAGCTAATGATCGAAATGTCCATCTAAAAGATGAATTGAAAGATATGTTTGATGAATTCCCCCAAGTGTTGTCAAAATCCAATTTATCTTCAGATGAGGTTAGCAAAAAGATAAAGAAAATGAGACATCAGATTACCCACGGACACACCTATTACTATGATTTTAAGAATGACTCTGAAATTAAATATTTGATTATCCTGCTCGACAAATTGATTAGAAACATGAGCTTGCGGTGGGCTGGATTTTCAAAAGCAGAAATTGAAGCGTACCCTATCTTAATCTTATAAGGCGTAAAATAAGCAGGAGACGGAACAGGGGCTTGATATGAAAGTAGTGCAGTATATCGTAGGACACGCCAATATCGGCGTGTCGATGGAAGGGTACAATCATATCACAGAAAGTGTAAGGATTGAAAACGAGATCGCAAAGCTGGATAGTATGGCAGTAAACTTCTGACACCAGAAACGAAAAAATTGGTGTCAAACCTAAGAAAAATGACAATTTCAAGAGCGGAAAATGTTTGCAAACCATTGATTTTACAGGGGTTGCAAAAAAAATCAAAAAAATTAGCACTCGCCCCTTGACAGTGCTAACAGTATGTGTTATATTACAACTAGAACAAAGGAGAGGAACAAAAAGAGTTCCACAACCGATGTTCTGTACACTCAACACTCCGGATAGTTTTTCGGAAGTGCCTTATAATATAAATAACAAAAAGTTGGTTTTTTGAAAGGAGATATGACTTATGTTGATGCCTAGTATTTTTGGAGAGAACTTATTTGATGATGATTGGATGGATTTCCCGTTTGAAAGAGATTTCTGGGGCAAGAAAAATCCGCTGTATGGAAAAAATGCAAAGAATATGATGAAGACAGATATCCGCGAGCATGACAGCGGCTATGAAGTCGATGTTGACCTGCCGGGATTCAAGAAAGACGAGATCAATCTGGAACTGGAGAACGGATACCTGACCGTTTCCGCTGCAAAGGGACTGGATAAGGATGAGAAAGATGACAAAGGCAGATATATCCGCAGGGAGCGCTATGCAGGCGCAATGCAGAGAAGCTTCTATGTGGGCGACACACTGACTCAGGAAGATATCAAAGCGAAATACGAGAATGGTATCTTGAGCATTAGTGTTCCGAAGAAGGACGTTCAGGCAGTAGAGACGAAGAAAACCATTGCCATTGAAGGATGATCGTGCTGAACAAGGTATATATAACATAAGGAGAAGGCCCGGCGCTCAGAAAAGCGCCGGGCTTTTTTCTTCCATTTTCTGTATTTCCTGATATAATGTAGAACGGAAAATGAGAGAAATGAGGAACAAAGGATGAAAAAGGCGAATGACTTTGGGAGGGATTCTATTCCCCTGCTGGTATTAAAGATATCAATCCCGTTTATGATCGCACAGTTTGTGAATGTGTTTTACAGTATAGTAGACAGAATCTATGTGGGGAACATTCCGGGGACAGGGGCAGTGGCTCTTGCCGGTGTGGGAATCTGCGCTCCTATTGTTACTCTGCTGTCATCGTTTGGCGCACTTTTTGGGATCGGAGGTTCAGTGCTTTTCTCTGTGCGGCTCGGAGCAGGGGATGAGAAAGGGGCAAGACGGTTTCTGGCAAACAGTTTTTCCATGATGATCATTGTCTCGCTGGCGCTGACCGTGCTGTTCCTGCTGACAAAGGACCAGCTCCTGAGTTGGTTTGGCGCAAGCGAAGTTACCTTTCCCTATGCAGACCGTTATCTGACGATCTATACGGCGGGCACTTTTTTTGCTCTGATCTCAATGGGGATGAATTATTTTATCACAGCCCAGGGATTTCCGGTGCTGGGGATGGCGACCACACTGATCGGGGCTGTCGTCAATATTATTCTTGACCCGGTCTTTATCTTTCTTTTGGATATGGGGGTGGCAGGGGCAGCAGTCGCAACAGTGATCGCCCAGATGTCCTCCTGTGCTTTTGTACTTTTAACTCTTCGGAGGAAAAAGATGAAAGTGCCCCTGTGTCTGGCAAGACCGGAATTATCCGTGGGCGGACGTATTGTGAAGATCGGTTTTTCGCCCTTTCTCATACTTGCCACAGACAGCATCATTATCATCACTTTAAATGCAGTGCTTCAGTATCATGGCGGCAGAGAATACGGAGACACACTTATCACGGCGGCAACCATCGTGCAGAGTTATATGCTTCTGATCACTTCGCCCATGCTGGGGATCACCGGCGGGTCCCAGCCCCTGATCAGTTATAATTACGGCGCCAACCGGCCTGACCGGATTCGGAAGACATTTTTCTGGGTTCTTATGCTCTGTATCTGTTTTACATCTGTTATGTTCCTGATCTCGAGGATAGCACCTCAGTATTTTGTATACATTTTTACGGATAACCGGGAATACGCGGAACTTGCCGTGTGGGGGATACGGATATTTACTTTGATGATTGTTCCCCTCAGTCTTCAGTATGTGATCGTGGACGGGCTTACAGCTCTGGGTATGACCAAAATCTCGCTGACCCTGTCTCTGGTCAGGAAAATATTGTACTTTGGGGCTACCTGTGTCCTGCCGTTTATCTTTACTGCCCGGTCAGCGTTTTATGCAGAGCCGCTGGCAGACGGGATCGCCGCCTGCATTTCCTGCAGTGTGTTCTGGTTTATTTACAGGAAATATCTGCGCGGAGAGGGAGGGCTCAAAGACATAAAGATATAAAAAGACAGCGTGCAATGTGAGCTGTGGATGTCTATGGTTGCATGAATCGGAGAAACTATTTATAATGGGAAAGTAAATAAGAAAGTGAAACATCAGGAGATTTACGATATGATAAAAGTGATTGCGAGTGATATGGACGGAACTCTTCTCGGGAATGATCACAGGATTGCGCCCGAGACTCTTGCGGCAGTAAAGGATGCCTGCAGGGCGGGAATCCGTTTTATGATACGCACGGGGAGAAATTTTCATGGAGCAATGCAGGAACTAAGTGATACAGGGCTTGTATGTGACTACATTGTCAGCAGTGGGGCAGAGGTGCGGAACCCTCAGGAAAACATTGTCCTGACTTACCCTATGAGTATGGAGCTGTGCAGGAGAGTATACAGTGTGATTCAGGAATATCCGGTATCCATGGTAATCTGTACGGACGGATATGACTACCGTATCGGAACGCAGGAGGAAGTAGAGGAGAGCCTGCTGCTGGAGACAATGCTTTTTCACATGAATTTAAACCGTGAGGAAGTAAAGCAGACCAGGCAGTTTATTCAGATGAAAGAAAGGACAAGGGTGCTTTCTGATCTGGAAGAACTGGAGCAGAAGGGCGTGCGCGTGTACAAGCTGTTCTTCTTTTCTGAGGACAAAGAGATGCTGGATAGGATTAAAAACCGTCTGGAGCCGGACAAGGAGGTTGCGGCAGCGTCTTCTTTCCCAACGAATCTGGAACTGACGGATGTCAGAGCGCAGAAAGGCCCCGTATTAAAGGAATACATCGAGTCTCTTGGATACACCATGGATGAGGTTATGGTACTGGGTGACAGCCTGAACGACCTGTCCATGATTTCCATGGATTTCGGCGCCACAGTGGCGATGGAGAACGGAGATCCGGAAGTAAAACAGGCGGCAAAATATATCACCAGGACGAATGAAGAACTCGGGGTGGCATACACCATCAGAGAGCTGCTGAAACAGCAGAAGGTGACAGCCTGAGCGAGCCGGAAATTCCCAATGAAAATGAAAGTGAAGATGGATAAAAACTATGAGATTTAGAAGCAAACTTGCAGTAAAATGCGCGAAAGCGACAAGCAGTCTGATAAAGAAGATGAACATGGGAAGCGGAGTGACTTTGCCCGGATATGTGGCGCGCCTGATTGACCCCAATATCCTGAAGGAAATGGCAGGGCAGGTCAGGGGGAAGACCATTGTCACAATGGGAACCAACGGAAAGACAACCACCAACGCAATTCTGTGCCGCGCACTGGAGAGTGAGGGCAATAAAGTCATCATCAACCGGACGGGTGCGAACATGTTAAACGGCATTATCTCTGCTTTCGTCCTTTCGACAGACAAGAACGGACATCTGGATGCGGATTATGCCTGTATCGAGGTGGATGAGATCGCGTCCGTCGGCGTTTTGCCAAAACTGGGACCGGACTGCGCGCTTCTGACCAACATATCGAGAGACCAGCTGGACCGTTTCGGGGAGGTGGACATCACTTACAACAAGCTGATGACCGCGGTGACAAGCGTGCCGGACACAACGCTTATCATCAACTGCGATGATATCCTGTCATATTCTCTCGCACAGAACAGCGGGAATCCATATGTGACACATGGTATCAGTGAGCAGATTTTTGACGATATTTCCCGTTCAGAGATCAGAGAGAGTATTTTCTGCCGGAAATGCGGGAAAAAGCTGGAGTATGATTTCTTCCACTATGGACAGCTGGGGATTTATCACTGCCCGAACTGCGGGTGGGAACGCCCGGTTCCGGACTATGCGGCAGAGCATATCGAGCTTCAGGATGAGCTGTATTCTTTTGACATGGACGGGCTGCACATAGATTCCACAGCGCGCACTCCGTACAATATTTACAACACGCTTTCGGCATACACGGCCTTGAAGACGATGGGCGCAGGATATGCCGGGTTTAAGCAGATGATAGAGTCTTTTGATTATGGAAACAACAGGGAAAGTATTTTCCAGATAAACGGGGCAAGGGTACAGCTCCATCTGGCAAAAAATCCGATCGGTTTTCAGCAGAAAGTATCTCTTGTGCTCAAGGACCCAAAGCCAAAGGATATTATCATTCAGATCAATGATACCTATCAGGACGGAGAAGATATTTCCTGGCTGTGGGACGTGGACTTTCAGTATCTGGCGGACAGCAATGCCCGCACCATCATAACAGCTGGAACAAGACGGCATGATATGGGACTTAGGCTGAAATACGAGGATGTTTCCTGCGACTCAACGACAGATTTGCGCGCCTCCGTAATAGACTGTGTGCAGAATGGAACAAAAAATCTGTATGTGATCGTGAACTACTCCGGGCTGTACCGGACGAATCATATGCTCACTGAACTGGAGAAAGGAGGGGAGGAGTCATGATGAAATTAACGATCGGACATTTATACCCGGACCTTTTGAACCTGTACGGTGACAGAGGCAATATCCAGTGTTTCCGCAAGCGCCTTGAGTGGCGTGGCATGGAAGCTGAAGTGATCCCGTTCCTCTCAGGGGATAAAATTGATTTTTCCAAGCTGGACATCGTCCTTTTGGGGGGAGGTTCTGACCGGGAGCAGGAGCTGGTGTGCGGCTTTCTGAAAGATATCCGGGAAGATTTTAAGGATTATGTGGAAAATGACGGCGTTGTGCTGGCAGTCTGCGGAGGATATCAGCTTCTTGGAAAATATTATAAGACAGATAAAAAGACGATCGAAGGATTGTCTATCCTGGATATTACGACAGAGTGGCAGCCTGAGCGTCTGATTCGGAACATCGTGCTCAACAGCCCTCTCTTTGAACAGCCGGTGGTAGGTTTTGAAAATCATGGAGGGCGCACTTATATCGGAAATCACACTCCGTTCGGCAAGGTGTTCTACGGATTGGGGAATACAGGGAAATCCGGATATGAAGGCGTAGTGTATAAAAATGTGATTGCAACCTACCTTCACGGACCGCTCCTTCCGAAAAACCCGCAGGTGTGTGATTACCTGCTGGAGCGTGCACTGAAGAAAAAATACGGGCCGGAAGTTACGCTTTCACCCCTTCCGGACGAACTGGAGCACATGGCAAACAGCTATATTGTAGAGAGATACAGCGATAAAAAGTATATCTTAAAAGAGACGATCAAGCGTCACACATAAAAGACCGCCGGACGGACATAAACGGCGGCAGGCCGCTAATACAATGATGTAGCAAAAAGAAAGCGAGGTTATCACAATGGATGTAAGACAGAAACGCAATGAAGCACTGGGAAAGCGTGTTGTAAAAGCACTGGAGTCCAGAAATATGGAAGCATGGTATGCGCCCACGAAAGAGGAAGCCGTTAAAAAAGCGCTGGAACTGATCCCTGAGGGGAGCAGCGTCACCATGGGAGGCTCTATGTCAGTTCGGGAAGTGGGGCTTCTGGATGCAATCAATTCCGGAAATTATGAGTTTTATGACCGGGATAAGGCAGCGACCCCGGAGGAGAAGCATGAGATCGCACTGAAAGCATTCACCTGTGATTGGTTTTTGGGGAGCGTGAACGCCATGAGCGAGGACGGAGTCTTTGTAAACATAGACGGGAATGCAAACCGTGTGGCAGCTTATGCCTTTGGCCCAAAGAATGTGCTCCTCATTGTGGGCATGAACAAGATCGTCAAGACAGAGGAAGACGCCATGCACAGGGCAAGAAATGAGGCGGCCCCGATCAATACACAGAGATTCGGCATAGACACTCCGTGTGTGAAAAACGGAAGCTGCTTTGATTGTAAAAGTCAGGACTGCATCTGCTGTCAGCTTATGATTACAAGATTCAGCAGAATGCCGAAGCGGTTGAAGATCATTCTTGTGAATGGAAATTTGGGATTTTAATGCAGAGCAGACTATAAGGAGAGAACAGTCAGATGGACAGAAAAGAAAACAAAGGCGCAGGCAGTGAGGCGCAGATACAGGAACAAAATAAAAGAAGAAATCACAGGATAAAGAAAGCGCGCAAAGCAGAAGCAGAGAGAAAGAAGAACAGACAGCCTTCCGTTCGCCCGGAACAGAAGAGCGAAAAAAAGAAACAGAAAAGGACGGCTTTTAATGTGGTGTCCGGCACAGTGCTGATCGTGGCAGTTTGTGTGTTTGTATTTGCTCTGTATCAGCTTGTGATGATGCTGATCCCTTATTATTCGGGAGGCAGAGAGTATGACGACATTAAAGACATTGCGGTCACGGCAGATGAGGACGGAAGTGGGTTCAGCGTGGACTTTGACGCTTTGTTAAAGGAAAACCGGGACACAGTGGCGTGGATTCGGTTTGATGAACCGGCGATCATAAGTTACCCGGTAGTAAAGAGTGCGGATAATGTAGAGTATCTGACGAAAACATTTTCAGCCAACGACAACAAGCTGGGGGCGATTTTTATGGACATGCGCAACACCTCAGATTTTTCTGACAGAAATACGATTATTTACGGACATCATCTGAATGTGGGCGGCGAAATGTTCTCCCAGCTCCTGGAATATGAGAGCGAGTCATTTTGTAAGGAACATCCTGATTTCTATATCTATACGCCTGACGGGAAGGTGCGGACTTATACGGTATTTTCGGCCGGGGTCGTGAAAGATACAGCGGAAAACTATACGATGGAATTTGCTTCCGATGAGGAATATGAGGCATACCTGCAGACTTGCCGGGAGTCATCCAATTATGAGGTGGATGTGGAGCTGAATGCGCAGTCAAAGATCGTTACATTGTCCACCTGCACGAATGTGAGAGACGATGAGCGTTTCATAGTCCAGGGAGTGCTGACGGCAGAGGATTAAGAAAGGAAGATTGGCGATGGCAGACAGATTCGATGTGGGGGATATCATCACGATGAAAAAACCCCACCCATGCGGAAGCCACGAGTGGGAAATCCTGCGCGTGGGCGCTGATTTCCGGCTGAAGTGCACAGGATGCGGACATCAGATTATGGTTCCGCGCAGGCTTGTTGAAAAAAATACGAAGAAGATCACAAAAAACACTTGAAACATCTGCGTCCTTATGGTACTATAAATAACCGTGACATACTGTCGGAATTTGTTTCGGCAAGTATCATAATTCCTTGTTCCCGGCAGTGACTGGGGGCCAGAGACCATAAGGAGGTGCAAGCACATGAATAAGTATGAATTAGCTGTTGTTGTGAGCGCAAAACTCGAAGACGAAGCAAGAGCAGACGTAATCGAGAAAGTGAAAGCTCTGATCACACGTTTTGGCGGCAACGTGACAGACGTGGATGAGTGGGGCAAGAGAAGATTCGCTTACGAAATCCAGAAGATGACAGAAGGATATTACTACTTCGTACACTTCGAGGCTGAAAGTACAGTTCCGGCTGAAGTGGAACAGCGTATCCGCATTATGGACAACGTACTTAGATATTTATGCGTGAAACAGGAAGCATAAGCGGAAAGAGGTATATATGAATAAGGCGATTTTAGTAGGACGGTTGACAAGAGATCCTGAGGTCAGATATTCACAGGGAGAGAGTGCAACGGCAGTTGCCAGATATACGATTGCCGTTGACCGCAGGTTCAAGAGGGATAACGAGCCGACAGCGGACTTTATTCCGTGTGTTGTGTTCGGACGTTCCGCGGAGTTTGCGGAGAAATATTTTCGTCAGGGCATGCGCGTTTCTGTTTCCGGACGCATTCAGACCGGAAGTTACACGAACAAAGACGGTGTGAGAGTATACACCACAGAAGTGATCGTGGAGGAGCAGGAATTCGCGGAGAGCAGAGCTGAGAGCGAGGCGAACAGACCAGCTTACCAGCAGCCCGCACCGGCACCGAGCGCGCCGGCAGGCGACGGATTCATGAATATTCCTGATGGCATTGATGAGGAGTTACCGTTCAACTAAGGAAAGGAGAATCATCATGGCTTACGAAAAGGGAAGCAGACCAGAAGGCGGCTTCAAGAGAAGAGGCCCGGCACGCAGAAGAAAAAAAGTGTGCGTATTCTGTGGTAAAGAGAATAACGAAATTGATTACAAGGACGTTGCAAAATTAAAG
>CALWFY010000135.1 GCA_944377775.1 uncultured Mediterraneibacter sp.
TATCTGATGGGGATTAATTTTTCCCGGCTTCTGACCCTGAAATACGGGAACAGTATTTCCAGCTATTTAAAGACGAAATATGCGGTGATCTCCGTGGGACGCGTGATGACCTGTGTGCTTGGCATGGTGGTCCGCAGGGAGAGGGAAATCCGGGAGTTTGTAAAAACTCCGTTCTACAGGGTGATCAGTACGATAGATGCCTCAGGACACAGTTTTGAGGGCGAGTGGCGCGCTGTCAAAGGTTCCCGGTATTTTGAGTCTTTTGACCTTTATAAAGAAAATGGCTTCAAAGAGAAGAAAAAAGCGGAAGAACTTGTATCTTTTCTGATGGAAGACCAGCCGTTAGAGTGCGTCATCGAATCCGTGGAAAAGAAAAAGGAGAAGAAAAATCCGCCCCTTCTTTACAATCTGGCAGAACTTCAGAACGACTGCTCCAAGCGGTTTAAGATCAGTCCGGATGAGACACTTCGCATTGTGCAGGAGCTCTATGAAAAGAAACTGGTGACTTATCCGAGAACGGACGCCAGAGTATTGTCCACTGCCGTGGCAAAAGAGATCAGCCGCAATTTAAACGGTCTCTCCAAATATCCCATGGCAGCGCCCTATCTTAAGGACATCCTGGAATTTGGAAGTCATAAGGGGCTTTCAAAGACCCGGTATGTCAACGATAAGCAGATCACAGACCATTATGCCATCATTCCCACAGGACAGGGTCTGGGTGCACTGAATTCTCTCTCCGATACATCCCATAAGGTGTACGACTTGAGCGTTCGGAGATTTTTGAGCATTTTTTATCCTCCGGCTGTGTATCAGAAAGCAGCCATTGTGTCAAAGATACGGGGGGAGAGCTTTTACTCCAGTTTCAAGGTGCTGGCAGAAGAAGGCTATTTAAAGGTGGCGGGCATTCCAAAAGGAAAACGGCAGAATCAGGATGAGGATGAAAGCGGGGAACAGAATCTTGACACCACGTTTTTTGAGGTGATCAAAACACTGAAAAAAGGAACTGTTCTTCCGGTGAGCGCGCTCAATATCAAGGAGGGGGAGACTTCGCCTCCGAAGCGGTATAATTCAGGTTCCATTATTCTCGCCATGGAAAATGCGGGACAGCTCATCGAGGATGAAGAACTGCGCGCGCAGATCAGAGGAAGCGGTATTGGCACCAGCGCTACAAGAGCGGAGATTTTGAAGAAACTGATCCATATCAAATATCTTGCCCTGAATAAAAAGACACAGGTTATTACACCTACTCTTCAGGGAGAGATGGTGTTTGATGTGGTGGATAACTCCATTAAGTCTCTGTTAAACCCGGAACTTACGGCAAGCTGGGAGAAGGGGCTTAACTATGTGGCAGAGGGAAGCATCACTCCGGATGAATATATGAAAAAGCTGGATGATTTCATCACCAGACGGACAGAGGGAGTGAAAGGACTTAATAATCAGTATCAGCTAAAAGTCTGCTACGATAAAGCAGCAGGTTTTTATAAAAAAGCTACAGGCGGCAGAAAAGGAGACAGATAAATGAAAGCATTGACAGTAAAGGAACTCTACACACTGGAGCAGACAATCGCAAAAGATATCTTTGACGGAGTGACCTATCCATGGGAAGTCCTTCCGAAGATCAGCGCTTTTATCGTGGAACTGGGGAATACGCTCAGCAGCGATGAATATGAGAAGCGCGGGGATAACGTGTGGATCGCAAAGACGGCAAAAGTGGCTCCTACCGCGTTTATCAACGGTCCGGCCATCATCGGGAAAGAGGCGGAAATCCGTCACTGTGCATTTATCCGCGGCAACGCTATTGTAGGAGAGGGCGCGGTAGTGGGTAATTCCACAGAGCTTAAAAATGTCATTCTCTTTAATAAAGTTCAGGTTCCCCATTATAATTATGTGGGAGATTCTATCCTCGGGTATAAATCCCACATGGGCGCCGGTTCCATCACATCCAATGTGAAATCCGACAAGAAACTGGTAGTCGTGAAAACACCGGAGGGAAATATTGAGACAGGAATGAAGAAATTCGGAGCCATGCTTGGAGACGAAGTAGAGGTGGGATGTGGAAGCGTCCTTAATCCGGGAACTGTTGTGGGAAGCCACAGCAATATTTATCCCCTTTCTTCTGTGCGCGGTTTCGTGCCGGGGAACAGCATCTACAAAAAGCAGGGCGAGGTTGTTGAGAAGATAAGCGATTAAGAAGGAAATAGAAAACATGAAGAAAATCGGTTTTATCGGTGTAGGCCTTATGGGAAAATCCATGGTCCGCAATCTTATGAAAGCAGGATATGAACTCCATATCTATGCCCGTACAAAGGCAAAAGTGGAAGACGTGATCAGTGAAGGAGCGGTGTTCCATGATACGATAGCAGACTGTGTGAAAGACAGGGATGCTGTTATCACCATCGTGGGCTTCCCCCAGGACGTAGAAGAGGTCTATTTTGACAGTGGGAATATTCTGGACAGCGCATCAGCCGGTACATATCTGATAGACATGACCACTACCAGTCCCATGCTGGCAGAAAAGATATATGAGGAAGGCACAAAGCGGGGAATACATGTGCTGGATGCACCTGTGACAGGAGGAGATACAGGTGCAAGGGAAGGGACTCTTTCCATTCTTGTGGGCGGAGACCGGACGGATTATGAGGCATGTCGGGAACTCTTTGAGGCCATGGGAACCAACATCAATTATGAAGGCAGCGCCGGATGCGGGCAGCACTGTAAGCTGGCGAATCAGATTATGATCGCAGGCACGCTCTCAGGCGTGTGTGAGGCAATCGCATACGCAAAGGAAAAAGGCCTTGACATGGATACGTTTTTAAAATCAGTGTCAACAGGCGCGGCAGGCAGCAGACAGCTGGATTTGTTCGGCTCAAAGATAATCAACGAAGACTATGCACCCGGGTTTTTCATGAAGCATTTCATAAAAGATATGAAGCTGGCCCTCATTGAGGCGAATAAGAGCGGACTTAACCTGGAAGTATTAAGCCAGGTTCTCGCGCACTATGAGGAACTGGAGGCAGAAGGAAATGGAGACCTGGGCACGCAGGCGCTCATTAAGTTTTACACTGAAGAAGATAAATGACCTGAAAAGAGAAGCAGAACAAATATAGAAAATATTATAAAAACACATATTGACAAACAGAAGACAGCCTCGTATTATTGTATTAAATTAGTGGTACAGTAATGCGGGGCTTTTCCCGTTATGCCTGAGTACATATTTTCAGACGGATTAACGGGGGAGAGGCCTGCGCGGACAGGAGGCAGCTATGTTAGAGATACAGGGATTAAGTAAATCATATGGGAAGAATCTGGCGGTGGATGATGTCAGTTTTACCGTGCCGGACGGGCAGATCGGCATCCTTCTCGGGCCCAACGGAGCGGGAAAGTCTACGATCATAAAAAGTATTGCCGGACTGCTCAGATATAAAGGCGGTATCAGGATACAGGGGATTCCGTCAAGGCAGCTGGATGCAAAGAGAATCTTTGCTTATGTGCCGGAGATTCCGAGTATGTTTGACGCTCTGACAGTGAGAGAGCACATCGAATATGTGCGGATGGCGTACAGCAGTGATATCACGGATGAGGAAGTGGAAGAAATCTTAAAAGAATTTGAGATGGACGACAAACAGGAGAAGCTGGGCAATGAGCTGTCAAAGGGAATGATGCAGAAGGTGAGTATCTGCTGTGCTCTGGCAGTAAAGCCAAAAGTCATTCTGCTGGATGAACCCATGGTGGGGCTTGACCCGGCTGCCATCAAGATGCTCAAAGAGGTGGTCCTGCGCCTGAAAGAGAGGGGAGTGACCGTGCTGATCAGTACCCATATGCTTGAGATGGTGGAGGAACTGTGGGATGTGATGTTCGTGATGGAAAAAGGACATATCATCGGTTCATACAATAAAGCGGATGCAGAGGGAAAAGACCTGGATGAACTTTTCTTCTCCATGACAGGCGGTGAGAAATCATGAGAGCGCTTATATATCTTACGAAACGCAGTTTCATCAATAACCTGAAAAAGGCAGTGAGAAAGCCGTCCACCCTGATCGTTCTGATTTTTGGGATTGCATACGGAATTTTTATCATTGCGTCTCTGGGGATGTTGGCTGTGGAAATCCGGATGGATTCGGTGCGGGGACTTCTCATTGTCCTGACGGTGTGGAGTATTTATTCTGTGCTTGGAAACTTTATGGCGTACTCTTCCCGGAAGGGGATCATATTCCGGCCGGGGCATACGCATTTTGTGTTCACTGCTCCGATCAATCCGAAGCTGGTGCTTTTAAACGGAGCATGGATGAATTATCTGGTCTCGATCATACTGTGGATCACATTCTCCATAGGCGGGCTTACCATCTTTCAGGTAGCGCCATGGAAAGTACTTTTGTTTTTCATGGCAGGATGCGTGCTGGAAACCATACTGGAAGTGGCAGTCATGGTGTTTTTGTATACCAACGATCACCTTCCGGAAAAACTGATGCAGGGAGTGCGGTTTGCCATCAAAGTATTTCTGGTCGGTTTCACACTTTTGGTTGTACTGTATTTTAAAAGGAACGGTCTTTCCGTTGAATCAGCGTCCAACTTTATTGACTGGCCGGTGCTTCAGATGCTGCCTGTTATCGGATGGCAGATTGCGGTATACCGCCTGATCCTGCTTGGACCGACGACACTGAATGTAATCTGCTCCTGCCTTTATATGATCACCATGCTGGTGTGTGTGGCAGGGGTGTGGCGTATGCGCTGTGATGGAGGATATTATGAAGAAGCGGCAAAATTTGCAGACGATTACGCCGAACTGAAAAATAAGAAAAAAAGCGGTGACGTGGACTTGAGCATCGGCGGGAAAAAACGGAAGTTCCGCCAGGTCAGAGAGCGCATCAGCGCCCGCGGGGCAAAGGCGATTTTCTATCGCCAGCTTTTGGAATATAAAAAAGAGAAGTTTTTTATTTTTTCAAAAGCGACACTGATCGCTGTCGCCATTGCCTTTATCTTTTCGTATTCGCTCAGAGAAGCGGCGCTGGAATCAGGAGCGCAGGGCTTGTTCCTTCTTGGAATCGTGGCTTATATGTCTCTCGTGATGAGCGGTTATCTTGGAAAATGGGAAAATGAGCTGAAGAATCCATACCTTTTCCTTATCCCGGACAGCCCGGTCAAGAAACTGTGGTATGCGACTTTGATGGAACATATCAAAGCGCTGGTGGACGGATGTATTATCTGTATCCCCATCGGCATTTTCTGGCGGGTCAAGCCTCAGGACATTGTGTTCTGTATTCTGATTTATGCGGTGCTTCAGGCGGACCGGCTGTATACGAAAGTGATCGCTCAGTTCCTGGTAGGGGAAGTATTCGGAAAAACAGGGCAGAATGTGATCAGAATGTTTATCCAGATGGCGCTTCTCGGACTGGGAGCAGGAGCTGCCGTGATAATCGGAATTTTTGTGAACACAGGTTTAATCTTTCCAATTCTGCTGATTTATAGTATTATGGTGACAGTGGCGATGGGAGCCCTTGCATCCCTGCGTTTTGATATGATGGAACAGGCTGTCTGACAGAAAAGCGCGGATGCGTATCCGGGGAATCCTGTATAAAAAGCTGATAATAATACTTGATGGACAAGACGGGAGGCGGGAACAGATGTTAGATGAAACATATGTAACAATGGAAATCGGGAAAGTGAAACATATCGCGCTGGTCGCTCATGACGGAAAGAAAAAAGAACTGGTGGACTGGTGTGACAGAAACAAAGAGATATTAAAAAGCCATTTCCTGTGCGGAACAGGAACAACGGCCCGGCTGATCTCAGAGCGAACCGGACTTCCGGTGAAAGGATACTGCAGCGGTCCTCTGGGAGGCGACCAGCAGATCGGGGCGAAGATTGTGGAGGGTCAGATTGATTTTATCATTTTCCTGTGGGACCCGCTGGAAGCCCAGCCACATGATCCGGATGTGAAAGCGCTTTTAAGAATTGCGGTTGTGTACGATATTCCGATCGCAAATAATCTTGCCACAGCGGATTTTATGCTGAACTCAAAATATATGGATGAAGCGTACAGCCGTAAGATTGAGAATTTTGACAAGACGATCCGGGATCGGGCTGAAAAGATGAAATATTGAAAAGAGTGTTGACACGGGCATAATGCCCGTGTTATTCTGTCAATAATTACTTTAATACTTTAAAGCGTAACGCTTTAAAGCGAATTAGTAAAAAGATATATATGACAAGACTGGTGCGTAAAAAAGAAAGTTGAGGAAGAGAAGATGGGAATCAAACTGGTATTGCTTGTAATTTTCTTTGCTGTGATGGTTGGAGTGGGAATTTACTCCAGACGGCATGCTACGAGTGTGGATGGCTTTGTGCTCGGGGGAAGGTCTGTGGGGCCGTGGCTGACAGCGTTTGCTTATGGTACATCCTATTTTTCGGCTGTGGTATTTGTCGGGTATGCAGGGCAGTTTGGCTGGAAATATGGAATAGCAAGTACCTGGATTGGGATAGGAAATGCTGTGATCGGAAGTCTTCTGGCCTGGGTTGTTCTCGGCCGCAGGACAAAGGTAATGACACAGCATCTTGGCTCCAGGACAATGCCGGATTTTTTTGGTCAGAGATATGCCAGCAAAGCGCTCAAAATCACGGCGTCCGTGATCGTGTTCATATTTCTTATCCCATACACAGCGTCCGTGTATAACGGGCTTTCCCGTCTTTTCGGCATGGCGTTTAATATCCCATATACATGGTGCGTGGTTGCCATGGCTCTTTTTACTGCTGTGTATGTGATTTTGGGAGGATATATGGCCACTGCCATTAATGATTTTATTCAGGGGATTATCATGTTGATCGGCATTGTGGCAGTGATTGCGGCAGTACTGAACGGTCAGGGCGGATTTATGAACGCAATTTCCCAGATGGCGCAGATACCAAGCGATGCCGTGGTGACACAGGGACAGCCGGGAGCGTTTGTTTCGTTTTTCGGACCTGATCCGGCGAACCTGCTCGGGGTCGTAGTCCTTACTTCTCTTGGAACATGGGGGCTTCCGCAGATGATCGGGAAATTTTATGCGATCAAAGATGAAAAGTCTATTAATACCGGAACAGTCATCTCTACACTTTTTGCCATTATCGTGTCCGGGGGATGCTATTTCCTCGGAGGGTTCGGGCGCCTCTTTGACAGCCCGGCGATTTACGACGAGACAGGCGCTGTTGTATATGACAGCATTATCCCATACATGCTGTCTGCCCTGCCGGACATTCTAGTGGGAATCGTAGTAGTGCTCGTTCTGTCAGCTTCCATGTCAACGCTGTCCTCTCTTGTGCTGACATCCAGTTCTACGCTGACGCTGGACCTCTTAAAGGGCAGTGTGGTAAAAAACATGAGTGAGAAAAAGCAGATTATCACCATGCAGGCGCTGATCGTATTCTTTATTTTGCTGTCTGTTGTGATCGCTTTGGACCCGCCTACATTTATCGCGCAGCTTATGGGCATTTCCTGGGGCGCTCTGGCAGGCGCTTTCCTGGCGCCGTTTCTTTACGGGCTGTACTGGAAAGGCGTGACCCGTGCCGGTGTGTGGGCCGGATTTATTGCAGGAGTAGGTCTTACTGTATCAAATATGTTTATCGGATACATTGAGTCCTCTATCAATGCCGGGGCAGCAGCCATGGTCGCAGGACTTGTAATCGTGCCGGTTGTCAGTCTGCTCACTCCGAAGATGAAGAAAGAAAAGGTGGATGAAATATTTACCTGTTATGAAGAAAAGGTAATGATAACAAAGAAACATTCCCTGCAGGAGTAACTTTAGACTGCACAAAATACTGTATGGAAAAAAATACCTGAAATGGTCTTGTCTTTTCTGGCTATTACTATATAATAAAGGTGTCGGCAATTCCTAGTAAAATACTAGGGATTAAAATGAAAATTTAGTCAGAGGAGGATGTTTCTATGGTAAATATACAGAAAGCGGCAGTCATTGGATGTGGGTTCGTAGGGTCCACGATCGCATACACATTAATGCAGAAAGGAGTGTTCTCGGAGCTGGTTCTTTTGGACGCCAACCATCCGAAAGCAGAGGGGGAGGCAATGGATATAAGCCACGGACTGCCATTCTCTCATGCGATGGATATTTATGCGGGGACATATGAGGATATCGCGGACGCATCCGTGATCATTATTACGGCGGGGGCAAATCAGAAACCCGGTGAAACAAGGCTGGACCTTGTGCACAAGAATGCAAAAATCATGAAAATGATTATCTCTGAGATCAAAAGAGTAAAATGCGAGGGCATTCTGCTCGTTGTTTCCAACCCGGTGGACATACTGACTTATGTGGCCCTGAAAGAGTCCGGATTCCCGAAGGAACGGGTGATTGGCTCAGGGACAGTGCTGGATACGGCAAGGCTTAAGTATCTGATCAGTGAGAAACTCAATGTGGACAGCAGAAATGTTCATGCTTTCATTGCGGGGGAGCATGGGGACAGTGAGCTGGCAGTCTGGAGCTGTGCCAATATTTACGGCATCGGTCTGGAAGCTTTCGCCGGAATGAAAGGGTACGCTGATTTTGAAAAGGAGAAAGATGAGATTTATCATGCGGTTCGGGACAGCGCCTATGAGATCATAGAACGAAAAGGCGCGACATATTACGGTATTGGAATGGCGGCGGCAAAGATCGCTGAAGCGATCGTGCGGGACAGTCACACGGTGACGCCGGTCTCGGCAGCTCTGAACGGGGAATATGGGCTGTCCGGACTGTGCCTGAGTATTCCGACCATGATCGGCCGGAATGGAGCAGAGCAGGTGCTTGAGATCGACCTTGACAGGGAGGAGACAGAAAAACTGGAGAAGTCAGCGGAAGAATTGAAAGGTGTGCTGGCTGAAATGGGGTTTTAGAAACAGGACGGGGATGCTGCAGCATGCATCTCCCGTCATTTATTTTATATGTCTTTTTATTGCTGTAAAACTTTCCGGGCTGATCACATGTTCAATCCGGCATGCGTCTTCTGCGGCAGTTTTGGAATCAACGCCCAGCCGTTCAAGCCAGGAGGAGAGGAGCGTATGACGCTCGTAGATGCTCTCTGCAATTTTTCTGCCGGAGGCGGTAAGGGTGATATGCCCTTCAGAGGACACTGTGATATGTCCGCTCTCCCTGAGTTTTTTCATTGCCACGCTTACGCTCGGCTTTTTGAAATTAAGTTCTGCTGCAATGTCTACAGAACGTACAGCCGGAAGTTTTTGGCTCAGGATAAGGATTGTTTCCAGATAGTTTTCGGCAGATTCATTTGTATGCATGGGTTACACCTCGATCATAATTTATGTTTTAACTCTCCTTTCAGGGAGAATTATATCTTTTCTCAGTATATCACAAACAGGACAGGGTATCAAATCTCATAAAAAATATTGGAAATTTCACTGCAAAGGGATTGACAAATGCAAGGAGTTAGTTTAGACTATCTCATGTAAAAAATAATAAGTTCGTCATAAGACAGAGAGGAATAGGAAAACTATGAATTTACTGGAAGCCAGAGAAGGCGAAGAGTACATCGTAAAAGATGTTGTGACAGACGATGAAGAGTTGGAGGCGTTCCTTTTTTCACTGGGCTGCTACAGTGGAGAACCTATTACAGTGGTTTCTCGTTTGAGAGGCGGATGTGTGGTTTCCATCAAAGATGGAAGATACAATATTGATACTGATTTAGCGAAAGCTATTTCAATATAAAAAATAGTAATTGCCTTGCTATTTTTTTTACAAACAGGTTAGTTATTACTAACTAAAATGAAGGAGGAGATTTGTAGATGAGAATTGCTTTTGCGGGGAATCCAAACAGCGGAAAGACAACCATGTACAATGCGTTGACGGGAAGAAATGAACGCGTTGGAAACTGGGCCGGTGTTACAGTCGAGCGAAAGGAAAGCCTGATCAAGAGAGGTTATTATGACGGGCCGGAGGAATTAACGGCGGTGGACCTGCCGGGTGCTTACTCCATGTCGCCTTTTACTTCGGAGGAGAGTATCACCAGCAGTTATGTAAAAAATGAAAAACCGGATGCGATCATTAACATTGTGGACGCGACAAACTTAAGCCGAAGCCTGTTTTTCACTACGCAGCTTCTGGAGCTGGGAATTCCTGTGGTGGTGGCTCTGAATAAAAGCGACATTACAGAAAAAAAGCAGACGAAGATTGATGTAAAACTTCTGTCAGAGAAGCTGGGCTGTCCGGTCATTAAGACAATTTCCACATCTTCAGGAGACGCGGGCCTGAAAGAGGTCGTCAGACAGGCTGCAGCATTAAAAGAGAAGGGACAGAAAGCTCCTTATGTACAGGCGGATATCAACTTGCAGGATAAAAATGAAGTAGAGGCAGCAGACAGAAAGCGTTTTGAGTTTGTCAACAATATCGTAAAGCAGGCAGAACAGCGAAAAGTTTTTACAAAAGACAAGAATGTACAGGATAAAATTGATGCTGTCATCACCCATAAAATTGTAGGCATTCCAATCTTTATAGCTGTGATCGTCCTTGTGTTTTACATATCTCAGACTACACTGGGAACATGGATTGCAGACTGGCTGGTAGGCTGGATCGAAACTTTCCAGGCCTGGGTCGGCGGGCTGATGGAGAACGCCAATCCGTTCTTGTATTCGCTTCTGGTTGACGGTATTATCGGCGGTGTCGGCGCGGTTGTCGGCTTCCTGCCGCTGGTGATGGTAATGTATTTCCTCATTGCCCTTCTGGAAGACTGTGGTTATATGGCGCGGGCAACTGTTGTACTGGACCCCATCTTTAAGAGAGTAGGACTTTCAGGGAAATCCGTAATTCCAATGGTGATCGGTACCGGATGTGCGATCCCGGGCGTTATGTCCTGCCGGACGATACGCAATGAGAGAGAGCGAAGGACAACTGCAATGCTCACACCGTTCATGCCGTGCGGCGCTAAGATTCCGGTAATCGCATTGTTTGCAGGAGCATTTTTTGCGGATGCATGGTGGGTATCAGCCGCAATGTACCTCGTAGGCATCGCGCTGGTTCTGCTGGGAGCACTGCTTGTGAAAAGGATCACAGGTCAGAAGTACCGTAAATCTTTCTTCATCATTGAACTTCCGGAATATAAATTTCCCAGCTTAAAGAGAGCGTGCCTGTCCATGCTTGAGAGAGGGAAAGCCTACATCATCAAAGCCGGAACCATTATTCTGGTGTGCAACACAGTGGTACAGATCATGCAGAGCTTTAACTGGCAGCTGCAGCTTGTAGAAGAAGGAGCGGAGAGCACTTCGATTCTGGCAGGCATTGCCCATCCGTTTGCCATCCTCTTTATCCCGCTGGGATTTGGCGTTTGGCAACTTGCAGCAGCGGCAATCACAGGATTTATAGCAAAGGAGAACGTGGTTGGTACTCTGGCAGTTGTTTACGGGATTACGAACCTGATTGACACAGAAGAATTTGCACTGGTGGGCAGCGGAAATGAAGTGGCTGCAGTCATGGGTCTGACAAAGGCGGCTGCTCTGGCTTACCTGATGTTCAACCTTTATACACCGCCCTGCTTTGCGGCGCTTGGAGCCATGAATTCCGAGATGAAGAGCGGAAAATGGCTGTTTGGCGGCATCTGTCTCCAGCTGGCAACCGGGTATACAGTGGCATTCTTCGTATACCAGATCGGTACGCTGATCACGACAGGTTCTCTTGGAACAGCTTTTGTTCCCGGGCTGATTGCAGTTTTAGTGTTCGCGGCCATCATTATATGGCGTATACGCAAGTCAGACAGAGAATTTGCAGCAGAATACAGTTTACATACTGCATAAGTAATATTATAATGACAGGCAGTGGGCAGGGCATATAGCTTTGGCCACTGTCCGGCGTTAAAGAGAGAAGGATGATATATTATGGAAAATATGATTGTGATCGTCATTCTGGTAATCTTAATCGGAGGCGCAGCTTCCTATTTGATTAAAGCGAAAAAGAACGGAGTAAGGTGTGTCGGCTGTCCGGCCGGCGGAAGCTGTCCTGGAAGCAGGAAAATGCCGAAAAAGAAACTGGACGGTCCGGTGATCGGCAGGAAGACAATGAGGATTTCTGGGATGCACTGTGAGCACTGTGTGATGGATGTGACCACAATCCTGAATCAAATAGACGGTGTACGGGCGGAAGTCAATCTTTCGGCCGGCAGTGCGAAAGTGTCTTATGACAGGGAAATCGGGGATGATCTCTTAAAGAGTGCAGTGGAAAAAGCAGGATATCAGGTTATCAGTATTCAGTAAATGTTGATTGGGGACGTAGTAAAACTCAATTTTACTACGTCCCCAATCACATTTTACAGGGAGATATTGGTTTAAATATTTTGATGACACAGGCATGCCGGGATGTTACAATATGTCAGGGAATGTTATGAATGTAAGAGGCCGCAGGAATATGAAAAGAGAAAAATTAAATCCCGGGGATTCCGGCAGAAGAGTTATTTTATATATTGCCATGAGCCTGGACGGATACATTGCGGACAGAGACGGCGGTGTGGACTGGCTTACAGGACATGGACAGGAAGATGAGGGTGTGGACTGTTATAAAAAAAAAAAAAAAAGTGTGGACACAGTCGTCATGGGCTGGAATACTTTCTATCAGGTGAGGACAGTGCTCTCGCCTGAAGAATGGGCGTATGCCGGCCTTACGAGCTATGTGGTTACTCACAGAGAGAAGAAATCCGCCGAAGATATCCGGTTTACAAAAGAGCATCCCGGGGAGCTTGTGGAGAGACTGAAGAAAGAACCGGGGAAGGATATCTGGATCTGCGGCGGGGCACAGATCGTGCAGCAGCTTACAGAGAAGGATATGATTGATGTTTTCCACATAGCGGTTATACCTGTAATTCTCGGATCAGGTATCAGACTTTTTGGCGATCTGAAAAATGAACTCAGGCTGAAACTGCTTGGGACACAGAGATATAATGGCATTACTGAGTTGATCTATACGCGCAGATAACCGGGAACTGCAAAGTTTGTGTAAAAGGGAAGAAATAAAAAAGATACAAAACCGAGGAGAGGGACAATGGATAGAAAAACTTATGAAAACTATGTCAGAATACTGGAAAATGAACTGGTTCCGGCGCTTGGATGCACAGAGCCTATCGCGCTTGCCTATGCCTCTGCAAAAGTAAGAGAAGTGCTGGGATGTTTTCCGGAGCATTTGAGTGTGCTGTGCAGCGGCAATATCATCAAGAACGTAAAGGGGGTAAAAGTTCCCAATTCCGGCGGCATGAAAGGCGTGGAGGCAGCAGCAGTGCTGGGAACGACAGGCGGGGACGCCGGTCAGGCGCTGGAGGTGCTGGAGTCAGTGACAGAAGCTGATATTGTCAGGACAGAGCAGCTTCTTGCTGAAGGGTTTTGCGACTGTATTTTGAAAGAAGGGGTGGCAAACCTGTACATTGAAGCAAGAGCAGAAGCACAGGGGCATGAAGCAGTGGTGGTGATTGAGGAGGAGCATACAAATATCACCCGCATAGAGAAAGACGATGCAGTTCTTTTTGAACAGGAGAAAAAGGAGATAAAAGAAGAGGAAGAACCTGATAAAGCGCTTTTAAATCTGGCGGATATCATTACATTTGCAGATGAAGTGGATATCAAAGATGTGCAGAAAGTGCTTAAAAGACAGGTGAAATATAATACAAAGATCGCGGAGGAAGGGCTGAACAATCCGTGGGGCGCCCAGGTAGGCCGCGTGGTGCTGGACGAATTTGGAGATGATGTGAAATGGCGTGCTGTGGCAAAAGCTGCCGCAGGGTCTGACGCAAGGATGAGCGGGTGTTCACTTCCGGTCATTATTAACTCCGGTTCAGGAAATCAGGGGATGACCTGCTCCCTTCCGGTGGTTGAGTATGCGAAAGAGTTGGGAAAGACTGAGGAGGAGATGATGCGCGCCCTGTGTGTTTCCAATCTGGTGGCGCTCAACCAGAAGAAGTACATCGGTTCTCTGTCTGCCTACTGTGGAGCCGTGTGTGCGGCAGCAGGAGCCGGGGCAGGAATCACTTATTTGTCCGGCGGCACTCTGGAGCAGATTGAGAACACAGTGGTCAATGCCATTGCAAATGCAGGAGGCATCGTGTGTGACGGAGCAAAGCCGAGCTGTGCGGCAAAGATCGCCACATCCCTTCAGGCAGCAATTTTAAGCCACAAAATGGCCATGCGGGGGCTTACCTTTTCAAGAGGTGAAGGACTTGTTATGGACTGCCCTGAGGATACCATCAAGGCTGTGGGATATGTGGGTCGTGCAGGCATGAAGCAGACAGATGTGGAAATCTTAAATCTCATGATCGGGAAAACAAAACTGGAAGAGATTGAGACAGAGTAAAGAGATGCAAAATACATCTTTCTTGTATAAATAAATGGTTGAAAGTATTTGAGACTTTCGTTTTCTTAACATACGATATCCGCAGAACTATGACTGCATCGCGGCTTCGGGCCGCTGCGCTCTACGAGCCGCTTGTGCAGCATAGTCCTGCGGATATCTTGTGTCCTGAAAACTGAAGTTTCATATGTTCTCAGCTGTTGACTTATACAAGAAAGATATATTTGCATAAAAGCTTTTAAATCGGCAGGCACTTCCAACGGGGAGCTTCTGCCGCAGCTGCAGAATACAGGTTTGCTGGCTTGAGTAAATAAGTTACCGGAAACAGTATCATATGAGCAAAACTTTAAGTGGCGCGTTCTGAAAAGCATTTGAGTAGGATGTTAAATACGGACTGATGGAGACCCTTTGGTCGAACATCAGTCCGTATTGTTACAGCCGCCCAAATCTTTGAAGTAAAGCAGAACGGTTTTGCGTTATGATACTGTTTCCGGTAACGTACCTTAATCTATGTCACAAAGATGTATTCTGCAATCAGTACTTTAGGAATACCTCCGTGTATAAATCTTAATGGATGCAAGGCAGCTCAATGTCAGAATAATGATTCCGGCAAATATACAGCCGAAGATTACAAACGGACTGCATTCGAGGAATGTTTCGAGGCCGAAAAGATAAGAGTATGCTCCGTACAAACCTCCGGTCAGCGCTGCTATGAAAACGAAAAAAATAGTTCCCCAGCGTTTCCCGAGCAGAAAGTATCCTACATATATGACGGACAGAAAGATGAGTGAGATACTGATTCCAAAGCCGGTGATGCGCAGCGCTTCCGGCGGTGTAACAACATGATAGCCGTATACCTGGACAAGGGAATAAACCAGAGCGAGAAGATTAGAAGCGCCGACGAATCCAAGCCCCAGTATATATTTGGCGATCACGATCTCTGTTTTTGTCACAGGAAATGTAATCTGGAGTTTGTTAAAATTAGCGGCTTCATCCTGTTCTGTGGAAGATTCTACTGCAGCGCCTCCAAGTATCGGGGCTATAATGCCTAAAAACAGAACGTAATGATATTTTGTATGCACCAGAAATCCAATCAGTCCCAGAAAGATGATAGCAAACACGTAGGATGCCGCATTTTTCAGAATGCAGAAATTGTCATATAAGTCTTTGAGTATAATTCCTTTCATCGCACTTTTTCTCCTTTTATATAAAACAGCATGATGTCTTCGATAGAGGCATTTTCAATGGACACATCACAGAAAACCTTTCTGAATTTCAGTTTGTTTTTGATGAGTACGCGGTAACTGTATGCTTCTTTTTTGTATGCCGCGATATCCTCCTGATTCAGGGAGTCAAACAGTTCCTGCCCACAGTTTAAGATACCGTAATCGTTTTGGAGTTCATCGTATGTTTTCACAAACCTAAGTTTCCCCTCATGGATGTAGGCGATGTAGTCGGCGATCTTGTCAAGGTCGCTGGTAATGTGGGAAGATATCAGAACGGCATGATCTTCTTCCTCTGTAAACTCCCGCAGGATATCCAGGATTTCATCGCGTACAACCGGGTCCAGCCCGCTGGTCGCCTCGTCGAGAATGAGCAGCTTTGGCTCGTGGCTTAATGCGGCGGCAAATTCTAATTTCACCCTCATTCCGGTTGAGAATTTTTTCAGGCGTTTCTTTTCAGGAAGCCCGAATCGTTTCAGATAATCCAGGTATTTTTTCTCGTTCCAGTTTTTATAGATTTTTGAGAGCATTTTCCCTACAAACAGAGGGGTGAAGCTCAGGTCATAGTGAGAATCGCTGAAAATGACGGCAAGGTCTTCTTTTATGAGCTTTTCCTGGGTTTTCAGATCATATCCCAGGATGATTCCCCGGTCATACTGTGCGTTCACAATGTTGAGAAGAGAGTTGATGAATGTAGATTTCCCGGCGCCGTTTTCTCCGATCAGTCCCATGACAGTCCCGCAGGGCAGATCAAGAGAGATATTGTCCAGAGTGAAATCTTTGTATGATTTAGTCAGGTTTTTTACCTGTATCGCATAATCCATTTATTGATCCTCCATATGTGTTGCTGTTATATGTCAGTCCTCTGAGTAGACAACTTCCAGTGTGTTTTTCAGATCGTCCAGGGAGAGCCCGTTTTCCTTCCCAAGCACGGCTGCGTCAGAGAGAAGTTTTTCGATTCTCCGCAGATTTTCTTCGCGGATGAAATCCTGATTCTGGGTGGAAACAAAGGTTCCTTTCGCGGGAACAGTCACGATGAACCCGTCTCTTTGCAGGTCTTCGTAAGCACGCTGTGTGGTGATTACGCTCACGTGGAGTTCTCTGGCGAGTCTGCGCATAGACGGCATGGGTTCGCCGGGTTTTAATTCTCCCTTCATGATCATTTCTTTTATCTGGGACATGATCTGCTCATAAATTGGGCGGTCGCTTGCATTGCTTAAAATAATTTCCATAGACTTACCTCTCAAATCCGTTCTTTTTGTACAGCGCAAGGAAGACGATCACGGACAGGATGAATTCTGCAAAAAGGATCACAGCGCCCTTGGCGTCCATGACGGGAAGATTGCTGTTTATATTGGCGATGGCGTCAAAGACGATCCCTGTAAATAAAAATCCGGAGATTGTTTCCAGTATATCGCTGAAACCGCTGAGCATGGGAATCATCATAAGAACCAGGATTGCGGGAGTGGTGATCGTGCTGGCGGATACCTGTGTCCTGGCATAGATGCCGAAGATCATGCCGATTACGGCGCTGATTGCCGAGCATGCGGCAGTGATTCCCAGGTAAAGCGGCCACTGGGATGCTCCCATGCTAAACCCGGAGACGGGCACGCAAAGCACATTTACGGCCATGGACATGAGGACCACAGGGATAAGGCTTCCCAGGAAAAATTCCAGTCCGTTTACGGAAGAAGTCATCAGTGTGCGCAGCGTGTTCTTCTCTTTTTCTTCTGCGAGAGCCGCTGCCGTACAGTAGACGCCCTCCATGGAGATATTCATGAGTATGCCAAGAGCGAGAGCGTAGGCGCTCATATTAACTGCTCCCTGGGCAGCCGTATTGTAGACTACTTTCATCAGGAGAGTGAATCCAAGAGAGAAGATGGGCATGATGATAAAGTTTTTGCTGAATAATGCTTTCCCTTTCACTTCCGTGATGGCTGCAAGTTTTCGCAGATGCACTGGTTTTATTTTTGTTTTCATTGTAATTCCCTCCCTGTAACTTCTAAGAATACGGTCTCCAGCGTGGGTTCGCAGGAGTGAATCGTCTCAACCCGGTCCTCTCTCAGCCACAGCGCGATCTGCTCTGAGGCTTCCGGGCTGTGTTTGAGAAAATGCTTTGTGCCGTCTGTAAGCTGTACTTTGTATTTTTTGACCTTGTTGTATTTCAGGCAGATATCTTCGGGAGCGCCATACTCCACAATAACGCCTTCATTTAAGAGCGCTACATGGTCACAGAGTTTTGTCGCTTCCTCCATGTTGTGGGTAGTCAAAAAAATCGACATTCCTTCATTCTTTAATTCCAGGAGCATCCTGTGTACTTCCAGCGCTGTGGACGGGTCCAGTCCGCTGGTGGGCTCGTCTAGAAAGAGGATTTTCGGTTTGTGAAGAATCGCTCTTGCAAGTATGAGCCGCTGAGTCTGGCCTTTTGAGAGTTTGCCTGCAGGCTTTTTGCGGTGTTCGTAGAGACCGATTCTCTTTAAGAGGGGATTGATCTCAGAGAGCGGTACATTTAAGAGCCGGGCAAAATATTTCAGGTTGTCATAGACGCTCATTCTCTCATAGACGCCGCTTACATCCGTGACAATACCAATCTGCTCATAAATTCTTTCGTCGATTTTATCGCACGCGATTCCCAGTACCTGAGCGTCTCCGGAAGTAGGCAGAAGCTGGCCGGTCAGGATTTTGATGGTGGTCGTCTTTCCCGCGCCGCTGGGACCTAGGAATCCGAGAATTTCGCCTTTGTTCAGAGCGGCGTTGACATCTTTTAGCACAAAATCTTTATCAAATCGTTTTGAAAGATGCCGGATGGATATATATTGCTCGTTCATTTGAGTCACTCCTTTGTTATTACTGTACTTATATGATATGTACAGAATAGCACAAACTGTCATGGCTGTCAATATGTAATATGTACAGTTTGAAATTCTGTATCTGATTCAAAGATATCAACGCCATTCATATTTCTTGAGTTTTGAACCGCAGTGTGCTATAACTAAATATAGTTGAATACAGAAGCAATGGGTGTCGGATCAGAAACTTTTGATCCGGTGAAAAGGGAAACAGGTGAAAATCCTGTGCGAACTCGTCACTGTAATCAGGGAGTGCAGAGCAGAAAATGCCACTGAGCAATCGGGAAGGCCGGTCTGCGCAAAGAACTGTGAGCCAGGAGACCTGCCTGTTGTCGTACAGGATTTTCGGACCACGAGTAACTGGTTGTACATTTCTTAGCACACCTTTTGTCGGCAATGCTCGTTCCATATGTGGAAACGGGCATTTTTTGTATTTGATAAAGAATGAGCAGGAGGAGAAGATAAAATGCAGAAAAGTAACAGAAAAATCTGGATCGCAGTGGCGGTTCTTGCGGTGATCGCGGTGATTTTCGGGGCGGTTTACATGTTCGCAGGACCGAAAGCGGAAAAAGGCAGCAAAAACTGTACGCTGGAGGTAGTTGATGACAAAGGCGAGGTTACTACTTATGAAGCGTCCACGGATGCAGAATATTTAAGAGAATTCATGAATGAACTGGCCGAGAGTGAAGATTTCTCATATGAAGGGGAAGAGGGAGACTACGGCGTGTACATTACAAGTGTAAACGGTCTGGTGGCAGATTATGAGACAAACGGGGCATACTGGTCCATTTATGTGAACGGAGAATACGGGCAGAACAGCGCTGAACTTCAGCCAGTGGCAGATGGGGATACATACCGGCTGGCTTATGAGACGTCAAGTGAGCAGTAAAACATCCTGGAAAGCACGGGATATTGTTGTCATCGGTGTGATGACAGCTACACTGGAAGCGGCAAAGACGGCGCTGGCAGTTCTTCCCAACATAGAACTTGTGACATTTTTGCTCATCATTTATGCGCTTGCCTTCGGGAAAAAAGCATATGTGGCGGCATTTGCATTTGTGGGAGTAGAGTGTCTTGTATGGGGAATGAACATCTGGGTAATCAATTATCTGTACGTCTGGCCTCTTCTGGTGTTTGTGACGCTGGCCGTGAACCGCAGAGGATGCTGGTCTGCCTGGGCATATGCGGTTGTCGGAGGCGCATTCGGACTGGGATTTGGCGCGCTGTGTTCAATTCCATATCTGTTTATTGGGGGACCGGTGATGATGGCGTCATGGTGGGTTGCAGGGATTCCCTTCGATCTGATTCACGGGGTGAGTAATTTTGTCCTGTGTCTGGTACTCTTTAAGCCGGTTCTTGGGATTGTGGAAAAATGCAGGAGCGCGTCCTGAAAAAGCCTGAACATGAAGAAAGAAGGAGCATTATGATTCGAAAGATTATTTATATTGATGAACAAAAATGTAATGGATGCGGCGCGTGCGCGCAGGCGTGTCATGAGGGCGCCATCGGCATGGTGAACGGAAAGGCAAAACTTTTAAGGGATGATTACTGCGACGGTCTGGGAGACTGTCTGCCTGCATGTCCCACTGATGCCATCAGTTTTGTGGAGAGAGAAGCGGCAGCATACGATCACGAGGCTGTGATGCGCAATAAAGCAGAAAAAGAACAGGCATCCTCACCTGCCGCTTTTCACAGCTGTCTGGAACAGTGGCCGGTCCAGATCAAACTGGTTCCGGTAAAAGCGCCTTATTTTGACGGGGCAGAACTGCTCATTGCGGCAGACTGCACGGCATATGCTCACGCAGGATTTCATGAGAAATTCATGAAAGGCCATATCACGGTAGTTGGATGTCCGAAGCTGGATGCAGTGGATTATTCCGAAAAGCTGACGGAGATCATCCGGGAAAATGATATCAAGAGTGTGACCGTTGTCCGCATGGAAGTGCCCTGCTGCGGCGGGTTAGAGTATGCTGTAAAGACAGCTCTTGAAAACAGCGGAAAATCCATCCCATGGTCCGTGGTGACTATTTCCACAGAGGGAGAGATACTGGATATCTGAAAGGACATAAAAGTATGAAGTATGTTTCAACTTATTGTTCCCCGCTGGGGAAAATACTTATGGCGGCAGATGAAGCAGGGCTGACCGGACTGTGGTTTGAAAGACAGAAATATTATGCAGCAGGCCTGGATGAGGAGCATGCGGAGAAAAATCTGCCTGTTTTTGCAAAGACAAAAGAGTGGCTTGACATTTATTTTTCCGGACGCGAACCGGATTTTACTCCGCCTCTGCATATGGTGGGAACGGATTTCCGACGCTCTGTCTGGGAGGCGCTTCTTGAGATTCCCTATGGGGAGACAAGAACATACGCGGAGATTGCCCGCCGGATAAACGGTGAAAAAGGCGGCACGGGAATGGCCGCCAGGGCCGTGGGCGGAGCAGTGGGACATAATCCTGTCTCCATCATTGTTCCGTGCCACCGCGTGGTTGGCTCCAACGGAAGCCTCACGGGATATGCCGGGGGCGTTGAAAAAAAGATTTATCTTCTGGAACTTGAGAAAGTGGATGTGACAGGATTATTTGCATCCGTTCAAAAGACTGCAAGGCGAAATAAATGAGAATAAATATCAAAATATAGTTGCTATTTTGAAGATCTTGGTGTATGATGATAACAATAAGTTAGTTAAAACTAACCAAAAGATTGGAAATTGTTGACTGTTTTTTATCAGGAGGTTGTGTATGAGTGTTGTCATCATAGGAGGTCATGACAGAATGGCATGTCAGTACAGGCAGATATGCAGGAGATTCAACTGTAAGGCGAAAGTATTTACACAGATGCCTGCAGGACTCAGTAAACAGATCGGGAGTCCGGATTTGATCGTTTTGTTTACGAATACAGTATCCCACAAGATGGTGCGCTGTGCCGTAGAAGAGGCGCAGCGGTGCAATGCGAATGTGGTCAGGAGCCATACGAGCAGCAAGAATGCGCTGGAAGAGATTTTGGAAACCGTGTGCGCGTAATGTGCCCGGCTGGGATCATTTATACTTCTTTCTGAAAAACAAGTATGAGACAATACCCGGTATTGCTATCCAGCTCAATATGACAGCCATGGGCAGCAATTTACTGTGGATAAATGGTATTAAGGCAAGACAAACGGCAGCTAACGGTAAGGAAGAATACCACAGCACGCGATGTCCCAGGTTCCATGTTTCTTCGTCGTTTAACATCCACGGAAGCCGCAATCCCACATACCTGTTAAATGGAATCTGAGCTGCGATTGATCCAAACCATAACAAAATCATCAATATAAAACCATGCGCGAATAATTCTTCAGTGCGCGGGGTAAAAAGTTCTTTTTCTTTTAATATGACGCCCAGGATTGCTGCAGCCATGGCTGTAAAGCAGAATATGAGCGCTTTTTTGAGCGGGCGTTGTTTTGCAGAATCTTTCTGGATACCGGTTAATAATGTGATATTTTTGTATAAAAATATTGTTGACCCCAGTGCAAAACCGATTGCCACAGCGCCCTTGATATATTTGTTCGGCACGAAAAGAATGATTAAAATAACGATTATTGTAGAAAAGTAAAGGGTTGTTTTTGCATTATTTTCTTTCATTTTTATATCTTCCTTTGCAGTCCTGCCACCGTAATTTTGTTCAAGTGAAAACGCGTCCACAGGGAAATTATTTTTCCCGATGGACGCACTTTTTACTATCCGAATAAATTCGGATTACAGTTTGATATTTTTAAAGAGTTCTCCAAGATTTGTTCCAATGTTTTCACTCGTTCGAATGACAACTTTTTCTTCAGGTTCTTCTTTGACTGCTTCAAGAGCTTTCATGCTCAGGCTTACTTTTCCGTCTTTGATACCGATGACTTTGACAGTCACTTTGTCGCCTGTATTAAGGACGTCGGACGGTAATTTCACCCGTTTCTGGGAAATCTGGGATACATGGACCAGACCGGACAGCCCGTTTTCCAGCTTGACGAATGCGCCGTAGTTCTGAAGAGTCTCAACCGTTCCTTCAAGCACGGTTCCGATTTTCAGATTTGCGATCTGCTCTGCGCGCGCCTGTCTTTCTTTCTCTTTCAGAATCTCGCGGGCAGAAAGCACGAGGCGGTTATTTGCCTGATCTACATCAATTACCTGAACTTCGATGTCTTTTAAAAGATAGGTTTCAAGGTCTTCGATGTAGGAGAGGGAAAGTTTGGAAGCCGGAACAAATCCTCTGAGACCCTCTACCATAGCGATAACGCCGCCGTTGACAACCCCTTCTACTTTTACAGGGAGAACAGTTTTCTTTTCCATATATTCGGTAACCCTGTTCCAGGGATTGGCGTCATCAAAATGATCTTCATAGTCAGCCATTGTTTCAACAGTTTCGTTTGTCTGCATTACATCTTTCATTTCTTCGCTCATTGTACCGCACCTCAACTTACATAGTTTTTTCAATGAAATCAGTATATCATATATACTGCAGAAAAAACAACCGTGGGAACAGGAGAATAAAAAATAAGTGGTTGACTATCATGAAAAAAATGGTACTCTTTATTAAGGAAGTTGACATTTCCGTGGAAGAATATAAAGATAATTCTGCCGGGAGGAGATAGATATATGAATAAAGAAAAAGAAAAAAAAGTATATGTAGTAGGGCATCGGAATCCGGATACGGATTCCATCTGTTCTGCGATTGTTTATGCGGCGCTGAAAACAAAGCTGACCGGACAGGTACACGAACCGCGGCGCGCGGGACAGCTCAACGAGGAGACTCAGTATGTTCTGGACCGTTTCGGAGTGAAAGTGCCAAGACTTCTCTCTGACCTGAGAGAACAGATAAAGGACGTAGAGTTAAAGGAAGTGGAGGGCTTAAAAAGCAGTGTATCCATTCGGACAGCATGGGAGAAAATGCGTGAATCCAACATACATACCCTGCCGGTGACAAGGAATGGAAAGATTGAAGGCGTGATCACAATCGGTGATATCGCAAAGACCTACATGGATGTGTATGACAGTACGATTTTGTCAAAGGCCAGGACACAGTATCGGAATATAGCCCGGGCAGTGGACGGTGAGATTGTGACAGGAAATGAGCACAGCTATCTTTTGAATGGAAAAGTAGTGATTGCGGCATCCAGCCGGATTCTGATGTCGGATTTTATCAGCCGGGACGACCTGGTCATCATGGGAGACCGCAAAGACGCACAGCAATGCGCAGTGGATATGGAAGCCAGCTGTATGGTTGTATGCCAGGACGCTCCGATATCGGATGATATCATCCGCCAGGCGGAAGAAAAACAGATCGTCATTATCCGTACACCGCTTGATACATTCACGGCGGCTCAGCATATCAACCAGAGTATTCCTGTAAAATATTTTATGACAAAGGATAATCTGGTCACATTTAAGATGAAAGACTATGTGGATGATGTACAGGAAGTGATGGCGAAAAAGCGGTTCCGTGATTTCCCGATCGTGGACAACAGGGGGAAGTTTGTGGGCCTGCTCTCCAGAAGACGTATTCTCAATGTGAAGAAAAAACAGGTCATTCTTGTAGATCACAATGAGAGGACTCAGGCAGTGGAAGGCGTGGAAGAAGCAGACGTGCTGGAAATCATCGACCACCACAGGCTGGGACAGAGCATTGAGACAATGGGGCCGGTATTTTTCCGCAATCAGCCGGTGGGATGTACGGCGACCATTGTCTATCAGATGTATCAGGAGGAATGTATTCTTGTGGAGCCTGTACATGCAGCGCTTCTCTGTTCGGCAATTATTTCGGATACGCTGATGTTCCGTTCTCCTACCTGTACGCCGCTGGATGAACAGGCGGCAAGGGCGCTGGCAAAGATTGCGGGTATCGAAGTTGAGACACTGGCACAGGAAATGTTTAACGCAGGAAGCAATTTGAAAGGAAAGAGCGCGGAAGAGATATGCTTCCTTGATTTCAAGCAGTTTACGGTCAATGACACTGTGTTCGGCGTGGGTCAGGTGAATTCCATGAACGCAGAGGAGTTAGAGGAAATCAAGGAGATTGTAGAACCGCACCTGGAGAAAGCAAGGAGCAGCCATGGGCTGAACATGGTCTTTTTCATGCTGACGAATATTATCACAGAGTCTTCGGAACTGTTGTGCTGCGGTGACGGTGCCAGGGAAAAGATCGTCAATGCCTATGACCTGCCGGAGGATACAGAGAAAATCATGTTAAAGGGCGTTGTTTCCAGAAAGAAACAGCTTGTACCCACCCTTGTAGGGGCGCTGCAGCAGTAAAACGGCTTACAGGAGGAAAAGGAAATGGGAAAACAGACATGGAAACCGGGCAATATGCTCTATCCCCTGCCGGCCGTCATGGTCAGCACGGCGGACAAAAGCGGGGAAGCAAACATTTTGACTGTCGCCTGGACAGGGACTGTGTGCACGAATCCTGCCATGGTTTATATTTCCGTACGTCCGGAGAGGTATTCCTATCAGATGATAAAAGAGAACGGGGAGTTTATCATCAATCTGACCATAGAGGAACTGATCCGCGCAACAGATTACTGCGGTGTGCGATCCGGAAAAGACGTAGATAAATGGAAAGAATGCCGCCTGACAAAAGAAAAGGCAGTATCTCTTGAGTATGCGCCGGTGATCGCGGAATCGCCGGTGAATATTGAGTGTAAAGTCAAAGAGATTCAGGAGCTTGGGAGCCATCATATGTTCCTGGCAGAAGTCACCGCGGTTCAGGTGGATGAAGCCTACATGGATGAAAAAGGAAAATTCAATCTTAATAAGACGGGTCTTCTGGCGTATTCTCACGGAGAGTATATGGGGCTTGGAAAGAAGCTGGGGACTTTTGGATACAGTGTGAGGAAAAAGCCAGTCAGGAAAAAAGCAGCGGCAAAGAAAAGAAAGGCGGGAAAATAATGCTGGCGTTTGGAAACGATTATTCAGAAGGAGCGCACGAAAAGGTGTTGGGGCGTCTTCTGGAGACAAATATGGAGCAGCTTCCGGGATATGGAACAGATGATTACTGTAAGTCCGCAAAGGAAAAGATCAAAAAGGCGTGCGGCTGTCCTGAAGCGGATGTGTACTTTCTTGTAGGCGGGACGCAGACGAATCAGATCGTGATCAGTACGATGTTAAAGTCTTACGAGGGTGTGATCGCGGCGGACACAGGACATGTGAACGGCCATGAGGCAGGAGCCATCGAATGGTCGGGGCACAAAGTGCTTACTCTTCCCCAGAAAGAAGGAAAGATCGCGGCGCCCGTGCTGTCAGACTATCTGAGCACATTTTATGAGGATGAAAACCACGAACATATGGTATTTCCC
This sequence comes from uncultured Mediterraneibacter sp., assembly GCA_944377775.1. Classification (GTDB taxonomy): domain Bacteria; phylum Bacillota; class Clostridia; order Lachnospirales; family Lachnospiraceae; genus Mediterraneibacter. Next base: position 25,684 of record CALWFY010000135.1, read on the forward strand.
GGGATGGTCTACATCTCACATCCCACGGAATACGGTACACTGTACACAAAAGATGAACTGTCTGAGCTGTCGGCAGTCTGCTCTCAATACGGGATACCTCTTTATATGGACGGAGCGCGGCTCGGATATGGGCTGACTTCAGAGGGGACGGATGTGACTTTAAAAGATGTGGCAGAATACTGTGATGTATTTTATATCGGAGGCACCAAGGTGGGAGCTCTGTGCGGAGAAGCAGTGGTGTTTCCGAAAGGAAATATGCCGCCTCATTTTGTGACAATGGTGAAGCAGCGGGGAGCGCTTCTTGCAAAAGGGCGTCTTCTCGGAATACAGTTTGACGCACTGTTCACAGATGATCTGTATTTTGAAATCAGCAGAAATGCCATTGCGACAGCGGACAGGCTGAAACAGATTTTAAAAGATAAGGGGTATGAGTTCTATATTGACTCTCCGACGAATCAGATTTTTGTGGTGCTGGATAATGAGCAGATGGAGAAAATGAAAAAAGAAGTGGTCTTTGGCTTTTGGGAGAAAAAGGATGAGAGCCATACGGTGGTCCGGTTTGCCACAAGCTGGGCGACACGGATGGAAGATGTAGAGAAACTGGCCGCCCTCTTGTAAAGCAAAATGATTATTTAAATCTCTTTTTTAGTGCCTGTATTTTTTCATGGATCATCTGGATTGTTTCTAAAAATTCTTTCTCCCCCTTTCCGGTGGGATTGTTTAAGCCCCAGTCTTCCCTGTGTTTACAGGGAAGTTGGGTTTTATCTCTGTACCAGCGGAGTAGCATTGGGAAAACATCTTCTGCCAGATATTTTCCCAATGCTTCTGCAATCTGGCTTCTGCAAGAGTTGTGAACACAGATAAAGGCTACTTTAGGTTTGCTCATGACATACCTCCTGAATTAAATTAGAAATGCGTGAAATATATTAAATAAATAACCAACAATTATGATCCCTGCTGTACAGATTGAGATAAATACTATCAACAGTTTCGGTTTTACTGCTTTTCTCAACATAATGAGTGATGGAAGGCTCAGCGTTGTAACCCCCATCATAAATGCAAGAATAGTCCCCAGCTGAGCGCCTTTTGATAATAATGCCTCAGCAATAGGTATTGTACCAAAAATATCTGCATACATGGGAATTCCAACTAATGTTGCCAGGATTACCCCAAAAGGATTATTGGTTCCCAGTACGGTTTCAATCCAGTTTTCCGGAATCCAGTTGTGGATGACAGCGCCGATTCCTACGCCGATCAAGATGTATGGGAACACTTTTTTGAATGTTGCCCCTACTTGCTCTTTGGCAGACTGAAGTCTGTCTTTGACTGTAAGAACAGGGGAATCTATATCTATACTGCCTGCTGTTTTTATAAAATCTTCAACATATTTTTCCATACCCAGCTTTTCAATTAAGGTTCCCCCGACAACCGCAATCACAAGACCGACGATCACATAGGCAGCCGCAATCTTTGTGCCGAAAATACTGATCAACAGAACGAGACTGCCTAAATCAACCATTGGGGAAGAGATCAGGAATGAAAATGTTACTCCCAGGGGCAGTCCGGCGCTGGTAAAACCAATAAACAACGGAATTGACGAACAGGAACAAAACGGTGTTACCGTGCCTAACAGTGCTGAGACAATATTTGCCCCAATTCCATGGAAACGGCCTAATATGCGCCTGCTTCTTTCTGGCGGAAAGTAGCTTTGGATGTACGAAATGATAAAAATCAGTACACACAGCAACACGGTTATTTTCACAACGTCATAGATAAAAAACTGGACGCTTCCGCCTATCCTCCCATGGGTGTCCACTCCCAATCGGGTTAATATATTTCCGATGAAATCATTCAGCCATTCCATTCCTAAAATCTGGTTTTGGATGAACAGCCAAATGTTTTTGAATAAATCCATTTTCTATACCTCGCTTGTCAATATATCTATATATTTATATATTTCGATATATATTTCTGAAATTAAGCCGCTTTTCGCGGCATAGTTAAATCCCGGTTATTCATTGCTTTCTTGTATTTTTGTAAGATGTTTCAATAGTTCCACGGCATAAAGGCTGCCTTTCCGGTCAATGGAGTAATGTGTCCATTTTCCCTCTTTCCGGTAGGCAACAATACCACTGTCGCACAAGATTTTCATATGGTGCGATAATGTGGACTGGCTGATATTCATTTTTTCTAAAAGTATGCAGGCGCATTTTTCGCCGCTTTGCAAAAGTTCAAGAATTTTTAGACGGTTTACATCACATAATGCCTTAAATACTCTTGCATTTTCCTCATAAATGTTATTCATATGCCTACCTCATATTTAAGTTTTTCGATATGACAGCAGTATATGTTATAAATCGAAGAATGTCAATATGTTTATTGAAAACAGAATAGAAAATGCAGGGCTGGGGAAAAATAGAAAAGCAGGAAAAACAAAGAAAGGACAAAGACAGATATGAATTATTTAGAAATTGAAAAAGTCATTGGACGGCAGATCATTGACTCCAGAGGAAATCCGACCGTGGAAGCGGAAGTGCATCTTGTCGATGGGACCGTGGCGCGGGGCGCGGCTCCAAGCGGGGCTTCCACAGGTGAATTTGAAGCCCTGGAATTAAGAGACGGGGATAAAAAACAGTTCGGGGGCAAAGGAGTCTTAAAAGCTGTAAAAAATATTAATACCATGATAAATGACACACTTCGCGGAACAGACGCAAGTGACATCTATGCGGTTGACAGAGCCATGATCGAGGCGGACGGTACAAAGGACAAGTCAAAACTTGGGGCGAATGCTGTCCTTGCCGTATCCATTGCATGCGCCAGGGCTGCGGCAGCTTCTCTTGAGATTCCTCTTTACCGTTTTCTGGGCGGAGTGAATGCCAACTGTCTTCCGGTACCCATGATGAATATTTTAAACGGCGGCGCTCACGCGGCCAACACGGTGGATGTACAGGAATTTATGATCATGCCGGCGGGCGCGCAGAGTTTTGCCGAAGGGCTGAGATGGTGCACAGAAGTATTTCATGCGCTGGCGGCGCTTTTAAAATCCAAGGGTCTGGCCACGGCGGTTGGCGATGAGGGCGGATTTGCACCTGATCTGGGAAGCGATGAAGAAGCCATCGAATACATCATTCAGGCCATAAAAGATGCCGGTTATGAGCCGGGGAAAGATTTCGTTCTTGCCATGGACGCAGCATCCAGCGAGTGGAAAAGCGGGAGAAAAGGAGAGTATGTGCTTCCGAAGTGTGGGAAAAAATTCACATCCGCAGAACTTGTGGAACACTGGAAAACGCTGGTTGAAAAATATCCGATCTATTCCATTGAAGACGGGCTTGACGAGGAAGACTGGGAAGGCTGGCAGATCATGACAAAAGAGCTGGGGGACAGAGTACAGCTCGTGGGGGATGACTTGTTTGTCACAAACACAGAGCGGCTGAAAAAGGGGATTGCCATGGGATGCGGCAATTCCATCCTGATTAAGTTAAACCAGATCGGTTCTGTGTCTGAGACCCTGGAGGCCATCAAGATGGCGCACAAGGCAGGGTACACTGCAGTGACCTCCCATCGCTCCGGGGAGACCGAGGATACGACGATCGCTGATTTGGCAGTGGCGCTAAACACCGGTCAGATCAAGACAGGCGCGCCCAGCAGAAGCGAGCGCGTGGCAAAATACAACCAGCTGCTCCGTATCGAGGAAGAACTGGGTGAGGGCGCTGTATACCCGGGACTTTAACTTGATTGGGGACGTAGTAAAATTCGATTTTACTACGTCCCCAATCAAGTTTCAGTGTGTCCCTAATTAGTTTTCATGGAAAATTCTACGCTGAACTGAGCGTTCTCGCCGTATGTGGGCCTGAGCATCATGGAATCAAAGGCATCGTCCGTAAGCTCATACCCTTCAAACTCAAAATCACATTCTACAGTGACTCCTGCTTCAGTAAAATGGAAGTCTTCAAAATAATCTCCGCGCTCCCGGATGCGATTAAAGAGTTTTTCAGGCACATCCGGCAGAAGACTATAGTCTTCCTGTGCGCAGACATACGAGACTGCGGCAAGGCCCATGAGTTCTCCGTAGGATGAGATGGTGGTGTTTTTATTTTCTATAGAATAAGAAAAACTAACGGCAGTTACCGCACCGTCTTTTTCCGTAAACTGAAGAGCGGGAAGAGGCGCATAGACTCCGTTCTGCACGATATAAGGATGACCCGGCACTTTCATCCAATTTCCATTCTCCTTTAGATACAAGGCGGAATCCGGAACAGCGAGGATGCCGGAGGAGATAGATGGCGGAAGATTCAGCTGACGTTCCACACCGAAAAATCTCTGGGTGTCATTAAAGTTCTCGCAGAATTCTCCCGCAGTCAATTCTCCTCTGTTAGGCGGAATCGCTGCATTCTGGCACATTACATATTCCAGGACCAGGCTGAGCAGGGTGGCGGACAGCCATGCAAGGATGCCCAGCGGGAGCCGCTCTGTCTTTAAATGCAGAGCAGAATCTTCTTCCCAGGACAGAGTCTCCTCGTTTTTGCATGCCCTGTAGGACTTGTACAGGCGGACAAGCCAGTAGATTGGAATGAAGAATCCGTACCCTCTGCGCAGTACATCCCAGGTACGCCGAAGCCCTGCACGATAGGTCAGCCGCTCTCCGTTAAAGGTGGTGACACGAATTCCAAAGAGAAACTTACCCGGGGTTGTTCCGGTATATTTAAGCAGCAGCGGCTCAAAAAAGAGAACGGCTGCATTTTGTACAAGAATGGCTCCGACAGCGCTCAGTATGAGTGTGGGCATAAACAGGCGGTGACTCATGGGCTGCTCCGCATTTATGTTGATGTCCAGAACAAAGGTAAGAAAAGCGCTCCATATCAGGCTGTACAGGATAAAATCAATGTCCCGTGCAAAGAAGCGGTGCCACGGGGCGGTCACTTTTGGGACAGTATCTTCCGCCAGTTCCTCCGGGAGGTCCTGGGGCGGAACCTGGAGCAGATCGAGATAGCCGTGGGCATCAAATGTGTCGAATGACACATGATCAAGGCACATCTGTTCACACACAGCCTGACATCGGGCCAGACTGCTCTGTTCCGCTTTGAGATCTCTGAGATGATTTAAAAGAACGTCTGAAAGTTCTTTTTCCCCGCTGTTCGCCTGCCGGATATCTTCCAGGCTTAAATGCAGGGAGCGGAGCAGACGGATGCGCATGAGCTGCTCTAAGTCTTTTTCTGTATAATTTCTGTAACCGTTAGAGTTTCTTGCGGGAGTTAAAAGCCCCTCTGCCTCGTAAAAGCGGATGTTGGCGCGGGTCATTCCCGAAAGCTCTTCGATTTCCTTGATCGTCATATGAACACCCCCTTATGATTTTAGTTTATCTGTATTGAGTGTAAGGTGTCAATAAGGTTTACAGTCAAGAGCGAATTGAGAATAAACTTGAAAACGATGTTTGTTTATCATACAATGAGACAGGAAAGTAAATATGAAGGTTCAGGAGGGTACATATAATGAAAAAACCGGTTTTAGTGATCATGGCAGCAGGCATGGGAAGCCGATACGGCGGTCTGAAACAGATCGACCCGGTGGATAAAGAAGGACACATTATCATGGATTTTTCCATCTATGATGCAAAGCGTGCCGGATTTGAAAAGGTTGTTTTTATCATTAAGAAAGAAAATGAGGCAGACTTTAAAGAGGCCGTGGGAAAGCGGATAGAAAAAGTCATGGAAGTGGCATATGTATTCCAGGAGCTGTCCAACATTCCGGAAGGATTTGAAATCCCGGAGGGAAGGGTGAAGCCGTGGGGCACAGCCCATGCGGTTTTAAGCGCTATTGATGAGATTGACGGGCCTTTCGCGGTCATCAACGCGGATGATTATTACGGACGCCATGCGTTCCAGGCAATTTACGATTATCTCACCACTCACGCGGATGATGAAAAATACCGTTATACAATGGTAGGATATCGTTTGAAAAATACGGTGACAGACAACGGCCATGTGGCAAGGGGCGTCTGCAGGCTCAATGCCGATAATGAGCTGGTCAGCGTGACCGAGCGTACACGCATTGAAAAGAGAAACGGCGGCATTGAATATTCAGAGGATGACGGGGCTACATGGAACATCATTGACGGCGAGACGCTGGTGTCCATGAACATGTGGGGATTTACACACAGTATCTTAGAGGAGATTAAAGCAGGATTCCCGGTATTTCTGGAGAAAGGCCTGAAAGAAAATCCCATGAAATGCGAATACTTCCTGCCGGCAGTCGTAAGCCGGCTACTGGAGGAAGGACGCGCTGCAGTGAAAGTGCTGGAATCTGAAGATAAGTGGTACGGAGTGACATATAAAGAAGATAAGCCGGTTGTGGTTGAGGCTGTCCGGTCCCTGAAAGATGCAGGACTGTACCCGGACAAACTCTGGGAATAATGCAACATTTTTACCATAAGATGAACTAAAAATATAAAGCATTTTTGGAACGGCCGTGCTATAATGTGCGCAGAAAACAGGAAAACAGCCGTGCACGGCACAGGTATGCGGAATCGGTAAAGGAGGAAGTAAAAATGTCAATTTTAGTGACCGGAGGAGCCGGATTTATCGGCAGCCATACATGTGTGGAACTTCTGGAGGCAGGTTATGATGTGGCAGTAGTGGATAACCTTTATAATGCCTCAGAAAAAGCGCTTGAGAGAGTGAAACAGATCACGGGAAAGGAAGTCAGATTCTACAAAGTAGATATCCGTGACAGAGAAGGGTTAAACGAAGTGTTTGACAAAGAGGATGTAGAGTGTGTGATTCATTTTGCAGGCCTTAAGGCAGTGGGTGAGTCAGTCCGCAAGCCTCTTGAATACTATGACAACAATATCGGAGGAACAGTTACTCTCTGTGACGTCATGAGAAATCATGGAGTGAAAAATATTATTTTCAGTTCCTCTGCAACCGTATACGGCGATCCGGCGTTCATCCCGATCACAGAGGAGTGCCCGAAGGGAACCTGCACGAACCCTTACGGATGGACGAAATGGATGCTGGAGCAGATACTGACGGACCTGCACACGGCTGACCCGGAGTGGAACGTGGTGCTTCTTCGTTACTTTAACCCGATCGGAGCGCACAAGAGCGGTCTGATCGGTGAGGACCCGAAGGGAATCCCCAACAATCTGATGCCATATATCACTCAGGTGGCGATCGGAAAACTTCCGTGTCTGGGTGTATTTGGAAACGATTATGACACACATGACGGAACCGGCGTCCGCGATTATATCCATGTGGTCGATCTTGCCATAGGTCATGTGCGCGCAGTAGAAAAACTGAAAGAGAAAGCGGGCGTAAGTGTCTACAATCTTGGAACAGGAAACGGATATTCCGTGCTTGATATGGCGAAAGCCTTTGGAAAGGCGTGCGGAAAAGAGATCCCGTATGAGATCAAGCCGCGCCGTGAAGGCGACATTGCAACATGCTACTGCGATGCTTCCAAAGCTGAGAAAGAGCTTCGCTGGACAGCAGAGCGGGGACTGGATGAGATGTGTGCGGATTCCTGGAGATGGCAGAGCCAGAATCCGAACGGATATGCGGATTGATAATTACAAATGAAACGAAACATAGACTTAAAAGAAATATCAGATGGCAGGCTCTATTCCTCCGGCGACATGGTGAAGGCGGACTGTCACGATTGTGAAGGGTGCTCAGACTGCTGCCGGGGGATGGGAACGTCGATCATCCTGGACCCCATGGACATCTGGAGGATTCAGAAGGAAAGCGGGAGTGGATTTCAGGCACTCCTGGAAGCAGGAAAAATCGAGCTGAATCTTGTGGACGGAATGATCCTTCCGAATTTGAAGATGGACAGTGAGAGGGACGCATGTCCTTTCCTTGACGGAAACGGACGGTGTTCCATACATAGGTTCCGTCCGGGAATCTGCAGGCTGTTTCCTCTCGGCAGATATTATGAGGAGAATGGATTTAAGTATTTTCTTCAGGTTCATGAGTGCCGGAAGAAAGACCGGGGGAAAGTCAAAATAAAAAAATGGCTGGGGATTCCCAGCCTGAAAGCGTATGAGAACTATATCACGCAGTGGCATGGGTTTCTCAATCAGTGTGAAACAGCCATGCCTTCCTTAAGTGAAGAAAATCAGAGAATACTCACTCTGTATGTGCTGCGCAGATTTTATGAGACCGCATACATGGCGGCAGATGAAAACGGATTCCATGAAGAATTTGGCACAAGGCTTCAGGAGATAAAGGAAAAATTCGGTTTTTAAAACACAAGCTGAACCAGTAGCATATAACAGACTGTTCCGCCGGCGATGGACAAAAGCATCTGCCGTTTCCACAGGTGAAGCACGATCACCAGTATAATGGAGATGAGTTCCGGGATGCCGTGGCTGCCGGAAAAAATGCTCACATTTTTCAGGCAGTAGATAATGAGCAGCCCGAATACGGCAGGGGGAAGCACTTTCCCGAGATACTGCACATATTTTGGAACAGGTTTGCCCTCGGGAAATATAAGAAAAGGAATAAATCTGGTCAGCATGGTGGCGAGAACGACCATGGCTACGGTTATGATTTCCTGTGTCACTGTCATGAGTGGTCACCGCCTTTCTCTGCTTCAAGAGGTTTTCGGATCAGAGTGAGGACTGCCAAAATCGCCAGCATTGCCGGAATGATGAAATTCTCCGCCCCAAACGCACACAGGCAGATCAGGGAGAGTAAGAGCCCCAGGATCGAGCTTGTGTGATTTTTTTCTTTCAGCCATTGTTCCATAAAGATCACCACGAACATGGCGGTCATTACAAAGTCCAGGCCTTCTGTGTCAAAGTGGATCAAAGAGCCAAAAATACCGCCCAGAGTTGCCCCGAAAAACCAGTAAAAATGGTTGAGCAAGGTGACAAAGAACATAAACCATCCCTTGTCCACACCCCGGGGGATATCGGCAGTGTAGTTGATGGAGAAGCTCTCATCGCACATGCCGAAGATGAGGTAGAAAGATTTCCATCCGTATCCCCGGTATTTTTCCAGCATGGAGATTCCGTAGAACAGATGCCGTGCGTTGATCATGAGCGCCATGGCAAAAGCCTGAAGGGGGTTAAATGCTCCCAGCAGAAGGTTGACGGTCACAAATTCCACGCTTCCTGCAAAAATGGTAACGCTCATGAGCATGGGATAGATAAAAGAAAACCCGGATACATTCATATAAATGCCGTATGTAAGCCCCAGAAACCAGAATCCTGCAAAAATAGGGATCGTGTGGGGGAATGCGGCGCGAAAGGCGGAGCGGATTTCCCGCCTTTTTTGCTGTTTTATCTGTAGTTCTGTCATAGAAAACACGTCCTTTGTCCAGTGAAAACACCTGAATATGATATCATTTTGTCACATAAAATTCAATACTGTGAAGTATCAAAGAGATATAAAAGGAACTGCTTGTATTTGTGGTACTGTATGTAGTAAACTTTAGAAAAAGGAGCAAAGATCAGGAGGGATTCCAGTGGATTTTGAAAAGGCAAAAGCGGTTTTTGAAAATTATCTGGACAGTTATGACAGAGAAAATGACAAGGTAAAGCTGAAGATTATCCATAATACGGCGTGGTAAAGCAGAGTACTGAGATTGCGAGGCGGATGCACCTTTCAAAAGAGGACAGGGAACTGGCAGGGATCATTGCTTTACTCCATGATATCGGTCGTTTTGAACAGCTCAGAAGATTTGACAGTTTCCGGCCGGATACAATGGATCATGCATCCTTTGGAGTGGAAATTCTCTTTGGGGAGGCAGAAGGGTGTCCGCCCCGGATGATCCGTCAGTTTGTACCGGAAGATACGTGGGACGATATTATCCGGACTGCGATCGCAAAACACAGTGATTTTTCCATTGACGGCATACAGGATGAGCGGACGCTGCTCCATGCAAGACTTATCCGGGATGCAGACAAGCTGGATAACTGCCGGGTGAAACTGGTGGATGGTTTTGAAGTGTTTCTGGGGGCTTCCGCAGAGGAGACAGGAGCTTCAAAGATTACCCCGAAAGTCCGCGAAGATGCACTTGCGGGGAAAAGTATTTTGTCTGCCGACCGGGTGACTCCCATTGATTACTGGGTATCTTATCTGGCATATTTTTATGATCTGAATTTCCGGGAGAGCCTGGATATTGTGGAAGAAAATGATTATGTCCGGCGGATTATCCACCGGATTCCTTATACAGAGCCCGAGACCCGCAGGACGATGCAGGAGCTGGAACAGCATTTGACAGAATATGTACATCAGGCAAAACGCTGAGAATGAGAGCGGGAGATGGCTACATTTCTTCTTGACACAGAACAGCCTGCTGATGTAGAATAACCGATGTAAAAGATAAAGCATTGAAGAGGACAGTAAGCTGTCCGGTCATCTCAGAGAGAAGCCCGTATGGTGTGAGGGCTTTGATGTTCCGGCTGACTGAAGACCACCTCGGAGCGGCCTTAATACGGCACGGTGATTCCGTTATCATCACATGAA